>JAVJTD010000368.1:0-11165 GCA_040219065.1 Planctomycetota bacterium
TCCGTCCTACGCCAGGGAGGTCGTCATTGGTCCGATGGTGGAAGGCCTGGGCCCAAAGGCCGACCCGCTCCTCTTCCAGTTCCCGCCTCTCGAGCTCGCCGCCGTCGGCGGTCCTCAGGGCTTCGCCGAGAAGCTGCACGGCTTCCTCGCCTCACTGCCCGTCGGACCTCATTACGCCGTCGAGCTTCGGAATGGACGGCTACTGACTCCGGCCTACCGGCAAGCGCTGCTCGAGACGGGTGCGACCCATTGCGTCAACGCCCATCCGACAATGCCGTCCCCCGCGGAGCAGCTCCAAAGGCTCGGAGGCTTCGTCGGCCGGAGCGTCGTCGTGCGTTGGATGCTCGCCCGTCCTTTCTCCTACGCGCAGGCCAAGCAGCGCTACCAGGCCTTCGATCGCCTCGTCGACGAGGATCCCACGACGAGACAGAGCCTCGCCGAGCTCTGCCGGCAAGCTTGCGCCGACGCGCGCCAGGTCACCGTCATCATCAACAACAAGGCCGAAGGCTGCGCCCCCGAGAGCGTGCGACGCCTCGCCGAGGCGATCGTCTCCGAGGATTGAACAGAGCCCGCGGAATTGCGATTCGCAGGCTCGCTCGGCTTGAGCACTCCGTCGATTCCCTCACTCGCCGAACGGACGTTCTCACCGTACTCTGGGTGACCGGCCACTCAGGCCCTGCACAATCTGCCCTTCCCTCGAGGTGACGACATGACGAGATTGTCGAGACGCAAGCTCTTTCAGATCGGGACCGCCGGAATCGCGGCGGCGGCGACGCAGCGCTTCGCGTGGGCGAACCCACGCCTCTGGCAGCCGGGCGCTTTCGCCGACGACCTGACACGCACGCCCGCGCAAACCGAAGGGCCCTTCTATCCCGACAAGCTGCCACTCGACACCGACAACGACCTGATCGTCATCAACGAGACGCTCTCGCCGGCCGTCGGTGAGATCACGCACCTGACCGGTCGCGTCCTCGATCTCCAAGGCAATCCAATGCGCAACCTGGTCGTCGAGATCTGGCAGTGCGACAACGGCGGTGCCTATCTTCACTCGGGGACCGGGAACAAGGACAAGCGCGACCCGAACTTCCAGGGCTTCGGCCGCTTCCTGACGAGCTCGAAGGGCGAGTACTACTTCCGGACGATCAAGCCGGTGCCGTATCCCGGTCGCACGCCGCACATCCACGTGCAGGTCAAGAAGGGCGGTCGCGATCTCTTGACGACTCAGTGTTACATCAAAGGCCACCCGCAGAACGAGCGCGACGGCGTCCTGCGCGCGATCCGCGATCCGAAGCAACGCGAATCGGTGATCATCGACTTCAAAGCACTCGAGGGCTCGAAGGTCGGCGAGCTGCAAGCCCACTTCGACATCGTCCTCGGGCTCACGCCGGACGAAGCGCAGAAGGACGGCTGAATCTTCTGCCTCCGTAGGGGTGCGACACTTCCTTGGCGATCATGTTAAATCGAATGGGTCAAGCGGCACTCCGATTGGAATGACTTGCCCAGGCGAGGATGATGATCATGACTCCCAACCAGAGCGCCATTCCAAAGTCGACCGCGAGCTTTCCGGGGATGACGTCGACACCAAAGAACGTATCGAAGGACTTTGGGTCCCACGCAAGCCACAGATGCAAGGCTCCGCAGAACAGAAATGACAACAACCCTAGTCCAACGTTTCTGAGTGCCGCGACCAGGCTCTTCGACGCCCGAATCACACAGAACAAGAGAATGACGATTCCGACACCGATGAAGACTGGAAAGAAGTACACACCACCCAGGCTATCCTCAACGGGCAAGAACTCCTGCATGTTCTCCAGATAGCTCAGATACATCGGGTGCCAGCAAAACACGAAGCCTTCTGCCACGAGCAACAATACTGCGGTACGGCGAATGCGGTCTCGAGCCACTAATGGAATTGCTCCCCCAAGGTAGAGAACCCCGAAGACCAATAATGTGAAGTACATGATACCGAGGCCCGTCAGCACGCTGACGATTCCCTCTAGAAAGTTGAGGAACAGCATAGACTCATCATGACTCTGTCGCGTCGGGTCCACCAATTGAGATCTTATGACGCTTCGTTTCCGAAGAGCCGAACCACGAGTCGACTGATCATCGGAGCGACTCGCCAGAAAGACACTTACGGCAGAAGAAGAAAGCGCTGGTCGGAGTTCATATAGCGCCTGCTCTTTTCGCCACGTGTCACTCCAACTGAATACAACGGCGAGCAGGAGGGCGACTGAGGCTGCAGCTCGGTTTGCCAGGCGCCGATACGGAACATCAACCCCGGAGGTATTGAACGTCGACGACGCGATGGCAAGAGAGAGCACGCCGAAAGGGAAGAACAACACAGGGTAAAGAAACTGACCAGGAGCTTGTCCAATGGTGGGTAACCAGTTCGCTGGCTCTCGAGTCGCCAACACCCAAAGCAATGGCAAATTGGCAATCAGGACTACCGCCGCTGTCCATAGCAAGACATTCCGCCAACGGATCTCTTCCCAAGGCTTGCTTGGTTTCGAGGGAGATTCTGTTAGCGGGCCGGACCGGTCAGCGACGTTGAATTCGCTTCCGTGTTCAGCCAGATCTGGGGCTGATGCGTGGTCACTGCCCTGAATCACGCCTATCAGCTGAGCAACACCGCTCTCCCAATCCTCGGTGACGTCGACCCAGTGAATGTCCCGAATGGTCTCCCCAGGCCCGATAGGGATCTCGGGCACGTCGCCCGACAGGAGGAGCGGAATGAACCAAGTCGTGCTCCGGTCCTTCTTTCGCAATTCCTCTCTCGCGAGGGTCAGCTCTTCATTTGCGTAAGTTATATCGCGACGATCGTACTCGTCTGAGAAGCAAGCGATGAAGAAAGAACCCTCACGAATGGCCCCTTTTATCGCGTCTTGCCACCTCGTCCCAGGCTTGAGATTGTCCCTATCGAGCCAGACTTTGATATCGGCCTTTCTCAACTCCGCGGCCAAACGCTGGACCTGAGCTTCGTTCTCTCGGACGTACGAAATGAAGACATGGTTCATCGCGAGTCGATTCCCCGTTCGAATTCGCGTAGAGGATACGGTCAGTCAGTTCCTTGCCCGGAGTTATCAGGACGGGCTGACCGATTCAACCACATGCACGTTTCCGCCCAGGCTTCACGGATGTCGCCCCAGGCCTCGAGGAAAACCCGGAGAGTCTAAGTCTACCCGGTTTCAGAATCCGATCTTCCGCATGACGAAGCGCGGGAGGTTGCGGATGACCAGCATGACCCAGCGCCAGATGGGCGGCGCGTAGACGACGGGACGGCCGCGATCGATCGCGGCCAAGACCGTCTTGGCGACGCTGTCCGGCTCCCCGGCAAACGGCGGCGGCTTCAGGCCTTCGGTCATGCCGGTCTTCACGAAGCCCGGCTTGACCGTGATCGTCTCGAGCCCATGGCTGCGGAACTTGTGGTCGAGGCCTTCGAGGTAGAAGCTGAGGCCCGACTTCGTCGCGCCGTACAGGACCACCGGCTTGCGGCCGCGCTCGCCGGCCACCGAGCTGAAGGCGCAGAGCTTGCCGCCGCCTTTGGCGAGGAGCCGCCGGCGAGCCTCTTCGCAGAAGAGGATCGTCCCGGTGAAGTTCACCTGGAGCAGCGCCGCCGCTTTGTCGGGATCGACCTCGAGGTCCTCTTGCTGGGCATAGAGCCCGGCCGTGACGATGACCGCATCGAGCCCGCCCATCGCCTGCTCGGCCGCCTGCAGTGCCGGAGCGAATCCGCTCGGCTCCATCAGATCGCAGGTGGCGAACGAGACGGGGCCGGCACCGAGGACCTTCAGCTCGGCCGCGCTGCGCTCCATGTCGCCGGGATCTCGTCCCAGCAAGAACAGCGTGTCGCCACGCGCAGCCATGAGCCTCGCCAACGAACGTCCCATGCCCTTCGTCGCGCCGAGGATCACGGCCTTCATCGATCGTCTCCCAGCAGCCTCATCGACAGCGCACTCCTCAGTCGCCCGTCCGGATCGTACACGCGCCGCAGCTCGTTCCAGTCTTCCAGGCGCGGCTCCATTCCCTGGAAGTGCTCTCTTCGGGTGAGCGCGTCCTTGGCGAGGTAGACGCGCCCGCCTTGCTCGAGGACGTGCTCGTTGAGCGCATCGACGACTGCTTGGGTCTTCGAGCCGCGCATCGGCAGGTCCATGGCGATGGTGATGCCGGGGCGCGGGAACGAGATCCGGCCGCGGCCTTCCTTGCCGAAGTCCTTCACGACGACGAGGTAGGGCGTACCGCCCATCTTCACGAGGATGTCGAAGAAGCGGTGGCAGGACGCCGTGCCGCCTTCGACCGGCAGGACGCATTGATACTGCGTAAAGCCGCGGCGCCCGTAGACGCGGTTCCAATGCTCGATCGCGTCGAGCGGATAGTAGAACGGCTGCGGATCGACGATCCCGGCGCCGGCCGTCATCGACCTCAAGCGATAATAAGCAGCATTGAAGGTTTGAACGAACCAGCGGGAGAGCACCCAGCCGGGGAACTGGAAGGGCACCGCGACCTGTCGCTTGTGCTTGGGCGCTTTCTTCGGCGCCTCGTCGGGATTCGCCCAGCGTCCGACGATCAAGATGCCGCGACCGATCCTGGCGCCCGGCGCGAGGCAGTCCGACCAACCGACCGTATACGGCCACTTCCCGCTCGCCTCGAGCAGCTTCTCGATCATCGTCTCGAGGTCGGGCACCGACGACGTCTCGGCCCAGATCCACGGCGAGGGCACCTTCTGGAGCTGCACGTCGAGCTCGAGCAGGTGACCCGTCAACCCCATCCCGCCTTGACTCGCGAGGAACAGCTCGTGGTCCTCTTCGATCTCATGGACCACGCCGTCGCCCGTCCGGATCTTGATCCGCCTCACGTGCTCGCCGAAGCAGCCCGACTCGTGGTGGTTCTTGCCGTGCACGTCCGCGGCGAACATGCCACCGACCGTGACGAACTGCGTGCCCGGCGTGACGGGAGTGAACCAGCCGCGGGGGAGGAGCAGGCGATTCATCGCCTCGAGAGAGAAGCCCGCCTCGCAGCGGAGCAATCCGGTCGACTCGTCGAAGGCGAGGATGCGATCGGCCAGCGTGGACCCGGCGACGAGGGCACCGGGCTCGGGCAAGGAGGCATCGCCGTAGGACCGTCCGAGACCGCGCGTCAGAGTCGCTTCCTCGGTGATGCGCTCGAGATCCTCCCCGCGCACGAGTGGAGCCGTGACCACGGGATGACGGCCCCAGCCACACAGCGGCACCGGGGCCGGTCCTACGGGCGAGGAGGTCTGGGAGTCTGGGACGGCGATCTCGGTCATCGGTCTCTCATCAGGCGCGTTCGATCGGGTCCGACAAGCTACCGGCCGGATGGGAGAGCGTCCAGGCCACTTCTCGTAAGGCGTCATCGTCCACTGAAACCAGAGCCCGCGCGACCGAGACGGGAAGAGGTCGCCGAGCTGAGAAACGTTCTCTCGACGAAGCCGCCGAGAGAGCGGGTAGGTGCCGAGCAAGGGGCTGATCGGAGCGACGACTTCTTCCGGACTTGAAAGGGGAGATTCCGGAGAAACACCACGGACGTTGAGGATCTCGGGTCCGGACACGGAGCTTCGGACATGAGGTCACGGTCGTCTCCGAGGCGCTCGAAAGGAGGACACGGGGACCGGCTGAAGCCGGCGGTCCGAACGAAACCGACGGAGTGCCCAAGCCGAGCGAGCCAAAGACTGAGTCGGTCGGTGAAGGCTCTCTCACGAGCGAGCTTGGGCCGGGATCGAGCGTGACCACGGAGTTTCGGACCTGAGGTTACGGTCGTCTCCGAGCCGCTCGGAAGGAGGACACGGGGACCGGCTGAAGCCGGCGCTCCGAATGCCGCATGCTTCAGATTACCGAATTCTCACATCGTCGAGGTTCAGGTGGCCCCAGGAGTCGCTCGAGTGGTCGACGAGGCGCAAGCGAACGGACTGGCCCGTCCACTTCGAGACGTCCCATGCGATTCTCGCCATTCGGTTCGTGCCGCCTCCGGTGGCTCGCAGGAGCTCTTCGCCGTCCACCGTCTCGAGCACCAGGTACAGCTTCTCTCGATCCTGACCTCCCCCCAGCAAAAACGTCAGCGTCGTGCCGGTCAGCTCGAAGGGCGGCGAGACGAGCTCCCCTACGGGAGCGTCGCCGACCGTCTCGCCGGCTGGAGCCTCGGGACCGGGGCGCTTTTCATAGCCACCGATGAAGTAGTGTCCCGACGGCGCGACGAGCCGTCCGCGCACCATCGGTCCTTCTGCAAAGGTCGGCTGCCCATCGAAGGCTTCGCCGATCACCTCCCATCCTTCGAGCGAGCCGTCCTCGAAGTCGAAGAGCACTTCGCCCGCTTCGACGAACGCCGCCGTGCCCGGGACCTCCTCCTCGGCGCGCCACTCGAGCGGTGCGCTCTGGATGCCACCGCGGAGGTCGTGCACCGACGTGATCCATGTCCGCTCGCCGTCTTGAACGACCTCGGGTGCCGCGACGGCGATCGTCCCGATCTTCTTCGAGTCATCGCCCCGACCGAAGTCGAGAGGGTCCGCCGAGCGATACACGTGCGTGACCGGCTCGCCGTAGCTGCTCGTTCGGAACAGGTAGAACCAGCCACCTCGCGCCACGACGAACGGGCACTCCGCGCTCCAATTGCCAGAGCCGGCCGAGCCTCCCCAGCACACCGCCACGGGCTCCGACCAGGTCACCAGATCGTCAGAGCTGCGGCAGTAGATCTTGCACGGCGCTCGCTCGCCCTCGTCGTGGCCGGTGTAGTAGCAGAGGAATCGATCGCCGATGCGGATCACCATCGGGTCCCGCGCCTCGCCGGGCCCGACGAACACTCGGCTGCGATTGGCTTCGCCGGCATGACGCTCGAACTCGCGCCCGTCCTTCGAAGTCGCCAGGCAGATCTGACAGGACTCCTGCTCAGTGCGGTGACCACCGTAGAGCATGTGCCATCCGTGATCGTCCTTCCAAGCGAAGGGCGCTTGAATCCACTCCTGCCCATTCCAGTCGTCGATGCTCTCGCCATATTGCGCTTCCGCGCGCATCGCGATGCCGACCGGCTGCAGCTCGCCCTTCAGTGACGGCCCTTCCCACCGATACAGCACCCGGCCCACCTTCGTCCCGCGGATGCAGGCCCAGAGTTGCCAGCTTCCGTCGTCCGCCTGCCAGAGCCCGTGATCGACGACCTCCTGCCTTTCGCCCTGCAGCTCTCCGAGATCCGGGTTGGCCGCGAGCGCGCGCCAATCACCGGCGAGGACGGGCATCTCGCGCGCATTACCTCGCATGACCAAGTCCGCACCGACGGCGCAGTGATCCGAAGGCGTCCGCCCGTCCTTCTGCGTGCGGTCGATCCAAGAGCGCCGGACATCCCAATGGTCGTCGCAGAGCACGTAGTCGATCTTCGCGCCGCGGAAGCGCGCCCGAAATCCGGTGAACGTCCCCACCCTGCTCTGCTCGGGATGCCGCACGCGGTAGCTGTCTCGCCAGCCCGCTTCTCGAAACGCCTCGAGCGGCGGTGCGCTCTCTCCGGCGTTCAGATCACCGAGCACGACACGCGGCATCTCGCCAAAGCGCTCGGCCCACGCCGCGATCTGGATCGCTGCCTGACGCCGCGCCTCGGCGCCGCGGTGATCGAAGTGCGTGTTGATCGCCAGGAGCTGCTGCCCGGTCGCGCGATCCTTCAGCTTCGCCCAGGTGGCGATGCGCGGCAGCGCGGCGTCCCAGCCCTTCGAGCCGATGACCTCGGGCGTCGGGCTGAGCCAAAACGTTCCGCTGTCTTCGATCTCGAGTCGCGCGTCCGCGATCAAGAGTGGCGAGAGCTCACCGCGATCACCGCCCTCGCGGCCGACGCCCACGGCGGTGTACCCGGGAACGGCCTCGAGGATCTCGTCGCGCTGAAATGCGAGCGCTTCCTGCAAGCCCAGCACGTCGGGCGCCTGATCTCGAATCGTCTCGAACAGCCACTCGCGCCGATTCTCCCAGCGGTTCTCACCGTCGTTGGCCGTGCCGTAGCGAATGTTGTACGTGACGACTCGCAGGGCCGGCTCGCGGGCGATGTGCATTTCCTGCGACGAGAGGGTCGAGAGCAAGAAGGCGAGCGTCAGCATGGGAGAGTCCAGCATGTGTCTCGAAGCTCAGCGCGTCCGCGACGCGCCCCCCGGAGCATAAGAGGCTGACGCGAGCAGGAGAACATTGGAGTGAGCTGGGCCGAGTTTCGCCGGCACGTCAAGCGAGGCTGCGCGGCCCGATGCGGGCTGGAAGCCCGCGCTCCGTTGGAGGATTCCGATTGGCGAGCGGCTCTCGTGATCGAGTGCGGGCGCGACGCCCGCGTTCCCAGAGGTTCAGTTCCGGCTGGAACGGATCGGCGCGATGTCGTATCAGGGGCGGCTCATCGATCGCCGCCGATCCCGAACGAGGAGCCCTGCCATGTCCACTCGAACGACTCTGCTCGCCAGCTTACTGGCACTCTGCATCGCGACCGGATGCTCGACGACCGTCCTCAAGAAGGGCGCGATGGAGCTGACGACATCGGGGCGCGCTGCCTTGCAGTTCGATGAGGAAGGCGAAGGGCAAGCGACGATTCGCAACGAAGGACCGGGCACGATCCTGGTCGCGATCCTCGATGAGCAAGGTGGCGTCCAGGGCCGGGAGACCCTCGCCCCGCGCGAGGAGAAGAAGATGGAGCTGGTGGACATCCAGCGCATCCACTTCGAGAACCAGAGCGATCAGAACGCGGCGGTGTTCTTCGAGGTCGTCGTCAACGGCATCGACGAGATCATTCAGATCGATCTGACCCGCTAGGCGGCTGAGGTCCGACCGGCCCTTTCGCTCTCGCGGCATTCCCGAAGTCGATCGCCGCGATCAGCATCGTGCCGTACTTCTCCCAGAGCTCTTCGGGCGTGCGGCCAGTGGCACTGCCGGGAAGCTCGAGCGTGACGATCGGAATGCCGAGCTCGAGCCCAACCCACGATCCTAGCGAGCCCGGCCGGCTGCCGAGCTTTCGAACGCCGAGCGGACCGGCCTCAGCCATCGTCTCGGCCAGCTCTTGCGCCGGGCCGTCGTAGTCGACGCAGCCGAGCGGCTGGTGGATGGTGACGACGCGAGAAGGACTCACCTCGAGCACGAGATCGCGCAAGGCGAGGGACTCGGGCTCGCTGAGGGGCTCCTCGCCGCCCGTGCGGTTCGCGCGGTAGTTGCCTGCCGGGAAGTTGCGGTTGAGGTCGACGCCGTTCACGTTGTGACGCCGCCGGTACGCGACGCCATCGGGGTTCACCTCGGGCACGATGATCACGCGGTGCCCGGCGAGGAGCTCGGGCGTGGTGACGAGGAGATCGGCGAGGGCCTCGACGAGGGGTGTGCCAGCCGCTTCGTCACCATGGATCGAGGCGAGGATCAGGATTCGGTCCTCGCCGGTTCCCAGCTCGATGGCCTCGATGGGACGCGCCTCGACGGAGCGTCCGATGCTGCGGCGAAAGGTCGGCGCGGCTTCGGTGCGCGCGAGCGGTGGGTCGGCAGCGAGCTTCTTGGCGGCCGGCGGCTGAGGCCTGGGTGCCGGCACCGGAATGCGACATCCGCTCGAGCACACCAGCAACACGACCGTCCCCATCATCGCGCCGTAATACATCGAAGCCTCTCGATCGCCGCCCACGAGCTCGGGTCACCGGCTAGCGACCCTTCCAAGGAACCAGGATAGGGTTCGTGGCGTCGGTCGCAACGATTCGCGAGATGGAAGTGTTCGAGCCGAGCGAGGCGGAGGCTCCGCTACGCAAGAGGGTGAGCGCTTGCCTCCGACCGATGCCTCCGGCATTGGGGACGGTCGAAGCGACTGGTATCATTCAGCCGCCGCGTCCCTACCCCCACGAGGCCTGACATGAGAAAAGAGCTGCAGATCGAGCTGATCCGGAGGGCTCGCGCGACCATCGACCGCGGCGAGTCCGAGATGGCACCCGCGCCGGGCCGGGTCCCGGTGGATCGCTACACCGATCCCGAGCGGCTCGAGCAGGAGCGCGCGACGTTGTTCCGCCGCTTCCCCATCGTGGTCGGCTTCAGCTCGCAGGTCGCAAAGCCGGGTGACTTCCTGACGCACGATCACACGGGCGTCCCGATCCTGGTACTGCGCGACCCGGAAGGGCAGCTTCGAGCATTCCTCAACGTCTGCCGCCACCGGGGCGCGCACCTGAAGCGCGAGGCGACGGGCAAGGGCTGCGAGCACCTGGTCTGCCCATTCCACGGTTGGGCCTACGATCTCGCGGGCAAGCTGCAGTCGATTCCCGATCCCGAAGGCTTCGCCGGCATCGACACCTCCGAACTGAACCTCGTGCCGCTCTCGGTCTACGAGCGCGCCGGCTTCGTGCTGGTCATTCCGACGCCCGGGCTCACCGTCGACATCGACGCCTACTTCGGCTCGGTGCTCTCGGACTTGGAGACCTTCGGCTTCGGCAGCTTCATGATGGTGCGCCCGTCGGTGCGCACGCGAAAGCTGAACTGGAAGCTGCACATGGACGCGACCCACGAGATCTACCACCTCGCCTCGCTCCACGGCTCGACTGCGGGCTCGGGCTACTTCAACAACATCAGCCTCTTCGACTGTGACCCGCCGAACGCGCGCGTCGTTCTGCCGCTGCCCAGCGTGCTCGACCTCGACGAGAGCCGTCTCGACGAGTGGAACATCCGCGAGCACTGCGGGATGCTCTACAGCCTGTTCCCGAACACGTGCATCCTCGTCCACGCCGGGTATCTGCAGGTGCTCTCCCCGTTTCCCGTCGACACCGACACGACGGTGCTCGTCGGCGGCATGATGGTGCCGAAGGGGCCGGTGTCCAACGACGAGGCCTTCGAGCGGAAGTTTCACTACGACACGTACTGGAAGACGATGGAAGAGGACATGCAGGTCTGCGAGTCGATGCAGGCCACGATGCGCTCGGGCGCCAACCACGAATTGATCTTCGGTCGCTACGAGCACGTCGTCACCCAGTTCCACGACAACGTCGACGCCGCACTGGAAGGCAAGCTGGTCTTGCCGGAGTGATTCGGACCGCCGGCTTCAGGGTCTGTCCAAATAATCGGCGCCCCAGGGCCGGGGATGCGGTAATCTCTGCGCGGCAGGTTGAGATCATCCTCGGAGGGGCGATATGAGCGGGTTTCATCAGCCGGAGTCGCGGAAGCAGCTCGTCATGTACCGGAACT
>JAVJTD010000383.1:0-26318 GCA_040219065.1 Planctomycetota bacterium
GTCACGTCGTCGTTCGGACCGCCGGCTTCAGCCGGTCTCCGTGTCCTCTCTCCAAGCGCCTTGGAGAGGGCTCAGACCTGAGATCCGAAGCTCCGTGGCTCGATGCTACGGGGGCGGAGTGTCGGCTACACGATGCGCGAACGAAACCAGAGCCCGCGCGACCGAAACGGGAAGCGGCTGCTGTGCGGGGAGCTGCTTCCTCGCCGGTGCCACCGATCAAATTGGGAGGCGCAGAGCAAGGGGCCATTCGGAGTGCGCTGTCGTCGCACGGCCGTCCCGGCCCAAGCTCGCTCGAGCAGAGCCTCACCGACAGACTCGGTCTTTGACTCGCTCGACTTGGGCACTCCCGAACTCAGGCGGGCCGCAGCTTGGAGGACGAGGAGCGCCGGAAGAACGCGGCGCTCCGTTTGCGATCTCAGTGCGAGAACGAGTCCTTCAGCCCGTCCAGGAATTCGGTCCACACCTGCCGGATCCTCGTGACCTCCTGCTTCGAGGGCAGGTTCGAGTGTTGGATCTGGACCTGGCTCTTGCGCTCACCCTTGTCCCAGAAGTTGGCATCGACCGGGCGGCCGGGGCCGGCCGAGAGACGGAGCGACTTGGGGCGCGTCGCCTTTCGCACGGTGATCTTCAGATCACCGAAGTCGTGTGTCTTCAAATTGGACATGAAGCCATCGAAGAGCGCCTGCACGGTGACCGGGAAGGTCTTGCTCTTGTTGGCGTCGTAGAGCCCGTCGCGGCGCTGGTTCTTCTCGCGCAAGCCGCGAATGCGCTCGTAGCCGCCGGTCACCATCTGCGACCACCAAGGGGCGACGCCGACCTCGTCGCGCAGGTACTTCGCGATCTCCTTGTGCGGCATCGACGACGCATCGATGGCGTCGAGTACCTCGACCCAGCGCCGCCAGTCCTTCCCGGTCTTGGCCTCGACGGCGGCGTCGCTCATCCCCGTGATCGCGGCGAGGTCGGCGGGGATCGGCGCGTGCTGCGGCTTCTTCTTGCGCAGGACCTGCGAGCGCGCAGTGGTATAGGACTCACCGGTCTTGCTCATCCGGTCACGAACGACGCGCTTGAGGTCTTTCTTCTTCGGCATCGGAGACTCCTGTGGCTACTCGCGTCGGCGTCACTCCCCAGCAGCATTCCGCCATCGCGAAAACCAGAGGCTCACGCTTCGATGCCGATCCGGGAGTCTACCCCCCTTTGCCTCACGTGGGCCTTCGCTGGGGGAAGGCCGAAGAGGTTGGGCGCGGATCGTTCCGCCGCTGCCGATTCTCTCGGGGCTCGACTCTCAGTCAAGGGCAAAACTCCAAGTGGAGCGCGGGCATCTTGCCCGCCCTGCGGCGAGGGCCGCGCTTCATGCACGTCTCGGAATCACCGAGCAATCGCCCACGCCTCGGTTATCCTCGCCGTCATGAGCAGAGCCCGCTTCGAGACCGAGACCATCGATACCAGAACGCTCCGGCTGACTCCGTCCGATCCGCTCTCCTTCGGTGATGTCCTCGAGAGTTGGCGAGGGTCTTCGAGCTTCCGCGAGGACTTCATGCGTCCTCTGATCGACCTGCCCTTTCGGGCGATTCGCTGGGAGCTGCCTCCCTTGACGACGTCTCGACTCTCTCGGCCGTTCGAATGCGTCGTCCTCGACAGTCCGGGGTTGGACGTGCCGGCCGACGGCGTGCCGTTCCGCCAGCACTTCGAGGCATCGAGCGAGAGCATCCTGACGTTCGACAACCTCGGGGCCGATGCTCATTTGATCGTACCCTCACCCGAGGGCGACGCGTCGGCCTACGCCCATCTCCTCGCCTTTCTGAGGGGCGCTCCCGGCGAGCAGCGACACGCGCTTTGGCGAACGGTCGCACGCGTTACCGCTTCTAGACTCTCGGAAAAGCCTCTCTGGCTCAGCACCGCAGGGGGCGGCGTCGCCTGGCTGCACGTGCGCCTCGACGAGCGGCCGAAGTATTACGGTCACAAGCCGTATCGCAGCCTGGACTCCGGCACCTCCTGACCATCCTGGAGAATCGACATGAGCAACGCATACAACAGCAACAAGATCCGGGGATTGCTGTCCGACATCCCCGACATTCCCGAGAAGCACACGCGAAAGAAGAAGCGTCCCAAGCAGCTCGCCCAGGTGCTCGAGCCGAACTGCACCGGCTGCGAGGTCTGCATCCCCTTCTGTCCGGTCGACTGCATCGAGGTCGAGCCCGCCGAGAATTGGCCGGACCGCACGATCCCTCCCGTGCGCATCCGCTACGACGAGTGCATCGGCTGCGTCATCTGCGTCCGGGTCTGCGAGAAGCTCGCCTGGGACGCGATCGTCATGCGACCGACCGAGGAGATCGAAGAGGAAGAAGGCATCACCATCCAAGACACCTTCCCGGCGTGAAGGAGCGCGACCGAAAGGGAGAGACGTCGTCGTCCATCCGGCCGCTCTTCGATCACACGAGGTCGATCGTGACCTCGCCTTCGGCCAGCCCGTCGTTGTCGTCCCAGAATCGGCAGAGCACGGTATGGCTCGCGCCGATCTTCAGATCGCGCGGCGCTCGGAGCTCCCCTTCGAATCGCCGCCCGTCGATGACCCGCCGGAACACGCTGCGCAGGGCGCGAATGCGGGTCTCGGGGCGCCTAGCCGGGAGCTCTGGAGACAGGCCGAGTGAGAGTGCCTGCACCAGAAGGACCTCGATGAGCTGATTGAAGCAAAGCTTGAACTCGACCGAGTTGAGGTGACCGGTGTCGTCGATGTAGCAAGACGCGGGGATGCCGAAGCGGCCCCGCGCCACGAGATGGTCGGGCTCGGCTTCGAGGACGGCTTGCTGCAGGTAACGACAGTCGGACGAGATGGCTTCGAGCGAGCGGTCGATCAGCTCGCTCGACACCTCAGTTCGGTGGGACGATCGGCCAGCAGGGTCCGACATCGCCTCGCTTCTCGGTGTTCGTGTAGAAGGGCAGGTCGTCGTAGACGCCGATGCGGTAGCTGACGCTCGGCGAGCCCTTGAGCTGGCCGCCGGATCGGTGGATCAACTGACGGTTGTCCCAGAGGAGGACGTCTCCGTCCGCCCAGACGTGAGGATGCACGTGGTCTTCGCGCCGGATGAACTCGAAGAGCTCCTCGAGCACCTCGTGATTCTCTTCATGAGTGAATCCGTGAATGGCCGTCGTGAAGCCTTCGCTCACATACAAGGCCTGCTCGCCGGTGACGGGGTGAGTGATGATCGTCGGATGAGACGCGCCCGGTGTGATCTCCCGGAATTCCCGCAGGATCTCGTGGATCGCCTTGTCCATGTCCTCGGGCTGCACCTTGTAGAACCAAGTCGCTTCGTGGAATGCGTGCGTGCCTTCGAGGCGACTGCGCAGGTGGTCCGGGAGCTCGTGCAGCACGCGGACCATGTCGACGTACTTCGTGCCACGACCCTCAGGCCGGATCTGCGGGTAGATCATCGTGATCGAGAGCGGCTCGTCGAAGAACTGGTAGTCGCTGTGCCAGAATCGACCCGTTCCGGCGACGCCGACTTTCTGTCCGTCTTCGGGGACGTTGGCCGACACGAAGATCTCGGGATGCTCGGGGTGATGGTAGTGCGACTGGAAGTAGATCTGCGGGCGGCCCAGCGTCTTGGCGACCTCGACGTACTCGGGCCGACTGATCTCCTGGTGGCGCACGACCACCAGGCGGTGCTCGTAGACCAGCCCGCGGAGGTCCGCGGCGAGCTCGGGAGTCAGATCCTGCATTCTCAGATCGGTGACCTCGGCGCCGATCTGACCGGGAGCGGGGGCTTTGACTTTCATGATCGATCTCTCGTCCTGGCGACGCCGGGCAAGGCCGCAAAGGGATGGTTCGGGAGGCGGACCGTATCGGACCGGAGAGCTCCGTCCGAAGAGCGTCGGCTCATCGAAGCCTACGCAGTCCGGAGTCGAGCCGCGAGCGAAAACTCAAAGCTCAAAGGTGCTTGTGATGATCCGGGAGCGACGCCGGGCAGACCGCGTCATCGCCATGAGGGGAATCGCCAAGGGCTCCATAACGGGAAGAATCCAAGGCGGTCGAATCCCTCGCCGCCCGGGCGTCCGAGAGCCTCTGCGCGCGGCGGCCGGCAAGGTGGCAGCCTGTGGCGACCGACCGGGTTGCCGTTTGAAACGGGAGATCCTTGGGGAGAGAATCAGCCCGAGAGAAACACCGGGAGCGAGGAGCCTGGGAGGAGAGATCTCGTCACCGCCTCGAGAGGCTCATGTCACCGCGACGCCGCGTATCGCTGATCATCATCTGTCTGATGACGTTGATCGCCGGGGCCGGGGCGATCCGCTGCGCACCTTTTCCTGACGTCTTCACGCCGCGAGGCGTGCTGCTCTACGGAAACGACTCGTACTACCACCTGCGGCGCATCACCTACGGGGTCGACCGGCTCCCGGAAGCGCTGAGGGAGGACCCCTACCTCCACTATCCGCGCGGTGCGCGCGCGATCTGGCCGCTGGCATTCGACCAGGGCAGCGCCGCCCTGATTCGCGCGCTCGGTGTCCCGGACGATCGACCTTCGATCCTCGCCGCCGCCGCTTTCGGACCTCCGATCCTTGGCATGCTCGCCGTGCTGATGGCCTTCCTCGCCAGTTGGCGCGCGCTGTCGAGCCCAGTCGCCGGTCTCCTGGCCGCTGCCTGCGTCGCCTGCTTCGGAGCGAATGTCCACCCGACTCGAATCGGCTTCGTGGATCATCACGCCACGATGGCCGCGCTGGTCGGTCTGGTGTCGATCGCAGGCGCCGAGATGCGTTCGGAGGCTAGCCGTTGGCGATCTCGGCTGGCGGCGTTGTGGCTGGGCATGGCGCTCGGTGCGTCGGCGCTCATCTGGCCCGGCTGCCTGGTCTTGCTCTTCGCTTGGGCCATCACGTTGGCACTCTCGATCGGGATCGGCGGAGGTCGGAGGATCGTCTGGACCGCCGGCGTTCAAGTCTCCTGCGCCGCCGCGCTCGTCCTCGCGATGGGAGCGATCTACGAAGCTCGCCCTCCGGAACAGCGATGGAGCTGGACATTGGTTTCCTGGCTCCAGCCCGTCGCCGTCCTGGCCGTCGGTGGGATCGCGGCCGCGATTTGGATCGGCATGGGCCGTGACGAGCGGAAGCTGCGGGGATTCGGCTTCGGATTGATCGCCGCCGTCCTGCTCGGCGGAGCGGCACTCCTGGCACCGCCGGTCCGCTCGGCGGCGGAAGATGCCATGCGTTGGGTGACCAAGTCGGAGTCCTTCCAAGCGCGCGTCGCCGAGTCCGAGCCGATCCTGTTCCAAAAGGGCGGATGGACGCTCAAGGCGGCGCACGGAGACCTCGGCTGGCTGGCCGTGCTGCTTCCGTTGGCCGGCGCGGCCGTGCTGTGGGCCGGTCTGCGGGAGCGCGCCTTCGCTCGGCTGCTGCTCGCCAGCATCTTCTTCTCGACGCTGGTCCTGACCCTTTTCCAACGGCGCTTCGTCGACCTCCTTGCCTTGCCAGCGGCGTTGGTGCTCGCCGATGGCCTGGCTCGCTGGGCCGCCATGCTGAGATCGCGCTGGCGAGGGGCACCGGTCGTTCTCTCCATCGCCCTGGCCGTGTCGCTGGTCCCTTGCCTGGAGATTCCCTGGTTCCACTTGGGACGTGCCCTCACGGCGCTCGAGGGCGAACGACCTCAGCCACTCGCGTCCGATATTCCGCGCCGGCAGCTTCGGCGGACGGGCCAGTGGATTCACGAGCACACGCCGCCCACGAAGGGTTGGCAGGATCCTGGTGAAGAGCCCGAGTACGGCATCGCGGCGTTCTGGGACCTGGGACACCTGCTGCGATTCCATTCGCGGCGACCGATGATGGTCGACAACTTCGGTGATGATCTGGGCGAGCGGAGCTTCGAGGACTCGATGCGTCTCCATCGAGCTCGCAGCGAGGCCGAGGCCGTGGAGATACTCGCACGGTACCGGGCGCGATACTGGGTGACGCGTGAGCTGCCGCGAGTGCGATCGGGGCGTCGGCGCGTCGCCGATCGCCTGCATCGATTCGACGGCCGGGTCGTCCGCACCACGGACGGCGGCGCGCTGCCGGCGCTCGAGCGCTTCCGGCTCGTGCACGAGTCCCTCTCGGTTCCCTCGATCTTCGTGCCTCCAACGGGGAAGCGGAAGATCTACCCGGCCTACAAGGTCTGGGAGCTCGTGGCCGGAGCGAGGCTGACGGGGGTCGCTCTCCCCGAAGAGCGCGTTCGAGTGGAAGTATCCCTCGAGACCAGCTCGGGGCGGCGCTTCCGGTTTCGAAAGGGCACCACCAGCGACTCGGAAGGCCGCTTCGAGATCGTGGTACCCTACCCGACCGAGACGGAGCCTCACCACGTTCGCGCCACCGGGCCGTACCGGATCAGCGGTGAGAGCTTCGAGACATCGAGCGAGGTGTCGATCGCCGATGTCCGTGCAGGTCGGTTCATCCGGGTCGACACCCATGATTGAGCCTTGGGAGCGGGTCCTGCGGAAGTTCGCGTCGCCTGGTGCCGATTGATCGTTCTTCGACCTCGAGGGAAACCGGTCGCTCGGTCTTGAGAAGGCCGGTCACGGTCCGTAGCCTTGGGCCTCCGTCGCGCGCAGTCAGTCGAATCAGGAATCGAGGTCAGATGTCCGATCGAGCGGTTTGGACCTTCTTCTACGGCTCCTACCTGAATCCCGCGGTCTTGGCCGAGGTCGATTTACGCCCACAGGTCTGGGAAACGGCCAGGTTGGGCGGCTTCGAGCTCGTGATCTCGCCGCGGGCGAATCTGCGGCCTGCGAGCGGCTGTGTCGCCTTTGGCATCGTCGCCCAGGTCACACATGCCGAGCTCGATCGCTTGTACGCTCACGCCGAGGATGTGCTGGGGCAGGTCTACCTTCCCGAGGCCGTCCTGGTCTCCACCTTCGATCACCGCTCCTTGCCGGCACTTTGCTACGTCTGCACCGACATGGCGCCGGCGCCCGCAGAAGCCGACTACGTGGATCGCATCCTGGAGCCGTGCCGCCAGTACGGCTTTCCGGAGTGGTACCTGAAGCACATCGCATCCTTCCGGCCGAGCTGACGCCCGGCGCTCAGAGCGGGATCGCCCGCCGCCCAGAAGAGAGAGCACCGAATGACCGCCGCCTGGTTTCTGCTCGCCTCGATGATGCTCGCGACGGACGGCGCTGCCGAGCCGCGCCCGAACCTGGTCGTGCTCCTCGTGGACGATCAGAGGAACGACCAGCTCGGCTGCGCGGGCCATCCATTCGTCCAGACGCCGCACATCGATCGCTTGGCTCGGCGCGGAGTGCACTTTCGGAACGCCTTCGTGACCACTTCGATCTGCGCGGCGAGCCGCGCTTCGATCTTCACTGGATTGACAGAGCGGACACACGGATACACCTTCGGTCAGCCCCCGGTCGGGGCGGGAGACGTGCGCGAGAGCTACCCGGCCGAGCTTCGGCGCGCGGGCTATCGGACGATGTTCATCGGCAAGTTCGGAGTCTCGATCGAAGGGGACCCGAGACAGACGATGTTCGACGACTTCCGAACCATCGGACGCAATCCCTACTTTCGCCCGCAGGCCGACGGCTCCACCCGGCACGAGACCGACCTCGCCATCGACTGGGCGCTCGAGTCCCTCGCCGAGGCTCCCGACGATCGGCCCTTCTGCTTGTCGATCAGCTTCAACGCCGTGCACGCCGAGGACTCCGACAAGGTCGACCACTACCCCTGGCCGCCTGGCGCCGACGGTCTCTATGAAGACGTCCCGATGCCTCTGCCTCGGCTGAGAGATCCGGCGATCTTCGTGGCGCAGCCCACGTTTCTCAAGGAGTCCTTGAACCGCCAACGGTACTTCTGGCGCTGGGACACGCCCGAGAAGTACGAGCGCAATCTTCGCGCTTACTACCGCATGATCACCGGCGTCGACCAGGCGATCGGGCGGCTGCTCGACGGCCTCGAGCGTGAGGGCCACGCCGAGAACACCGTCATCGTCTACCTCGCCGACAACGGGTACTACATGGGCGAGCGTGGCTTTGCCGGGAAGTGGTCGCACTACGAGGAGGCCTTGCGAATCCCGCTCATCGTGTTCGATCCGCGAGCGCCGCAGGAGCGGCGCGGTCAGGTCCGCGACGAGATGGTGCTGAACCTCGACGTCGCACCGACCTTGCTCGAGCTGGCCGGCGTTCCGCGACCTGTCCGGTATCAAGGCCGCAGCCTCGTTCCCTGGCTCGAAAGGAGGGATGTCGAGGGCTGGCGAGTGGAGACGTTCTGCGAGCACCGCATGGATCACGCCGCGCTGCCGAAGTGGGAGGGCATTCGCGGCGAGCGCTACGTCTACGCCTGCTACGACGAGCAAGAGCCACCCGTCGAGCTGCTCTACGATCTCGAGTCCGATCCCGACCAGCTCGTGAACCTCGCCGGGAACGACGACTATGCAGAGACCTTGACCTCGCTCCGCGAGCGCACGCGACGGTTGGCCTCCCGGTACGAATCCGCTCGAAGGTGATCCTCCGGAGGCTCCCGTCCTGCCGGTGTTTCACTCTCGCGTGAACTCGTCTCGAGCGCGAATCACGTAGGCGTGACACGAGCCGTTGGCGCTCGATCGACGATATGGCCCTGCGAACCGGGGTTTCTTCACGGCACGTTCACATGGCACGTGGTTCGCGATCCCGGGGCCAGACCGGCACGGGTCGAACAGGAGTCCACAAAGAGGAGAGCTTCATGCCTCGTGAAGGCAGCTTTCGAACGATCATCGAGCCATTCCGCGTGAAGATGGTCGAGCCCATCCGGATGACGACTCGGCGAGAGCGCGAGGCGCTGATCGCTGCCGCCGGATACAACCCGTTCCTCCTGAAGGCGGAGGACGTGCTGATCGATCTGCTCACGGACTCGGGCACGAGCGCGATGAGTCAGGAGCAATGGGCCGGCATGATGCGCGGCGACGAGTCGTACGCTTGCGCCAAGAGCTGGTTCCGGTTCCAGGAGACCGTGCAGGAGCTCTTCGGCTTCGAGCACGTCATCCCGACGCATCAGGGGCGCGCGGCCGAGGCGCTCTTGTTCAGCACGATGGTCGAGCCGGGTCAGGTGGTCATCAACAACTCCCACTTCGACACGACGCGTGCCAATGTCGAGGCCGTCGGCGGTGAGGCGATCGACCTCCCTTGCCCCGAGCTCCGAGAAGCGGCGGTCGCGTTTCCCTTCAAAGGCAACATCGACCTCGAGCGGCTGGAGAAGGAGCTGAGGCAGCGTCCGCGCGGCGAGGTCGCACTGGTGATGATGACCATCACCAACAATACGGGCGGGGGCCAGCCTGCCAGCCTCGAGAACGTCCGGGCGGCTTCCGAGCTGGCCCATCGCTTCGGAGTGCCGTTCTACCTCGATGCGTGTCGCTTCGCCGAGAACGCATGGTTCATCAAGAAGCGCGAGGATGGCCAGTCCGATCGCCCGGTGCAGGACATCGCCCTCGAGCTGTTCTCCCTCGCGGATGGCTGCACCTTCAGCGCCAAGAAGGACGCCTTCGCCAACATCGGAGGGTTCCTGGCCACGCGTGATGTCGAGATCGCCCGACTCGAGCGCAATCGGCTCATCCTGACGGAGGGCTTTCCCACCTACGGCGGGATGGCGGGCCGCGACTTGGAAGCGGTCGCGATCGGGCTCCGGGAGGTCTTGGACGAGGACTACCTGCACTACCGGATCGCCTCGACGGCCTACGTGCAGCGCTCGCTCGAAGCACTGGGCGTCCCGGTCGTTCGCCCAGCCGGTGGGCACGCGGTCTACATCGACGCTCGCCGGATGCTGCCACACGTGTCGCCGATAGAGCTTCCCGGCCAGGCGCTAGTTGTCGCGCTCTACGAGGAAGCCGGGATTCGGTCCTGCGAGATCGGCACCGTCATGTTCGGCCGCTACGACCCCGAGACCGGCGAAGAGACCGAAGCGAGTCAGGACCTCGTGCGCCTCGCGATTCCGCGGCGGGTCTACACGCAGAGCCACATGGACTTCGTCGTGGAAGCACTCGGCCGTGTCTTCGATCGTTGCGAGGACATCGGAGGCTTCGCGTTCGTCTCGCAGGAGCCGGTGCTCCGGCACTTCACTGCACGGTTCCGGCCGATCCGATCGGCTGTCTCCGCCTGAATCAGGACACTTCGATGAGTCGCGAGCTCAGCGCTTTGATCGAGAAGTACGGCCGGCAAGGTCCCCGGTACACGAGCTACCCCGCCTCGCCGTACTTTCGTGACGAGCTTGGCGAGTCCCACTATCGAGATCGCCTGGCCGAAGCGGCCGCGTCAAGAGAGCCGCTGGCTCTCTATGTCCACGTTCCGTTCTGCGAAGAGCGGTGCCACTTCTGTGGCTGCAGCGTCGTGATCGACAAGCACAAGAGCCTGGCCAGCGCCTACCTCGATTGGCTGGGCCTCGAGATGGCGATGGTGCGAGAGGCGCTCGGCTCGAGGAGCTCATTGATCCAGCTCCACTGGGGCGGCGGCACGCCGACGCACCTCAGTGACCAGGAGACGGACCGGCTGTTCGCGCTCGTGACGCGGCACTTCTCGCTCGAGTCGGAGGCCGAGGTCGCGATCGAGGTCGACCCGAGAGTGACGAGTGTCGACCGACTGCGGCAACTTCGCGCGTTGGGCTTCAATCGCATCAGTCTCGGCGTGCAGGACCTGGATCCCTCGGTGCAGGAGGCGATCGGACGCAACCAAACGGAGGAGCAGACGACCACTCTGCTCGAGGCGAGCCGCGACCTGGGCTTCTCGAGCATCAACGTCGATCTCATCTACGGCTTGCCGCACCAAACGCCCGAGCTGTTCGAGCGCACCGCTCGCCGAGTGGCCGAACTGCGTCCCGACCGACTGGCGGTTTACCAATACGCGCACGTCCCCTGGATTCGTCCGCAGCAGAAGGCCATCGACGAAGGTGACCTGCCGAAGCCGGAGGACAAGCTCGAGATCTTTCGCCGCGCCGAGGACGTCTTCGGTGAGGCCGGCTACCGGGCGATCGGCATGGATCACTTCGCCCTCGCCGGGGACGAGCTCTGCCGAGCTCAGGATCAGGGAAGGCTCCACCGGAATTTCATGGGCTACACGGTGCGTCCGGCCACGGATCAGATCGGGCTCGGGCTGACCGCCATCGGGGACGTCGCGGATGCCTACATTCAGAACGAGAAGAAGCTGAGCCGCTACCGCGACGCGCTCGTCGGTGGGCACCTACCGGTCGAGCGGGGCCTTCATTTGAGTGAGGACGATCGCCGGCGCCGCTACGTGATCCAGCAGCTCCTCTGCAACTTTCGATTGAGTGATGCCGCGCTGAAGGAGCGATTCGGGGTCGATCTCGAGAACGGCTTCGGTGAGGAGCTCGAGGCGCTCAGGCCGCTGATGGACGATGGTCTCGTGGAGCGAGTGGACGATGGCTTGAAGGTCACCGATGTCGGACGTCACTTCGTCCGGAACATCGCGATGGTCTTCGATCGGTATCTGCGAGAGAGCCGCGAGCAGCCTCGCTTCAGTCGCACTCACTGAAGCGACCTGATCACCGGTCCCGAAGGGCCGAAGCTTCGGTTAGGATTCGTGCCGCGCTGAATGGGCATCCCGTGGTACTCCGAAGCTTCGAGGACGGAATGAGCGAGAGACGGCTCGGCATCATCATGAACGGCGTCACGGGCCGGATGGGCAAGAACCAGCACTTGGTGCGGTCCATCCTGGCGATTCGTGAGCAAGGAGGCGTCGTGCTCTCGAGCGGCGAGCGGGTCGTGCCCGATCCGATCCTGGTCGGGCGGAATGCGGGGCGCGTGGAAGGGGTGGCGAGGGAGACGGGCGTCACGCGCTGGACCACCGATCTCGATGAGGCGCTGAAGAGCCACGACGACGCCGTCTACTTCGATGCAGCGGCTACGCAGGCGCGGGCGGGGCTGGTGGAGAAGGCGATCCGCGCCGGGAAGCATGTCTATTGCGAGAAGCCCAGCGCCGCCTCGCTGGAGGAGGCCGTGCGCATTCACGACTTGGCGAAGGAAAAGGGCGTCAAGCATGGCGTCGTCCAGGACAAGCTCTGGCTGCCCGGCATCCTCAAGCTGAAGCGGCTGGTCGACGCGGGCTTCTTCGGTCGCTTGCTCTCGGTGCGCGGTGAGTTCGGGTACTGGGTGTTCGAAGGCGACCTGGTGCCGGCGCAGAGGCCGTCCTGGAACTACCGCGAAGAGGACGGCGGCGGCATCATCCTCGATATGCTGTGTCACTGGCGTTACGTCCTCGACAACGTCTTCGCACCCGTACGGTCGGTCTCGTGCCTCGGCGCCATTCACATTCCCGAGCGCTGGGACGAGCGCGGGGAGAGCTATCGAGCGACTGCCGATGATGCAGCCTATTCGACCTTCCAGCTCGAGGGCGGCGTGATCGCTCACATCAATGCATCGTGGACCGTGCGCGTGCGCCGAGACGATCTCCTGACGCTGCAGGTCGATGGCACGCACGGATCGGCCGTCGCCGGGCTGCGCCGCTGCTTCACGCAGTCGCGCGTGAATACACCCAAGCCCGTCTGGAACCCGGACCTGCCGCCGCAAGTCGACTACTGGAAGAACTGGGACGAGGTGCCCGATCTCGAGAGCTTCGACAACGCGTTCAAGGTGCAATGGGAGCTGTTCATTCGCCATGTGGTGGAGGACGCCCCGTTCCCATGGGGCCTGCTCGAAGGAGCGAAGGGCGTCCAGCTCGCCGAGCTCGGCCTGAAGAGCTGGAAGGAAAGGCGCTGGCTCGACGTGAACGATCTCGGTGCGCGATGACGAAGCTGATCTTGCCGACTCGAGATGGACGACTCGAGGAGTACGTCACAGGCGGCCCGAAGGCCCTCGTGAGGAAAGCGCCTCGCGCCTACGACCGGGTCGTCTTCGCCGCGGCGCATGTCGTCGCCGATCCACTCGCCGCCGTCGATCCTTGGCTCGATGCACCGGTCGATTGGGACGCGACACTCGCCGTGCGTCAGCGACTGATCGACTTGGGGTTCGGCATCGCCGAAGCGATGGACACCGCGCAACGCGGCATGGGGCTGAGTTGGGAGACGGCTCAGGAGCTGATCCGGCGGTCGCTCGAGGCGTTCGGGTCACAGAGCGGTACACGCCTCGCCTGCGGTGCCGGAACGGATCCTCTCGTCGCGGGTGGTCAGTGGTCCCTCGCCGATGTCCTGGCTGCGTACCGGCAACAGGTGGAGGTCGTCGAAGGGCTGGGCGGGCAGGTGATCCTGATGGCGAGCCGGGCGCTGGCCCGATGTGCTCGCGGCCCGGATGACTACGCCGAGGTGTACGGGCGAATCCTCGATGAGGTGCGCCAGCCGGTCATCCTGCATTGGCTCGGCCCGATGTTCGATCCGGCTTTGGAAGGGTACTGGGGACATCGTGACCTCGACGCCGCGACCGACGCGTGCCTCGCGATCATCGAGGCACATGCCGAGAAGGTCGAGGGCATGAAGATCTCCTTGCTGGACAAGGAGCGCGAGGTCGCGATGCGGCGCCGCTTGCCACGAGGCATTCGAATGTTCACCGGGGATGACTTCCACTTCGCCGAGCTGATCGCGGGTGATGCCGAGGGATACAGCGACGCGCTGCTGGGGATCTTCGACGGCATTGCCCCATTGGCAGCGAACGCTCTCGGAGAGCTGGCGAGCGGAAACGTCGATCGGTTCCATGAGATCCTCGCCCCGACCGTGCCGCTCTCGCGTCATGTGTTCGCGGCGCCGACGCGGTTCTACAAGACGGGGCTCGTGTGCCTGGCCTGGCTGGCTGGGCATCAGGATCATTTCGTGATGATCGGCGGTCAGCAGAGTGCTCGCTCGATCATCCACCTGGCCGAGCTGTTTCGATTGGCCGACGCCGCGGGTCTGATGCCCGATCCGGACCGGGCGGCGCACCGTATGAGAGCGTTGCTCGCGATGCACGGGATCCAGTCGTGAATGCGCTCCGCCTGAGCCTGGAGGAGGTGGAGGTCTTCGAGCGGACCGTGCCGTTCCGCATTCCCTTCCGGTTCGGCGTGGTGACCGTCGAAGAGGCTCCGCAGGTTTTCGTTCGCGTGCGTGTCGGGATGTCGGACGGGCGCTCGGGACAAGGCGCGACCGCCGAGCTGCTGGCACCGAAGTGGTTCGACAAGGATCCCGCGCTCAGCCACGCACAGAACTTCGAGCAGCTCCACGCCGCGATCCGAAAGGCGGCGCCTGCGTATCGAAAGCAGGGCTCTGCGACGCCGTTCGAGCTGTCTCGGCGAGGATTGCAGGCGCGCTTGTCGGAAGAGGGAGACGAGGGAGAGAAGCCGCTGGTCACCGGGTTCGGACCGGCCCAGCTCGACAAGGCGATCCTCGATGCGGTGTGCCGACTCGAAGGCGTGAGCTTCTTCGAGGCGATTCGGACCAACCGTCTCGGTATCGAGCTGCCTGGGCGTGACTCGTCGGTGATCCTGGCGAGCTGGAAGCCTTCGAGCGAGATCGAAGCCCGTCACACCGTCGGAGGCGTGGATCCGATTCGAGGAGCCGGGACGAGAGCCAGAGACGGGCTTCCCGAGACGTTGACCGAGGTCCTCGATGCCTACGGCAACCGGTACTTCAAGATCAAGGTCGGTGCCGGTGCGAGCGCCGATCGCGAGCGCCTGATCGAGATCGCCTCGGTGCTCGACGAGCGGGGCCGGTACTTCGTGACACTCGATGGCAATGAGCAGCTTGCGGACGTCGCCGCTGTCGAAGACTTGCTCGAGACGTTGGAGACCGAGCCGAGGTTGCGGAGGCTTCGGGAGGCGGTGCTCTACCTGGAGCAGCCGTTCCCTCGAGATCGGGCGCTCTCGATCGACGTCTCGAGGATATCGGCGAGGATCCCGGTGATCATCGACGAGTCGGACGACCGGCCGGATGCCTTCGAACGAGCGATCGCGCTTGGCTACCGCGGCACGTCGTCCAAGTCCTGCAAAGGACTCTACAAGTCGATTGTCAACGCGGTGAAGTGTCGGGAAGCAGGGTCCCAGTACTTCCTCTCCGGAGAGGACCTCACGACTCAGCCAGGACTCGCCATTCAACAAGACCTCGCCTTGGCGTCGGTCTTGGGCTTGCGTCAAGTCGAGCGAAACGGTCATCACTACGTCGGCGGATTCGGTGTGGCGCCAGAGGACGAAGCGCAGCGGTTCCTGGCAGCGCATCCCGATCTCTATGAGGAGCGAGGCGGTGTGCGTCTCCGGATCCGCGAGGGACGTCTCTCGATCGGATCGCTCGATGTGCCGGGATTCGCCTCCGGCGCTTGGCCGGACTTCGACTCGATGGTGCGAGTCGGCACGTATTGAAAGGCCTCGCCGTGGCAGACGTCGCCCGGATCTCCATCAACCAGGCCACCACCCGAGAGCAGCACTCGCTGCGCGAGGCCATCGATGCCTACGCTCGCCAGGGTGTGTCCTGGATTGGCATCTGGCGGGACAAGCTGAGTGAGTGTGGGCTCAAAACGGCAAAGGAGCATTTGAAGGATGCGGGGCTTCGTGTGAGCGGGCTCTGCCGAGGCGGCATGTTCCCGAGCCCGGACGAAGCCGGGCGACGGCGTGCCATCGACGATTGTCGGCTCGCCATCGAGGAGGCCGCAGAGCTCGAGGCGGAGTGCTTGATCCTGGTGGCCGGTGGGCTGCCGGAAGGCTCGAAGGACATCGCGGGTGCTCGGCGGATGATCAGCGACGCGATCGAAGAGATGCTGCCGGAGGCGAGGGCGGCTGGTGTGCGGTTGGCCATCGAGCCGTTGCATCCGATGTACGCCGCGGACCGGTGCGCGATCAACACGCTGGGGCAAGCGCTGGATCTCTGCGACGCGCTGGGCGACGGTCTCGGCGTGGCCGTCGACGCCTATCACGTCTGGTGGGATCCCGATCTCGAAGCCCAGATCGAGCGCGCGGGTGAGCGAATCCTGGCGTTTCATGTCTGCGACTGGCTGGTCCCGACGCGCGACCTGTTACTGGATCGCGGCATGATGGGCGACGGCGTGATCGACCTGAAGAACATGCACTCCCATGTCACCCTCGCCGGGTACACCGGCCCAATCGAGGTCGAGATCTTCTCGGCCTTCGACTGGTGGAAGCGCCCGGACGACGAGGTCATCGCCACGTGCCTCGAGCGCTTCCGCGATTGCGTTTGAGGTCGCTGGTCCCGTTGTCAGTCGCCTCGGACGGGACCGAAGGGAATTGGGGGCAAGGAGATCGCTCGGCTCTCGATCGATTCGCCGATCAAGAACTGCCGCAGCTCTGCAGCATACTCTGCCGACTCGAGCTCTCGTGCGTCGTGTGTGGCGTTCTCGATGAGGAGGTGCGTGTGATTCGGGAAGTCTTCGCGAACGGCTTCGACGTTGGAGGGCGGAGTTCGGGCGTCGAGGTCACCGCTTACGAACAGGATAGGCACCTCTGACCGGAACCGGACCCGGAATGAGTCACCGAGATCGGGGCTGCCACAGGATGAGCAGGTCTCGGGGTAGGCTGGCGCATTGAGCGCGTCGGAAAGCACGTTCTTCGGATTCAGCCGCTCCCGCTCGATCCTCTTCCGCCTCTCCTCGCCAGCGCCCGACGCACAGTCCATCATGACGCTCATGGCCGACTGGATGTCACCGCGGCGGTTGGCCAGGAAGATGGGTGCCATGGGGGCCCACTGACCTTGGGACATGTAATAGAGAGCGGCCGGGAGGCCGCCGAGGCTTCGAGACGAGCCCAAGGTGTAGGCCGTCAGGAGCTGGAGGTCGAGTGGGCCGATGACGAGCTCTTTCGGAAGGCCCGGTCGGTCGAGCGCCACTCGAACCGGCTCCTTCTCGAGCTGCGCGAGCAAGCTGCTCAATAGGCCGGCGAGGTCCGGGACCTTTTTGCCGATGTCCGGGGATTCGGCGATTCGTTGGCTCAGGAGGGTGAGCTTCCTTTGAACTTCACTGGGTAGCTTCCAAGTGTCATTCAGCCCTTCTAGCCTGGAAAATACGGCGCGGGCGACGTGATCCTCATGAAGGCGGAGGTAGGTCATGCCGAGGTGGGAGCCGTAGCTGGCGCCGTAGAGGACGACCTTGTCGAGTCCGAGGGCAAGTCGCACGGCTTCGAGGTCGTGGGCACTCTCGGATGTGTTGTAGGCGGCTAGGTCGACACCTTGGTCCGTCCAATACTGAAAGCACTCTGCAACGGCTTGGCCGTGGGCGGCGATGAGGTCTTCTCTCGTGATGGGGCGTTCGGATGGGAGCGACCAGCGGAAGTCGGGTGTCTGGAGGTCCGGCTGACACAGGCCTGTGCCCCGTTGATCGATCCCGATGACGTCTCCGTGGTCGAGGAGGCTGAGGGCGGGATGGGTGGCTTCCTGTCCAGCGAGACGGACTCCCGAGCCTCCGGGGCCACCGGCGAGGTAGAAGATGGGCGGTCCGGGCTTTTCACCAGTTGCCGGATAAACCACGAAGGCGATCTCGATGGTGCCGGAGTCTGGCTTCGATCGGTTTTCGGGTACGCGAATGCGCCCGAGTCGTCCTTCGAGGGGGCGCCCGTCATGCCCTTGGCCCGTGTGTGGCTGCCAGTCGATGGCGACGTCCGATTGAGCCGAGGTGATCTTGGCGAATGTCAGGATCGCCAAGAGGATGACGAACGATTTATGGCAGGTGAGCATGGATTGTCCTCTCTTTGGGGGAAGGAGGCGGAGGGCGGCGTGAGCCCTCAGCGCGCGGGCTGCCAGCGGGGATGACGTGGGCGTCGCAATGCGGCGACCAGCCAAGTGGAGGCGTAAGCGACGAGGGGGAGGCCGATGAGGGTGGCGGCGATCTCGGGCCAGGGCAGGGAGAAGGCCAAGTTGACGTTTGCTTGAGGCAGGAGACCAGCGGCCGGGATCAAGCCGGCCGGAATGGAGAGCACGCAGCCGAGGAAGGCGAGGTAACCGGCGCGTGCGGCTGTGTGGCGGCGGAGCAGAGCGGGCGCGGCCCCGACGGCATGAAGGACGGCGGCATCGGCGGCGGACTCCATGGATGTCAATGCGGTGGCGACGAAGATGATGATCAGGCCGGTGGTCATGGAGAGGAGGAGCGCGATCCGGAACATCCCTAGGCGCGGCGAGGCGTGGAGGACGGCGGCGTCGACGGTGGTCGAGACACTTCGGGCCGCCACGACGCTGGCCAAGTCCACATCTTCCTCGGTCACGGGCCTTCGAAGGCGGAGGAGCCAAGGCGTCAGCTCCTGGCGGGGTGGAGGTCCCGGTGCCCAACCTTGCGAGGCCAGTCTTTCTCGACCAATGACCGCGATCGGCCCAGAGGTCGGTTGGTCGGGGACGAGGGGAGCGAGCTGGAGCGACGTTTCGAGTGTCCGATCTCCGATGCGGAGCTCGAGCTGCTTTCCGGCAGAGACGATGCGACCTTCAGAGAGGGCTTGCTCGCCGGAGTCGTAACCGAGCGCTCGAAGCAGGGAGGCGTCACCGACCACCAGGAATCCGGAGCGATCTCCGAGAGCAGCGCTCACGATCTGGCCGTCCGAGTAGACCGCACTCAAGGGAGCTCTGGCCGTGACTGGCAGCTCGCGGGCCAGCTCGCGAGCGCATTCTTCGGCGGCGGGCCCAGTCAGAAGAATCTGATCGTCGCGCAGGCTGGGGGCGCGTCCGGCGAGTAAGGGCTCGAGGCTGGTGAGCATGACGGCGATGGTGACACTGATGGCCATTCCAGCGAGCACGGCAGTGACGACGGGGCCGTTGCGGGAGCGGAACCGGCCGGCGTCCCGCACGGCGAGGCGCCAGGAGAGGGGAAGTGGGGCGGCGAATCGGGCGAGCTGCTCGAGTAGCCAAGGGCTGAGAGCCCCGAATCCGAGAACGCCGCATACAGCAGCGGCGAGGATGGAGAGGGTCGCAGTGAGTCCTCGAGCTCGAATGGCGGCGACCATCAGTGCGAGTGCAAGCGCGACGAGCAGGGTACCGACGAGCACCCATTTGCCTGAGCCGCGGACTGGGGGGCGCCGGCCGCTGAGGGCGATTCGAATTGGTAGTCGTGTGGCGCCTCGGGCGGGGATCGTGGCGGCCGCGATCGAGGCGGCGAGGCCTAGGGCACAGGCCCCGGCGACGTGGATCGGAGAAGTCTCGAAAGGCCCGTTCAAGCGGCCGTTCCATTGATCGAGATGAGGGTGGAGGAGTGCTGCGACTCCGAGGCCCACGGTAATGCCGAGGAAGGCTCCGAGAGTGGCGAGGATGACAGCGGAGGCGAGGAGTGAAGCGGTGATGCCGCGGGGAGAAGCGCCGGCGGAGCCGAGAAGGCCGATCTCCCGTTGTCGACGCCGGAGGCTGACGGCAAAGGCGGCGGAGATGACGAGCGCGGCTTCGACGAAACCGAATCCGGCGAGGACGAAAAGGGCGGCATCCTCGAAGCCGCGGGTATCCTCCATCTGGTGACGTGCTGTCACCAGAAACCCATTCTCAGAAACACCTTCGATTGCTCGTGAGACCCTGCGTTCCGACGTTTCCGCCAGCAGGTAGGCTGGGTGTGAGTCAGGAAAATGCTCAGGAGCGGCGAGCACGAGGGGGCGGTCGAGGGCCTCGGGATCGGCGACGGTGCCGACCACGGTATGGAGAGCGTTTGGGTCGCCCAAGTGGACAGTTCCGCCGATCTGGAGGTGCAAGCTCTGCATGAGGTTCGGCGAGATGGCGAGCTCTCTGGGCTTTACCGGGGGCCGTCCTTCTTGGAGCACGAGGATACCTTCGGCGAGCCCTTTGAGGTCGAGGCCGATGTGTTGAGCGGCGAGGCGGCGGCCGGGGACGTGGACGTGAGTGGAGGACAGGAAGACGGGCTCCGTGAGCAGCTCGGGGGGCAGAAGCTCAAGGACAGCAATTGCTTCGAGTCGTCGAGGGTCTTCGATCCGGAGGGTGGCTCGACCGAATGTCTCGGTGCGCTGCTCTTTGAGGGTCGGGCGAGTGATGCGGGCGAGGGTGCTGCCCCCGACGAGAGCCGCGACGGGAATTGCGATCAGCGAGAGCACGAGGAGGGACCGGGCGGGGTGTCGGTGGAGCTCGCGGATCTCGATGCGAGCCAGAGCTCGGGAGTGGCTCCAGGTACTCACGACGTGGCTCCGACGGGAGGGCGGCGGTCACCGACCTCATCGAAGAGGAGCCCATCTCTCAGGTAAAGGACGCGATCGGCCCAGGCGGCGTGGGAGGCGTCGTGCGTGACGAGGACGGTGGTTCGGCCTCGGTCGCAGTGCTCGCGCAAGAGGCGCATGACGAGCTCCCCGGTGACGGAATCCAGGGCGCCGGTGGGCTCGTCGGCGAGGAGGAGCTTCCTTTCCCCCACGAAAGCACGAGCGATGGCGACGCGTTGTTGTTCACCGCCGGAGAGATCGTCGGGGAATCGGCTCGCGAGGGCTTGTAGGCGGACACCGGCGAGGGCTTCCGAGGCTATGGCTCGAGCTTTCGCGATGGGGAATCCGTCGAGCTCGAGAGGGAGAGCGACGTTCTCGATGGCGGTGAGGCCTGGAAGTAAGTTGAGCTCCTGAAAGACGTAACCGATGACTCGGCGGCGCAGTTCGGCGAGTTGCCTCTGTGAGAGTCCGTCGAGATCTTGGCCATCGATGAGGACTCGTCCGAGGGTGGGACGGTCGAGTGCGCCGGCGAGGGAAAGGAGGGTGGACTTGCCGGATCCTGAGGGTCCCATGATGGCGACGAACTCTCCGGGGCCGATGTCGAGCGAGATGGGGCCGAGGGCGCGGACAGCTTGCTGACCGGATCCATGGACGCGCTCGACGTCGAGGAAGCGGATCACCGTCTTTGAGTGTTCGCTCATCCGTGTCTGCCTTGGGAGAGCCTCTGCTCACAGATGTCGAGCCAATGTATCTCGGCTTCGGCCTTCAAGATGAGGGCGTCGAGGAGGAGGAGCCAAGGGATCTCCTGTTCGGGATCGGCTTGTCGTTTGAGGCGAGTCCAGCTTTGGAGTCGCTCCATGGTCGCGGCGCGTTGGCCTTGGAGGATGCGGCTGACGTCGACCTCTTGGGTGGCCACGGCGAGGAGGACCTTGATGGCGAGCTCGTCGCGAGCGGGAGGGTCGTCGAGGACGGGGGACTCGTACCAATGTTCGAGAGCGAGTCGGCCCTTGTCGGTGATGCGCCAGGTCTGGCGAGGCCCGTGATCGTCGAGGTTTTCGGGCTCGACGAGGCCATCTCTTCGAAGGCGAGCGAGGGTGGTGTAGACCTGGCCGATATTGAGTGGCCAGGTGCCGGAGGTGCTGGTTTCGAAGCCGGTCTTGAGGGCGTATCCGTGTGCTGGTTGATCGGCGAGCATGGCGAGGAGGCTGTGACGAACGGTCATGTGGGAGGTCTCCGCGAGTTAGGTACCGAGTATGCATACTTGGTATGTTTCTGTCGAGGGGGTGCTTGTGGGTGGTGAGTGGGCAGGAAGTTTTTTTCATTTTATTGCGAGACCCTGAGGGTGTTGACCACGACTTGTTGGGTGAGCTTGGTGATTCGTCGTGCACTTCCCTTGGGGACGGAGGGCCAAGCGGCGAGCGGTGAGAGCTGCTCGTGATTTGCAGGATTCGATGGCTTCGTCCACTCGGCGGGCAGTTTCCTGAGGTGCATCTCGGATCGTAGGCGTTCGCGCTCGAGTCGGGATGTGTCCAGGTCAGGCCTGAAAAGAGGGTCGGGAGCTCGTCGAGTGGCGGAGAGGGTGGTTGTGGGTGGTTCCCGGCCTTTCACTTCGGTGGCTGGCCGGGACCACACGGGCTCCTCTCTTCGGAGTATCCACGAGATTCTCTCGGTCGCTGGATGCGACTGGCGAGAGACGGCGCTCAGGCCGGTCCTCGGGTTGAAGCCCGGTGAGACCGATGCCGGCTGGGGAGGGGTCTGTCTCGAGGATCACCCGGCACCATCAAACTCTCAAAAGCGCATACCTATGAAGGAAGTCATGACCGGCGAGCGCCTTGAAAGTGGGTCATCGCCTGAACCTCGTCGAGGTGGAGCCTGGCGAGTGCGGCTTCGAAGCACTCGGTCCGTGGCTCGTCCGGGTCCCAGGACCGGCGAGGGAGGTTCGGGTCGAAGAGGCTCTCCCAGCTCTTCCTCACTCGGTGGGTCAGCTCTTCAGAGAGCTCGTCGCCCCATTCGGTATACCCGGCCCGGCGAACGTCGCGCAGCCACAGGCGGTGCTCCTCGGCGGTCCTGGCGAGGAACTGGGAGGAGAAGACGAGGGTCCAGGCCCAGCAGGGGAAGGTGAAGTAGGAGGATCGGCGAGGGCGGATCTCGAGGCGGACGTGGCGGGATCCGCGGGGGAGGGTGTGACGGGCCCAGCGGAGGTCGGGCTTTCGGCAGTAGGCCCACCAGGGTAGCGTCGCGTGGAATTGGGGCAGCCGCTCTCGAAGCTGCCCGGTCAGCCAATGGTAGGCTTCTGGAGGCTCACCCTCGTATCGAGGATGGGCCGGATCGGCGAGCAGCGTCCCGCGCTTCTCGAGTGACTGCCAGACCTCGAGTGGCTGGATGGTCCAGAGTCGATCGAACTGTCTTCGTCCCATGGAGTCCTGGCCTTCGATCCTTGCCACTCGACACGGAGTGGCGCGGCGGGAATACTCCCGCGGGGACGCGGTCGAGCGGGTCAATCCGGTGTTCGGTGACCAAGGCCTGAGCGCCCTGGCCGGTTTGGAGTCGCTTCGGTGACGACACTCATTTTGGTGATTGGTCTGTGCTCGAGCAACGTGTTCATGACGTTCGCTTGGTATTGGCATTTGCGGGGCATGAGCGAGAAGCCCTGGATCGTTGCGGCGCTAGTGAGCTGGGGAATCGCGCTGTTCGAATACCTGATCCAGGTACCGACGAACCGGGTGGGGCACACGGTCTTCACGGTGCCGCAGCTCAAGATCCTCCAAGAGGTGATCACGCTCTGCATCTTCGTTCCGTTTGCGGTCCTGGTGATGAAAGAGAAGATCACGTGGAACTATCTCTTCGCCGGGCTGTGCGTGATGGGCGCGGTGTACTTCGTGTTCCGTGAAGGATCGGGGCGGTAGGTCGTGGAAACTGATCGGGTGTTTTTTCTCGAGTTGGAGGTCGGCAAGGCATCGTCCTCGGTAAGGGGGTGACTTGCACGAGCGGGTCCAGCGGCGGAGATTCAAGGAGGGCGATCGACCGCCCTTCGTCTTGGATCCGGGCCAGGAGCTTTGATGACTTGGACCGAACCGTTCGTGCGCCGCTACGGCAACTCAGGCCGAGCGGTGGTGCTGCTGCATGGCGGTCCGGGGGCACCGGGATCCCTGGAGCCCCTGGCGACAGCGCTCGAGGACGAGTATCGCGCGTACGAGTTTTGGCAGCGTCATAGCGGGGAGGTGCCGCTCACGGTGGCGCGGCACGTCCAGGACCTGTCGACGATCTTGGACAGGGAACTCCCTTTCGAGCGGCCGATCGTGCTCGGACACTCCTGGGGTGCGATGCTGGCATTGGCGTTCGCGGCCAGCCATCCGAGTCGTTGCCACTCATTGATCCTGATCGGCTGTGGCACATTCGACGAGGCGTCGCGGGCCGAGCTGCGTCGTTGCCGGGCGAGGAAGAACCTCCTGAGCCGGGTCGAGGGGCTGATGGCCGAGGTCGAGGATCCGGATGAGCGCCTGGCGAGGATGGGGAGGATGTTTCTCCAGGCGGACTCGGTGGATCCGGTTCCGGGTGCCTGTCAGGTTGGGCAGGCCGATGCGCTCGGCCATGAGGAGACTTGGGCGGACATGATGCGGTGTCAGGAGGCGGGCATGTACCCGGCTGCCTTCGAGCGGATCGACGTGCCGGTGACGATGATCCATGGAGCCGAGGATCCGCATCCGGGAAGGCTCATTCGGGACGGTCTCGTGCCTCATCTTCCGGAGCTCCGCTACGTCGAGATCCCTCGGTGTGGGCACACACCCTGGATCGAGAGGGAAGCTTCGGAGAGGTTCCATGAGGTGTTGCGAGAGGCGCTGTCGGTCGTCGAATAAGGAGGGGGGATGCGTCCGAGGTTACAGGGTGCCCGGAGGCGTTGCCCGAGACACTCCAGTTTCGATTCGGAGTGCGATCGACAGGAGAAGAGAGCTTTCCTTCGAGGCACGGACGACCCAGACTGGCGGCTGCGCGGTCTTTCGGTTGTGCCGCCTTTCGCTCCCTTCGCCGAGAACTGTCCCAGGAGTCGACGTGGCCAAGAGTCGTCAGTTCAACCGGGTCCCATTCATCATCGCGGTGTTCGGGTTGATCCCGGCGGCGTTCGATTGCTTCGAGTGGGGCAAGGTGGTCTTGGGGGCGCTCACGGTGCTCGTGATCCTTCTGAACATCTTGGCGGCGAAGCAGGGGCTCGCGAGGGCGAAAGTGCTCGATGTCGCGATGCATGCGGCCAACTCGGCTCTCTGCTCAGGGATCGGGTGGAGCCTGATGGAAGAGGGGAAGAAGAACGTCCATTGGGCGTGGTTCCTGGCGAGCGCGTTCTTTGCGTTTGCGACCGTATCGACCGTGCGGGCCATGCGCTCCTCGACGTCTACTCCGTGACGAGCTAGCGCGTCTCGGAGACGGAGCAGACCTTGCCGGTCGCGGCGTTCCAGGCCAGCCCGGCGAAGTGGATCTCGAGCAGTAGAGGCCTCCGCCAAGGCCACCATGACCGGCCGCAACGTTGGCGGTGATGAGGTTGTCCTCGATCACGGGGCCGGGACTTCCGAAGCAGGCAATGCCCGGCGCCGAAGCCGCTGAAGCCGACGGCATGATTGTCACGGATGCGGTTTCCGCGAATCAGCGCCTCGGAGCTTTCGCAGGCGATGGCCGCGCCGAACCCGGATACCCGATCGCCGGCGATGTTACGCTCGAAGGTGTTGTCCTCGATCGACGCGTTGGAGTCGCGGCAGTAGAGCCCTCCGCCGCGGTCGCTGCGAGCCGTGTTCTCGACGATGCGGTTGCCGCGGATGACGGGGGAGGCGCCGAGGATCGAGACGCCGCCTCCATCGCCCGATCGTCCTCCGCGAATCGTGAAGCCCTGCAGCACCGCTCCCGATGACTCCCCATTGTGGAACTGGACCACCGAGCCTTGTTGCTGCGCATCGAGAATCGTCGCACCGGGACCGAGCTCGGCGGTGATGAGGATTTCCTTGCCCGAAGAGTCGATCCGCTCGAAGTAGGTCCCGGGCCGGACGCGGATGGAGTCTCCGCTCACGGCGGCTGGATGCGGCAGTACGGATCGGTCGGTGTACCGGTTCCGGGACAAGCAGCCGCAGCTTCGACGAAGATGGTGCGGGACGATCCGATTGGCAGGCGGAAGAACAGTCCGGTCAGGAGTTGGGTGGTCGACTCGTGACTAGGAGTAGCGACCCGAGTGACCGCACGCAGTGCCTAGATCCTAAGCGCGAGATGTGTGACCGGAAAGAGGCTGCTCCGTATCTTCCTGCGCCGCTTCGGCCGACTTTCGAATCCCCTCGAGCATTCCGCGGAAGACGAATCCATGGAGGGGAAGCACGGCGTACCAATAGGCGAGGCCCAAGAGCCCCTTGGGTTGAAAGCGGGCGGTCTGGATGAGCAGGCTTTGTCCGTTGCCTCTCTCCTCGATTTCGAAGGTGAGTGTCGCGATACCGGGCAGCTTCATCTCCGCTCTCAACTCCAGATGGCGCGGTGCCTCGATTCCAGTCACTCGCCAGAAGTCCAACGCCTCCCCATAGCTGACGGTCTCGGGGTTTCTGCGCCCGCGACGCAGGCCGGGACCTCCGACGAGGCGGTCGAGGAATCCCCGCAGTCGCCAGAGCCAGTCGGCGGCATACCAGCCGTGTCCGCCGCCGATGCGGCAGACGGCTCGGAAGACTGCTCTTCGAGGTGCCGCGATGTGCTTCTCTCTTCGGTCGATGTAGGTGGTGCCTCCGGCCCAGTTCGGGTCGCCCGGGATCGGACCGGCGTCGGCCCAGCTCGTCTCGACCTCCGCTCGACGCTCGCGACCCAGGGCCTGTTCGATCGCCTCCCGCACGCCGAGGAGCTCTTGGGGCATGAGGCGAATGGCCTCATCGTCCCGGCAGACGACGCGGTTGCGGAGGCCTTCGGCCAAGGGCCGCGCGATGCGGTGGCTGAGGGGCGTGACGAGGTGGATCCACAGGGAGCTGAGACGCGGCGTGAGCACGGGGACGGGCACAATGAGGCGCCTCTTCAGCCCACGTGCCTCGGCCATCACCTGCATCAGGTCCCGGTAGGTCAGTACGTCCTCACCGCCGATGTCGAGCGTTCGGCCTGCGGTCTCCGGCACCGAGAGGCACTCGACCAGGTAGTGGAGCACGTTGGCGACGGCGATCGGCTGGCACTCCGTCATGACCCAACGAGGGGTGATCATGATCGGGAGCCAGCCGATCGCCGTCGCCAACGTGCTCCACTACCTAGTCGAGTGCCTCTCGGTGCCGGAGACCGCAGGCCGAACGCTCGACATCGGCGGTGAGG
>JAVJTD010000396.1:0-44251 GCA_040219065.1 Planctomycetota bacterium
CCTCAAGCTCGTCGGCCTGCGACCCTGGATCTGGACAGCCGACGAGATGATCGAGATATCGAAGCGGCTCCTCGAGCGCGGGCAGCCGGTCCTCAACATGATGTTCCACTCGAGCGACGTCTATCCCGGCGCGAATCCCAACTGCCCGGACGACGCGGCCTCCGAGCAATTCTTCGAGAAGCTGCGGGCCTACCTCGAGGGCATCGTCGCCGCCGGCCTGGCGAAGGGCGCCACGCTGCAGCAGTTCCGCGACGAGTACGAGCCGCGCTCGCCCGTCGAGAGCCAGCTCGCCCAGCCGGCCGTCACCAAGCGCGCCTGATTCCGGCCGGACTTTTTGCGCCGATTTGGCACGCTTGACCCTCGCCTCGGAGCCCGGTATCTATGCGTAGTCAACAGCCGTTCAAGCAGTTCTGGAAACCTGGCGGCCCCGGACCATGCCACGGCGGGCCGTCACGATCTCGGTGCCTGAAGCCCGCGACGAGCGCTCGTCGCTCCGAGGCCCGGATCGGCCCAGTTCCGGTCAGGACCGATCTCGAGGCATCATGATCGTTCTCGGCATCTCCGCACTCGACAACGACGCCGCTGCGTCAATCCTCGTCGACGGCCGATTCGTCGCCGCCGCGCAGGAAGAGCGCTTCTCCCGGCGGAAGATGCACGCCGGATTCCCCCACCGCGCCATCGAGTCGGTCCTGAAGATCGCCGGTGTCGAGGCCAAGGACGTCGAGCACGTCGCCTACCCGTTCTTTCCCTGGACGCGCGAGTCCTTCTACATGACGCGCGCCCTTCTGAAGAACGCGCCCGCGAACTTCTTCGAGCGCGGCAGCTTCCGCGACAAGCTCATCCACGCGGCCGAGTTCACGATGTGGCTCGGCAAGTCGATCTCGATGCATCGCCGTTTCCACCAAGAGCTCGACTCGGGCCTGAGGGAGTACGGCTGGCGAGATCGCCTGAGCCGCTACGAGCATCATCACGCGCACGCGGCGTCGGCCTTCTACTCGGCCGGTTACGAGCGCGCTCTCGTCTTCACGCTCGACTGGTACGGCAGCGCCCTCGCCGGCAGCGTCAGCCACGCCGGGCCGAGCGGCATCGAGCGCCTGCACGGCTTCAAGTATCCGCACTCCTTGGGACTGTTCTACTCGCAGGTGACGTCGGCGCTCGGATTCCGGGCCAGCCGGCACGAGGGCAAGATCGTCGGCCTGGCCGCGTTCGGCGATCCCTCGGTGCTGGGGGACGTCGTTCGCTCCAAGTTCCGTGAGACCGACGGCGACTACCGCTACGTGTCGGGCATGGATCGCTTCTTCGCGAGACGGCTGGCCAAGGAGCATCCGCGCGAGCACGTCGCTGCGGCGTACCAAAGCGTGCTCGAGAAGGTCGTCGCGCGCTTCGTCGAGTTCTACGTGAAAAAGTACCAGGCCGACTCGATCTGCCTGGCCGGCGGCGTGACCGCCAACGTCAAGCTCAACCAGCGCATCCTCGAGGTCCCGGGCGTCAGGCGCGTCTTCGTGCACCCTGCGATGAGCGATGCCGGAACCGGGACGGGCGCCGCGATGGCGTACCTCGAGAGCCGCGGTGAGGCGATCGAGCCGTTCCAGACGGCCTTGTTGGGACCGGATTACTCGAGCGACGAGATCCGGAAAGCGCTCGAGGCCCACGGCCTGCAGTACACCGAGGAGCCCGAGGTCGAGCTCGCGACAGCGAAGCTCTTGGCCGAAGGTAACATCGTCGCGCGCTTCTACGGGCGGATGGAGTACGGGCCCCGCGCCCTGGGCAACCGCTCGGTGCTCTATCACACGGCCGATCCCAAGGTGAACGACTGGCTGAACAAGAAGCTCGATCGCACCGAGTTCATGCCGTTCGCCCCCGCCACGCTGAGCTCGGCGATGGACCGTTGCTACAAGAACCTCGAAGGCGGCGCGAGCACGGCGCGCTTCATGACGATCACCTGCGACTGCACCGACTGGATGAAGCAGCATTCGCCCGCGGCGGTCCACATCGACGGCACGGCGCGTCCGCAGCTCGTCGACCCGGAGACACAGCCGTCCTTCCACAAGGTGCTGACCGAGTTCGAGCGACTGACCGGCGTCCCCTCGGTGATCAACACCAGCTTCAACATGCACGAAGAGCCGATCGTCTGCTCCCCCGACGACGCGATCCGCGCCTTCCTGCAAGCCGAGCTCGACTTCCTCGCCATCGGCAACTTCATCGTCCCCAACCCGGCCAAGGTCGAATCCACCCGAGAAGCCCGCTCCGCCGCGAGAGGGTGAGGGGGGAAGCGTTGGGCGTTGGAGCGCCCAAGTCGAGCGAGCCAGAGACACCGTCTGTCTGTGAGTCGCTCTCACGAGCGAGCTTGGGCGAGGGAGATTCCGGCAAAAGGCACGGGAAGGGCCCTCACAATCAAGAGGGGGTGAGCCGCGAGCGCAGCGACCGGTCCGAACCTCGTCCGGGGAGGGTCCCTTCCGGTGTTCGCCAGGGCGGAGACCGAGTCCGTCTGGCGACTTGAAGAACCTCGAGCGAAGCGAGACTTCGGCGAGAGGCTCGCTCGTGTGGGCAGCTTCCAGCGCGTTCGACTCTCTCCGTCTCGGCCGCGTGGGCTCTGGTTCGAGCGGCCTCGGGCCACCCCTTCCTTGATTTTCTTCGAGACGGTACCGGGCTCTGGTCGACAGATTATCGGGCAGGAAATCCCCTCCAGGCGTTAGGTTCGCCCCGGTCTCCACCTTCTGCTAGGAGACCCGTCTCGACCTCCCGCCCGATGATCGTCACCCCGAGGACCGACGCATGCTCAAGGACGCCTTCAAGCGTCTCTCCCTGCATACTCTGATCTATGCAGGCGGGACGTACTTGAATCGCGGCGTCGCGCTCCTCCTGACACCGCTCGTCACCTTCTACCTCCCGGTGGAAGACTACGGCGTGAAGGAGCTCCTCGGGCCGACGTTGGCGATCCTGACTCAGATCGCCGGGATCAACGTCGTCAACGCCATGGTCCGCTACTACTTCGAGTACGAGGACGAGAGGCGTCGCTCGGCCGTCATCTCGACGACCCTGCTCTCGATCGCTGCCGTCTCGGGCACCCTCGTGGCGATCCTGTGGTTCGCCACACCGCAGATCGCTCCCCTGATCCTCAAGCCCGACCGTGCGCCGACCTACCACTCGCTGCTGCGGGTCGTCTACCTGATCTTCTTCTTCCAAGTCGTCGGACAGATCGGCTTCAAGTACCTCCAGGCGAAGGAGAAGTCGCTCCTCTTCGGCGGCATCATGCTCGCCAAGCTCGTCGTCGAGATCACGCTGAAGATCATCTTCCTCGCGGTCTTCGACATGGGCCTCGAGGCGCTGTTCTACAGCGTCCTGATCGGGGAGTCCTTGACGGCGACGATCATGTCCGTGGCGCTCCTCGGCAAGCTGGGCGCGAAGATCGACGTCCAGATCCTCCAGAAGCTGTGGATCTTCACTCTGCCCCTGATCTTCACCGGGCTCGCCCAGTTCCTCCTCCACTCGGCCGACCGGTTCATGCTCGAGCACCTCTCGGACGAGGACGCCGTGGGGTTGTATGGCCTCAGCTACCAGTTCGGTCAGCTCAGCAATCACCTACTCCTCGGGCCGTTCATGCTGATCTGGTACCCGTTCGTCTTCTCGCTGCGCGACGAGGGCCGGCAGAAGATGCTCTGCGGCCGCGCCTTCACCCACTTCATGCTGCTCCTCGACGCAGGGACACTCGCCGTTTGCCTCTTCGCCCGCGACATCATCGAGCTGTTCGCCTCACGGCCGGAGTACCACGTCGCCTACAAGGCCGTGCCCGCCGTCGCGATCGGCTACCTGTTCTGGGCCAGCTACCAGATGATCCAGACGGGCTTCTACGTGCTCAAGCAGACGCGGCTCCTGCCGTGGCTGTGTGGCGCGACGGCTGCCGCCAACATCACGCTCAACTGGTTCATCATCCCTCGCTACGGCTTCATCGGCGCCGCCTGGACCACGACAGTCACCTTCGCCCTCCTCGCCGCGGCTTGCTACGTCCTCATCCGAAGGCGCTTCCCCGTCCACTACGAGTGGTCTCGAGTCGCGGTCGCGGCGTCCTGGGCCTTGGCGCTCGGCCTGCTCGGATGGTTCCTTCCCCTCCATCAAGGCATCTGGAGCTGGGTCCTTCGCGCCGCCATCCTCGCCGCTTTCCCGGCCGGCCTCCTCGCAGTCCGCTTCCTCAAGAGCGACGAGCGCGCCGCCATTCGGGAGGTGCTGCACCAGGTGCAGGTCGCTCTGCGTCATGGCCTCCGCCGCGTCGTGCGGTGAGCATGACCGCCGCTGGACCTTTTGAGACGCTGCTTTAGACTGTCGTCCGCGCGGGGGCGCCTCCGGCTCAGGATTCCGGAGGAATCGGACGATGGCTCCGTGGTGTGCTCGCCGCCGATGGAGGACGAATCTCGTATGGGTGTCTCATTCCGGGAGCTGCGCGAACGGTGTCAGCTACCGGTCCGCGAGAACAATGACGTCGCCGGACTGATCTACGGTGACCGCGTCAGCCTCCTCTTCACCAAGGTGCTGGTCGATCGCGGCTGGAGCCCGGATGTCGCCAGCTACGCGATGCTCGTCTGCGGCGTCGTCGGCTCCCTGGCGCTGGCGATCCCCGGCTGGGTCTCGGTCATCGGCGCCTTCGTCGTGGTCCTCTACTACGTCTTCGACTGCGTCGATGGAGAGGTGGCGCGCTGGCGAGGCATCCAGAACCTGGACTGGACGTGGCTGGACTTCCTGTTCCACCTGATCGTCAAGCCGTTCATGTTCTTCTTCCTCGGAGTCGGCCTCTACCTCGAGCTCGGTCACGTCTGGATCTTCGGGCTGTCGTTCTCGGCCCTGATCAGCACCCTGTTCTTGAAGGTGCTCAAGGACATGACCTTTCCGATCTTCTGCAAGAAGATCCTGTTGAACCCCTACCTTGCCGAGGACAAGGCCTACGCGAACCTGCGCCGAGAGATCGAGCCGACGCCGCCCCCGAAGTCGAAGCCCGACGGCGAGGTGTTTCGGCTGCGGCCCAGCCTCTCGACGGTGCGCTGCTTCCTGACGAACTTCGACATCGCGATCCTGCTGCTGGCCATCGCGGCCCTGATCGATGTCGCGCTCCTCGGCTCGTTCGAGCTGCCGCTCATCGGAGCGGTCAATCTGAGACTGGTGCTGCTGGGCTTCTACGCGATCGTCCTCCCCATCGACTACCTCGACTGGCTTCAGACCTTCATCCGCCAGAAGCGCTTCCGCACCGAGATGGCGACCTTACTCGGAGCCGCCGACGAGTTTCGCTCCGAGCCACGTTAGGTGACTGGGTGTCTGGATGCCTGGGTGTCTGGGTGTCGGAACCTGGTCAACCGGTCTCACGAACACACGATCACCTGGGTACCTCCTCACCCAGTCACCTGATAACTTCCTCACCACAGCACCCAAGCACTCAAGCACCCAAGCACCCAAGCACTCAAGCACCCGCCCCCTGGCCCGACGCAGTGCCAATCGTTAGGGTACGGCGCGCAGCTCACGCGAGGAGGAATTCGATGAAGTACCGCCCACTCGGCAAGACCGGCCTCGAGGTCAGTGAGATCGGCTTCGGGGCTTGGAGCCTCGGGGGAGGATGGGGACATCAGGACGACTCGGCCGGCCGGGATGCGCTTCGGTCTGCCTTCGAGCTCGGCATCAACTTCTTCGATACGGCCTACGTCTATGGCGACGGCCACAGCGAGAAGCTGATCGGGGAAGCTCTGGGTGACGTGCGGGATCGCATCGTCATCGCTTCGAAGATCCCACCGAAGACGTTCGCTTGGACCAAGGTCGACGAGAGCCCGGTCGGCGAGGTGTTCCCGGCCGATTGGATCGTCGAGTGCACCGAGCGCTCGTTGAAGCTGCTCGGCACCGATTACCTCGACGTGCAGCAGCTTCATGCCTGGTCGGACAGCTACCTCGACGAGCCCGAGTGGCTCGAGGCGCTGACGCGGTTGAAGAAGCAGGGCAAGATCCGGCACTTCGGAGTCTCGGCCAACGACTGGAATCCGTACCACACCGTTCGACTGGCGCAGTCCGAGCGCATCGAGTCGATTCAGGTGATCTACAACCTGTTCGAGCAACGTCCCGCCGAGCTGCTGCTCCCCGCGGCCGAGGAGCATGGCATCGGAATCATTGCGCGCGTGCCGTTCGAGGAAGGGCTGCTCACCGGAAAGTTCCGTCCCGGGCACGCCTTCGCGGACGACGATTGGCGCAAGGACTGGATGACCGAGGATCGGCTCCAGGTCGCCTCACCCAAGATCGAAGCGCTCGAGGCCGAGCTCGACGCGGACACCCCGACCCTCGCCGACCTCGCCCTGAAGTTCGTCCTCGGCCATCCGGCCATCAGCACCGTGATCCCGGGCATGCGGACACTCGAGCACGTGCGCAAGAACGTGGCCGTCAGCGAGCAGCCCGCCCTGACCGAAGACAAGCTGGCCCACCTCACCAGGCACAAGTGGTATCACGGTTGGCCGTATCCGTTCGAGCTGAAGAAGGACTGAGTCGATGGAGCGGATCGAGTACGCCGGTTGGGAGAACTGTTGTCGCCTGGTGGGGGACGGATGTGATCTGGTCGTCACGACCGACATCGGCCCGAGGATCATCCGTTACGGTCCGATCGATGGGCCGAACATGCTATGCGAGCTGCCCTCGGATCGCGGCAAGACCGGCGGGTATGACTGGCGGTTGTATGGAGGGCATCGGCTATGGCACGCCCCTGAGAATCGGCCGCGGACCTACCATCCCGACAACTTCCCCGTGCAGCACGAATGGAATGGCACGACGTTCACCGTCCGGCAGCCGGTCGAAGCGACCACCGGCGTGGCCAAGGCGATGCACATTCGTCTCGATCCCCTCTCGACGCGCGTGACGATCGATCACGTCTTGACCAATCACGGACCCTGGGATATCCAGCTCGCGCCTTGGGCCGTCACCGTCCTGGCACCGGGCGGCCGAGGCATCCTTCCTCAAGAGCCGTTTCAGTCCCACGAGAACGAGGTGCTCCCTGTCCGACCGATGGCACTCTGGGGATACACTGATCTGAGCGATCCCCGATGGACGCTCGGCCGACGCTTCATCCAGCTTCGCCAAGACCCGTCCGCGAAGACCCCGCAGAAGATCGGCTTCCGAACGACTCGAGGCTGGGCGGCTTATTCGCTCGGCGAGCATGTCTTCGTGAAGCACTTCCCATTCGAGGATGGCGCGACGTATCCCGACATGGGGTGCAACTTCGAGACCTTCACCAATGGCGACATGCTCGAGCTCGAATCGCTCGGCCCGTTGCTGACCCTCGAAGCCGGCGGCGGCCACGTCCACCACACCGAGCACTGGACGCTGCACCAGGCTCGAATCCCCGAGGACGAGGAAGGCATCACCAAGACCCTCCTGCCGCTCGTCGGTGAGCACGGGTGAGTGTGCTCAGGTGTTCATGTACTCATGCACTCATGTGTTCAGGTACACGAGCACGTGAGCACCTCCGTCAGCGGAGCGCCTCGAGCTGCCGTTGTGCCCACGGGTCCTGTGAAACGAGCTCGAGGATTGTCTCGAGGTGTGTTCGTGCACGGTCTTTCAAGCCGAGCGCCAAGCTGACCTCTGCCGCCTTTCGCATTGCGAGGCGGCGCAGGCTGGAACGATCCTTCGTGAGATCTTTCGCGGCGTGCTCGAACAGTGCGAGCGCTTCGACTCGCTGGCCGGACTTCAGCTTCGATTGGCCGACCTCGAGCGCTTCTTCGGGTGCGACCGAGGAGAGGATCTCGACGCCACGGATCGCTTCGATCGCTTCGTCGATCCGCCCGAGGCGCTCGAGGCAGTGGGCGTAGTGGAGACGGACTTCCTCCTTGATCGGGCCCAGCCGCATCGCTTCCTCGAAGCAGAGCGTGGCCTTGTCGAGCTTGCCGTCCCACTCGTAGAGATCGGCGAGGTTCTTCCAGAACCGCTTCGTCTTGGGGCTGAGGCGAACGGCTTCCTCGAAGGCCTCGATCGATCGCGCACGCGCCTCGGTGTCGCGGTGCGCGCTCGCCTTGTAGTAAACGCCCCAGACTTCCGGGATCCCGGGATTGCCCGAGTCGATCGCCTCGATCTCTTCGAGGATGCGCTTCATGTCGTCGACTCGACCCTCTTGGACGGCGATCTTGGCGTCGTCGAAGAGGTCCTTCACGCGGATCATCTCGCGGGGATGGCGACCGGAGTCCGAGTCGGTCTTCTCTCCGACGTAGCCGAGCTGGGCGAGACGCTCCCGATCCTCGTCGGTCATGTCGGCATCGCGCCCGGCTTCGAGGCGGCCTTCCGAAAGACGCTCGGCTTGCGACTCGAGGATGCGCCGCATCTCTTCGAGCTGCCTCGGATCCTTCTTCGAGAGATCCTGCAGCTCGGCCCGGTCGATGCCTGAGCGGTACAGCTCCGGTACGCCGCTTTGGACCATCGGAGCTTCGATGATCTTCCAGTCGCCGACGACGGCACCGCGGAGATCGCTCCATCCATAATGAAGCGTCGGGTACAGCGTCTCGAGGTAGGCGACGCGCCGGATGTCTCCCTGCTCCGAATCGAGATCGAGAGGAGCACCCTGCACGGCACGCGGCATGTCCAGGTCGAACAGCTCGACGATGGTGGGGACGATGTCGATCGTGCGGACGACATCGCGGCGCACGATGCCGCGACCGGCGCCGGGTCCGGCGAAGATCAGCGGCACGTGCATCGTGCCTTCGTAGATCAGCAGGCCGTGGCTCTTCTCGTCGTGATCCCCGAGGCTCTCGCCGTGATCTGCGACGACGACGATCAGAGTCTTCTCGAGTCGGCCCTGCTTCTTCAGCTCGTCGATCAAGCGACCCACGCAAGCGTCGGTGAACGAGATCTCCCCTTGGTAGGGGTCACCGGGGAAGCGCTCGGCAAAAGGCGACGGAGGATCGTAGTGCGCGTGCGGATCGAAGAGATGCACCCAACTGAAGAAGGTCTCGTCAGCGTCGAGCTTCCGCAGCCAATCGAGCGCGGCATCGACGACGTGATCGCCGCGACGCTCCGCGTGGAGGAACTGCGAGTCGGACTCGTCGACCGCATCGTCGTAGACCTCGAACCCTTGATCGAGGTTGAATTCCCGGTGAAGCGGGAACGCCGCGATGAAGGCACTCGTGCGACGGCCACCGTCCTTCATCAGCTCGGCGAGGGTGACCAGCCGATCCGGCGCGCGGTAAGCGCCATTGTCCCGCACGCCATGGTAGAGCGGCGTCGTGCCTGTGAGGATCGAGGTGTGCGCAGGCAAGGTGATCGGCGCGACGGTGTACGCTCTCTCGAAGCGGACGCCCTCCTGGGCGAGGGCATCGAGGTGCGGCGTCCCGGCCTCGCCGCGGCCGTAGCATCCCAGGCGATCGGCGCGCGTCGTGTCGAGGGTGATGAGCAGGACGGACAGCTCGTCGGCGTCACCGCCGCCGCACGCGCAGAGGGCGAGCAAGGGCAAGGCGAGCCACCAGGAGCGAGTTCGCGACGGAGCGGACATGAGCAGGCCACAGGGAGGTTCGTTCTCGATTCGGATCCGAAGCGTCGAGTATAACCGGTCCCGAATACTCGGCCTACGGCGCCGATCGCCGCTCGCGCTCGGCGTTGTCTCCGCTGCCCGCAGACCGAAAGCTGACCCGCCATGCCCTCATGCCGTCCCCTTCGTGCCGCTCTCGGACTCGTGCTTCTCGCGACCTCGGGTCTGGCCCGCCAAGACGATGGCCCCTACGATCCCGAGATCAAGCCGGCATCGGGCGACGCCGAGCTGGCGCGGCAGGGCTTTCAGGTCGCGGACGGGCTCGAGGTCGAGCTCGTCGCCTCGGAGCCCTTGCTCGCCAACCCGGTGATCTTCTGCATCGACGAAAAGGGTCGCTTCTACATCGCCGAGACCTTCCGCCACCACGCGGGTGTCACCGACATGCGCGAGCACATGGGCTGGCTGGACGAGGACCTCGCGGCGAAGACCGTGGCCGATCGCCTTCACATGATGGAGCGCCACGAAGGGGAGGCGATTCGGAAGTACGCGACCGAGCACGAAAGGGTGCGTCGACTCGAGGACCGGGACGGTGACGGCAAGGTCGACTACTCGGTGGTCTATGCCGATGGCTTCCAGGATGTGGCGGACGGCATCGCGGCCGGGCTCCTGGCGCGACGCGGCGACGTGTACTTCACCTGCATTCCCAGCCTGTGGAAGCTTCGGGACACCGATGGCGATGGCCGGGCCGACGAGCGTGAGGAGCTCCAGACGGGCTACGGGGTGCGGATCAGCTTGCTCGGGCACGATCTCCACGGCTTGTGCATCGGCCCCGATGGCCGGCTCTACTTCTCGATCGGCGATCGCGGGCTGCACGTCGAGACCGAGGACGGCGTCGTGAGCTACCCGCCGGCCGGTGCGGTGCTGCGCTGTGAGCTCGACGGCTCGAAGCTCGAATTGTTCGCGACCGGGCTGCGGAACCCGCAGGAGCTCGTCTTCGACGAGCACGGCAACCTGTTCACCGGCGACAACAACTCCGATGGCGGGGACCAGGCCCGCTGGGTCTACGTGATGCACGGCTCGGACAGCGGCTGGCGCTACTCGTACCAGTGGCTCGAGGGCGCCTATCGCCGCGGACCTTGGAATCACGAGAAGCTCTGGTGGCCGCACTTCGAAGGGCAAGCCGCCTACATCGTCCCGCCGATCGACAACATCGCGAACGGTCCGTCCGGCCTCACCTACTATCCGGGCACGGGACTCAATCCTTCTTTTGAGGGAAGCTTCTTCCTGGCGGACTTCCGAGGAGGAGCCGCCATCAGCGGTGTGCACACCTTCCGGAACCGGGCGAAGGGCGCCGGCTTCGAGCTCGTCGATCGCGACCGGCTCATCTGGAACGTCCTCGTTACCGATGTCGACTTCGGCTACGACGGCTCGGTCTACCTGACCGACTGGATCCAAGGCTGGAACCAGCCGAAAGCGGGTCGACTGTACCGAATCCTCGACCCGGAGCGCCGGGACGACGAAGGCGCGATGGAGGTGAAGCGGCTCTTCGCCGCCGGCTTCGAGAGTCGCCCGGAGAAAGACCTCGTGCCTCTGCTCGAGCATCCCGATCGCCGCGTGCGCCAGGAGGCGCAGTTCGCGCTGGTGGAGCAGGGCCGCGCCGCGCGCCTTTCAGAGGTCGCCAGACGATCCGGCGCGCCGCTCGCCAGGCTGCACGCCCTGTGGGGCCTCGGTCAGCTCCAGCGCCTGGACGGGAGGACGCTCGCCGGAATGACGGACCTGCTCGAAGACCCCGATTTCGAAGTGCGCGCGCAGATGGCGAAGCTCGTCGGCGACTGTGGCATCGCGGGCGTCGCGCCCGCGCTCGTCTCGCTCCTGAAGGACGACAGCCCGCGCGTGCGCTCCTTCGCCGCGATCTCACTCGGGCAGCTCGGCACACCCGAGATCGCCATCGATCCTCTGCTCGCCCTCGCCGGCGAGACCGGCGAAACCGATCCGTGGCTGCGGCACGCCTGCGTGATGGGGCTCAGTGGCCTCGAGGACCTGGCGCCGCTCATCGCCCGGGCCGGGGACGGCTCCCTTGCGGCTCGCATGGCGATCCTCCTGGTGTTGCGGCGAAAGGAGCGGCCCGAGGTCGCGCTGTTCCTCGGAGACCGGGAGCCTGCGATCGTGCTCGAGGCAGCGCGCGCCATCCACGACGTGCCGATCCGAAGCGCCTTCCCCATGCTCGCCGGGCTCGCCGATCGGTCGAGCTCGCGGGACGAGGCACTCTGGCGCCGAGTGATCAGTGCCTGCTTCGAGCTCCATGATGAAGCGCACGCCGAGGCGGTGGCAAGGCTGGCGGCGCGATCGGAGCTCAGCGCGCGCATTCGCTCGGAGGCCTTCGCGGCACTCGGCAACTGGAGCTCGCCTTCGGGCCGGGATCGCGTGATGGGATCCTGGCGTCCCTTCCCACCCGTCGCGCCCCAGGCGGGGGCCGAGGCGCTCGGGAGAATCGCCGGTGATCTCCTCGCCGAGTCGGACATGCCACCCGAGCTTCGGACGGCGCTCGTGGAAGCGATCGGAAGGTGCGAGCTGGAGGACTTCGCCGGGGCGATCGCCCAATTGGTGGAGAGCCAGAAAGAGTCGACGCGTACGCGCATCGCCGGCCTGGAGGTGCTCGGACGATTTCGAGGAGAGGGCGATCGCAAGGAGCTCGTTCGCACTGCTCAGGGCGCCGCGCTGAAAGCCTGCCTCGCCGACGAAGAGGCGCGGGTACGCTCGGCGGGTACTCGCCTGCTGGCGCAGCTCGATCCGGACCGCGCGGTCTCGGTGCTGGAGGAGGCGCTTCGCCATGGCCGCACGATCGAGCGCCAGACGGCGTATCGCGCGCTCGGTGATTTGAAGAACGAAGCGGCTGATCGCATCTTGAAGAGTCAGCTCGACTCATTGCTCCGAGGTGATGTGCCCGAAGCGGTGCGGCTCGATCTGATCGAGGCCGCTGAGCAGCGCGAGTCGAAGGCCATCGAAGAACGCCTCGCGAGGTACCGGGCCTCCAAAGCCGAAGGCGACCCGATCGCCGAGTATCGGGAGTCGCTCCTGGGCGGCGATGCCGCGCGCGGACGACGGATCTTCGAGGAGCGCTCGGAGACGCGCTGCTTGCGCTGTCACGTGCTCGGTGGCGCTGGCGGCGAGGAGTCCGGTCCGGATCTGTCGGCAGTGGGGAACCGCTTGAAGCGTGAAGAGATCCTGCGGTCGATCCTCGAGCCGAACGCCGCAATCGCCGACGGCTTCGAGACGGTCGTGATCTTCACGAAGGACGATCTGATCTACTCCGGCCGCGTGCTGTCGGAGAAGGACGGCGTCTTGAAGCTCGAGACCGCGAAGAAGGAGATCCTCGAGATCCCCGTCACCGAGATCGACACCCGTGGCCGAGGCCTCTCCTCGATGCCCGACAACCTCGAGGACTACCTCTCCCGCTCCGACCTCCGCGACCTCGTCGAGTTCCTCTCGAATCAGAAAGCCGACCCCGACCAGAAGTGAGCATTCTCTTCCCGGCACGAATGGCCCACTTTTGAAAGTTGGCAATCCCTTCCCGGCACGAATGGCCCACTTCGAGCGAAAAGTGGGACATCTGTGCCGGGAACGGATATCCCACTTTGACGGAGCACACGATGCTCACTCGCTATGCGACGCCAGACGAGCTCCTCGACGATCATCCGTGGCTGGCCGAGCACGAAGCCGAGAACGACTCCGTCATCGCGCAGCTCCTTCGTCTGAAGGACGGCCGAGACACGATGGAGGAGGCTTTCCTGGCGAGCGATGATGGCGTCGTCGCTGTCTGGTGTCCCGGGCGCCCGCTCAACCTCGCCGGTCTCGAGTCACCTGCTTCGCTCGGCCCGCTGATCGACGCGCTCGCCGAGCGAGCGCCGCTTCCTCTCCATCTCCGCGGCCCTGTCGGATTGACGCAGGCGCTTGCCGGCGAGTGGGTTCGCCGCAATGGAGGTCACTCGAATGTCGAGATGGAGCAGGGCGTCTTCGAGCTGCGCGAGGTCGTGTGGCCGCAGCCAATCGCAGCGGGCTCCGCGCGCTGGGCGGAGGAAGACGACCGATCACTGCTGGCGGAATGGCTCGAACGATTCCGGCAGATCGCCGCGCCCCGCGACCGCCTCGACATCGACGCGCACGTGACCAAGCTCCTCGCCGAGCGCCGTGTCCTCTTGTGGATCGACGAGCGGCCTCGCTCGATGGCCGCGCGCGTGTCGCGGCTCCTCAGCGGCGAGCGGGTCTCGCTCGTCTACACACCTCCCGAGTCTCGAGAGCGAGGCTACGCCGCGGCATGCGTGGCGACGCTGAGCCAGAGGATCCTCGACGCCGGATCCCGGCTCTGCTGCCTCCATACCGACCTCACCAACGCGACGTCCAACGCGCTGTATGAGCGCATCGGCTATCGCCGCGTCGGATATCAGATCGCGGTCTCACTGTACGTTGACTGACAGGCTCGTCTCGCGAGCCAAGCTCGATTCTCGAACGAGGAGGACGACGTGTCGCGGAAGAGAGGAGCCACGGCCCACCCCAATTTCATCGGCAATCCTGCGCACCTCGAGCGATTCGAGGCATTGGCAAGCAGTCCAGCGCATCACGACGATCGAGGGGGTGCGTTGGCCGCTTGGCGGCGATTCAACTGGGTGCCTCACACGCCGACCGGAAAGAAGAAGGTCAGCAAGAAGAAGATCTCGACACGGGGGGCGAAGCCCGGCTCCGGAGCCTCGAGGAAGAAGGCCGGGGCGCGCAAGATCGCGATCTGGCAAGCCTACCGCAAGCCACGCCGCGTCGACTTGAGGGGAGTCCGGTTTCCCGGTCTGCTCTTGGGCACGGTCGATTTGACTGGAGCGCGCCTCGATGCCGCCGACTTCACCTCGGCCAAGCTGAAACGTGCCAGCCTGCGGGATACCCAGCTCGTCGGGGCCCAGTTGGGCCAGGCCTTCCTGGAAGAGTGTGGACTTCAAAGGGCGAACCTGACCGGCGCGAATCTGGCCGGAGCGGATTTGACGCGCGCCGATCTCACCGGAGCCTGCCTTCGAAACGCTGACCTCAGTGGGGCGAGGCTGCGGGGAACGATCCTGGTGAAGGTCGACATCGAGGGCGCGATTCTCGACTCGGCGGAGGTCTACGGAGTCTCCGCTTGGGACTTGCTTGGAACGCCGCGGTCCTCCGTCGGGCTCGTCATCACGCCAGAGGATGCAGCGCGAATCACGGTCGACAACATCAAGGTCGCGCAATTGATGTACTTGATGATCAAGAACCCGGAGATTCGAGATCTCCTGGAAACCGTCACCGACAAGGTCGTGCTGATCCTCGGCCGCTTCACGGGAGATCGGCTCCGCGTTTTGGAAAAGCTGCGGGACGCTCTGAGGTCCCGTGGCTTGGTACCGGTGATCTTCGATTTCGTGGGACCTGCCGGCCGAAGCATGACCGAGACGGTATCCCTATTGGCCAAGATGTCTCGCTTCGTCATCGCCGACTTGACGCTTCCCCGGAGTGTCCCGCACGAGCTCGCGACGATCATCCCCCAGGTGACGACTCCCGTCCGCCTGATCATCGGAAGGCGTTATCGCCTCTACGCCATGGCCGAGGACTTCAAGGCAAGGCCTCACGTGATTCCGCCGTTTCGCTACTCAAGTGCGGACGAGCTGGTTCAGCGGATGGACGAGGTGATCCTGCAGCCTGTCGAGAAGACGCTCGACGATATCCGACGGCGACGGGACGAAGAATGGTGACTCTCCCGCTCGGACGGAATCGACCCTTCGCTCTTCTCGCTCGCCGCTCCTACAGGCTTCAACGCTTCTGAATGCCGGTTCGCTTCCAGACGCCTTGGTCGCCGCCGATCCAGCCGTTCTCTGCGTCCATGAACTCGGCGAGCTCGAAGTAGGCGCCGTCGGTGCCTTCGATCGGGACGGCGACCCAGGTCTGGCCACCGTCGGTCGTCTTCGCGACGGTGCCGTACCAGCCCGAGAGCCATGCCACCTGCGGACTCACGGCCGTCACGCCCATGAAAGCGGTCAAGGGCGGCGCGTCGAAGGTCTGCGGTGCCCAGATTTGACCACCGTCGGTCGTGTGCAGGATCTGATTCGCAAAGCCGACGACCCAACCGTTCTGCGCATCGCAGAATGAGACTCCGGCGAGCTGGGCGCCATTGCCGCTGGCTTGGTAGCTCCAGCTCGCGCCACCGTCCGTCGACTTGAAGATGTCGTTGCCGACGATCCAGCCGGTTTGCGATCCGGGCAGGAAGAACGCGTCGCGGAAGCCGTTGGTCACGTTCAGGCCCGTGACGCCGTGCCAGGTCTGGCCGCCATTCGTCGTCCGGATGCAGGCACTCGACGCGAATGTGCCTCGTCCGTAGGCCAGCGCGGTCTGGGCGTCGAGCGCGGTGACGCCGAAGAACTCGATGCCGTTCTGGCTGAATTGCGGCGTCCAGGTCTCTCCGCCGTCGGTCGAGCGGCTGATGCGGCCGTCGGGATAGACGAAGCCGAAGACCTCGTTGTCACCGACCGCCCAGCCGAATTGCTCGTCGGCGAAGTCGACACCGTGCAGGTTGCCGTAGATGTCGAAGCCCGTCACCGACACCCGCTCCCAGAGCTTCCCGCCATTGGTGGTCTTGGCGATCTCACCGCCTTGAGCGGCGAGCCAGGCCGTGTCGCCGTCGAGCCAATCGATCGCGCGCGTCGTCCAGGTCGCGCCGCTGGAGATCATGTTCCAGCTCGAGCCGCCATCGACGGACTTCGCGATCGCGCCGTTGTCACCGCCCACATAGGCTACCGTCTCGCTGACGAACTCGGCTTCCCAGTAGCGCATCCCGCTGCCGACGGGGCGCTCCGTCTGCCATGTCTGGCCATTCGTGGTGCGCAGGATGTTCCCGTACTCGCCGACTGCGATCCCGTTATTCCTGTCGCGAAACCGGGCACCGAAGGCCCACGTCCCGGCCGGGACTGGAGTCTGGGACCACGTCTGACCGCCGTCGGTCGTCTTCAAGAACGTGTCGCCGCCGACGACCCAGCCATTTTGGGAGTCGAGGAACTGCACCGTTTGAAGGTTGGCCACCGGGTCGCCGACGTCGTGGGACAGAGACCAGCTCGACCCGCCATCCGTCGTGTGCATGATCCGACCGCTGATCGAGACCGTCCATCCCTCGCTCTGATCGAGGAAGAAGATCGACGACATCGTCGAGCCGCCACCCGTCGAGACACCGGTCCAGGACAGCCCGCCGTTCGTCGTGTAGTAGGCGATGCCACCATTGCCCGAGCACCAGCCGTGCAGCGTGTCGACGAAGTGGATGTCCTGCATCGTGCCCCAGTTGTTGTCCTGGATCCAGGTCTCACCACCGTCGGTCGTGTGCCACAGCCCGTTGCCGGCGACCCAGCCGTGCTGTGCGTCGACGAAGTACACGGCGTTGATATGGCCGAGCTCGATGACGGGCTCCCAGGTGGCGCCGCCGTCGGTCGAGTGGACGAGCTCACCGCCTGCACCGAAGAAGGGCGAAGCCGCGCCCCAGAGCTCGGTCTCGGACAGGGCGACCATCGACTTGACACTGAAGGAGGTCGGAATCGGAGCTTGCTTCGTCCAGCGAGATCCGCCTGACGGCGAGACACGGTTCACGGATGGAGTCTGGGCGAGGAGCGTCGCGGATGAGCTGATCAGGAGAGCGATCAGTAGGCGCTTCATGGCGTGGGGGCCTCCGGAGTGGGCGTCAGTCGTGCCGGACCGGCGCGGAAAGGGGATGGCGGCTGGACCATCCAAGAAGACGGTGTGAGCCGGGACCGCCCGAGAACGCAACCGTCATGCCTCGAGTCGCCAGTCTCTCGAATCTGGGACAAAGGGAGCGCGATCGTCATAATCAACCGGCGAAGAACGAGTTGCTCGCCGGCTCTCGGAATGCGCCCGTCATCCGACGAGCTCGGTCTCGCTGCCGGGATCACGCGGGCGAGAACGGTGTCCGGATACCGGATTCGGTACGGAGGTGATGCGGCCGCTCGCCGTCCTTCGACAATACTGCAACCTTTCGAGGGCGACCTTCGGTATGGCCTCTCAGACATGACCGAAGTGAAGCCCGTGGACAGGACCGACGAGCTCTCTCGCCGTCTGGTCGCCGAGATGCCCGCGTTGCGCGCGTGGCTGGGACGCCTGGCCGGCGCCGAAGCCGACGATGTCTTGCAAGACGTCCTGGCTCGCGCCTGGCGATACCGTTCCGCCTACGACGCGTCGCAGCCGATCGGCGGCTGGCTTCGGCAGATTGCTCGGCGAGTGTGGATCGATCGGCACCAGCGTGCCAATCCCGATCCCGAGCGTCTCGGCGACCGCGCCGAGACGCTGCCGGCTCCAAGAGCTTCGGACCCGGCTCTGCGCGAGGACATCGAGCACCGCTTGGAGAAGCTCCGGCCGATCGAGCGCGACATCCTCCTGCGATTCCACCGTGATGGCCTGTCCATCGCCGAGATCGCCGCCGAGCTGGGGCACCCGGTCGGTACCGTCAAGTCCCACCTCCATCGGGCGCGTCAACGCCTTACCGGAGCGGGACCGTCTCCATCGCCCAGAGGCGAGTCATGAGCACGACCCCGAGAGACCCACTGATCGAAGCCGTCCACGAAGCGCTCGACGCACGGCGCCCCCCCCTCGGAGACGACCGCGTCCGTGAGCTGCTCGCCCAGCAACCCGAGCGTCTCGGCGAGATCCTCGAGATGCTCACCTGTCTCGACCGGCTGGTTGAAGACCCGGTCGCGCCGGCGCGTCGCCTCCGAGTGGCTGCCGCGATCGCCGCGGTGCTCTTGATGGTCGGGCTCGCCGTGTGGCTCTCATGGGATCGCGGCGTCTCGCAGGGCGAGCGCAAGACACCACCCGAGGTCTCGGCTCCTGAGCCGTCGACCGACCTCGGGCGCATCCTCACCTGGAAGATGGAGATCGTGACGGAGCGGCCCGGCAAAAGGGAGGTCCTGCGCCGGGACGAGGGGCGGCTTCAGCGAGAGATCGTCAGCGCCCCGGTTCGATCGCCCGAAGATGACGAAGGCTGGGCCCGTGCCAGCCTCGCCCTCTCCACCGAAAGGAGACTGTCCGAATGATCAAGCAATGGATGCTGCTGAGCATGTGGCTCCTGACTGCGACCGGCCAAGCGCAGGAACAGGACCGTCCGGCGCAACGGCAAGAGCGTGCCGCACCCGCGGTCGGCGATGATTCCCAGGAGGCTCCTCGCCTCGCCGTCTTCGATGTCAATGACCTGATCGATCGCGCACAGAGGGTCAACGACTGGCCGGCCATGACCGAGGCCGAGCAGGCCGAGGCTCTGCGCCACGAGGGTGAGGAGCTCGCGCGCTCGCTGTCGCTCTTCGTGCAACCGGCATTGCGCGAGGGCACCGAGGAGATTCGGTATCTCGAGAATGGCTCGCTCGTCGCGCTCGTGCGCTGGGATCAGCAGCAATGGATTCAGGATCAGCTCGACCGGAGGCGCTTGCATCCCGATACGATGATCCTGATCGAGTGGCGCATCGCATTGGCCTCGAAGGAGCTGGTGCAGGAGCTGAAGCTCGGCCCGAAGTCTCTCATCCTCGAGCATCCGGACGAGGTGATCGAAGGGCTGATGGAGGGGGGAGCCGACATGGTCATCGCCCCGCAAGTCATGACCTTCGACGGCCAGCGCTTCGAGATCTCGGTGTTGAACGAGACCGCGTACGTGAAAGAGTACCAGGTGCACGAAGCCGTCGCGCCGAATGGCCAAAGGCTGGTCGATCCGATCGTCGAGTTGGTCCAGGACGGGCTGATCATCGGGGGAAGAGCTCTCGTTCTCGGCGATGACGCGATCGGCGTGGACCTGAGCTCGAAGCAGGCGAAGCTCGACAAGCCGATCCCGGAAGAGGAGACCGAGCACGGTCCGGTCGGTCGGCCGAAGGTCCAGACGATCGAGAGGCACACTCGCATGACGCTCGCGCCGAAGAAGACCTCGGTGTACGTCTCCGAGCAAGACGATGGGAAGGTCCTCGTCGAGCTCGTTCGCTTTTCCATCGTGAGGTGATCCAGGATGCTCGGCGTCGCTCTCTTCCTGTTGCTCTCGGCTCCTTTGCAAGAGGAGGTGGTCACCCCGAAGCTTAGTATCCACGAGGTCGGGGAGCTCGCTCGACGGTGGGCGGAGCGAATGAGCCCCTCGACCGAGAGAGGGACCGAGCCCGCCGAGCGCTCCAGCGCCTGCCGTCAGATCGCCGAGTGCCTGCGGACCTTCATCGATCCGCCGATCTCAGAGGCCCAGCGCTCGGTGCGAGCCGTCGGTGGCGACAGCATCGCCGTCCTCGGCACGCCCGCGCAGCACCGCTGGATCGAGCGCTTCCTCGCCATTCAACTCGGCCGCGACTTGGACGTCTTCGACATCACCTGGGAGGTGGTCTCGTTGCCCGCCGACGATGAGGATACGGCTGGCGACCAGCCCCGGATCCTGTCGAGCGACCAGTCGGCCGCGTGGCGGAAGTCGCACCTCGATCGTGAAGACGTTCGCTTGGTCAGCGCGCCGGTTCGCACGACGTTCCGCTCGGGTGAGCGCGTCGAGATCTCCGCGCTGCAACGCCGAGCGTTCATCAAGGACTACCGAGTCTGGGAGAGCGTCGCCCCTCGCGGCGAGCGCTTGATCGACCCGATCGTCGACCACGTCGAAGAAGGCCTGACCGGACGCGGCCTCGCGGCCGTGATGCCACTCGCGAACGGCGAGCTCGCCATCGGCCTCGACTTCGAGCTCCAAGCAACGGAGATCGTGGTCATCGCCCCGTTCCAAACCGAGCACGGCCTCATCGGCCTACCCGAGCTCCGCAAGATCACGCTCGCCAGCACACTGGTCGTCAAGCCCGGCGCCACGATCCTCTTTCCTTACCGAGACACCGTCGGCGAGCGCCGCTTCGTGGCGGTGTTGACAGTAGAGCAGGAATAGGCCCGAACGATGGCAACTCGCCCGAAGGCGAGCTGCCATCATTGAGATTCCAGGCGCAGGTCACTGCGTCATGAGCTCGACGGGCGGCGTGACCGAGAGGACCTTCGGCGCGGAGCCGAGATTCCAAGTCGCAGCGGCGCTGAAGAACGTCAGTCCGGGCGGTACCGCGGGGAACGTCGTGACGGGAGTCGCGGCATTTCCCAGGGCGTCGATCGTGGCGATGAGCTGCGAGCTGATCTGCAGCCCGAGCGACGTCGCCCCGTCAAAGGTCAACGGCAGCACCTGGCCTCCCGGGAGTCGGACGCCACTCGTCCCGCTCGTGCTCAGGAAGACGAGCGCCATGTTTCCGGTCTCGGACGACGCCGCTTGCTCGATCTCGTAGTGAACGGCTTGACCTGGGGCCGGAGTCCCGATGAAGCCGAGCACCGGGCCGGGGCGCATCTTCACGACGAAGCCGTCGGAGATGCCCGCAAAGGAGGTGTCGAAAGCACCCGGTGTCACAGGGAAGTCCGGTGAGCTTGTCGTACCGGCCAGGTGGACGGTGCCGGTCGCGTCGATCTTCGCGCTATGGATCCTGTCGCCGAAGCTACCGCCGAGCGCTGTCGAGTAGATCAACTTGCTTCCGGTCGGATCGAGCAGTGAGAAGACGCCGTTGTGCGAGCCGTTCTCGTAGGCGAGGAGCTGGTAAGCGCCCGGCGTCGTCGGGTAGTTCGTCGACTGCGATATCCCGGCCACGAGCCAGCGCCCAGTGGAGGGATCGCGGGTGATCGCCTCGAGCTGTTCACTGTCGTCGCCGCCCAAGAAGGTCGAGAAGACGAGACTGCTGCCGGTGGAATCGAGCTTGGTGAGGAAGAGGTCCGTCCGACCGTTGTGACTCGTGTCGTAGGCTCCGGGAGTGACTGGGAATCGCGCGTCGAAGGCTCCGCCGGCCACACAGGCCAGCCCGTTCTCATCGAGCGCGACGGCGTTCGGCACACCGTAGGCGCTGAGGAAGGTCGAGTACACCAGAGCGCTGCCGGTCGGATCGAGCTGGGTGACGAAACTTACGCCGCTCGTACGGTCATAGGCTCCGGGAGTCGTCGGGAAGTCCGGCTCGGTGTAGCCGACCACCGTGGCGCGACCGGCGGCATCGACCGCGATGCCGGCAGCGTACTCGGAGTACCCCGTACCTCCAAGGAAGGTCGAGTAATGGAGGAAGCTACCCGAGGCGTCGATCTTGGTGATGACGCAATCGGAGGACGGTCCGGTGAAGACAGTATCGTAGGCGCCGGGCGTCACCGGGTAGTCCGGCGACCAAGTCCAGCCCGCGACGTAGACATGGCCCGCGGCATCGACCGCGAGACCGTAGGGGTTCTCGCCGCTCGGCACCGCGTAGGTGGAGCCGCCGAGAAACGTCGCGAAGCCGAGTGTGCCACCGGCCGGATCCAGCTTGCCGATCACCATGTCCTCGACACCATCGAGGTGTGTGTCGAAGGCACCGGGAGTGACCGGAAAATCGACCGACTCGGTGACCATGCCGAAAGCGACGCTCCCTCCGGAGTCGACCGCGATCTTGCGAAGGTAGTCGTCGCTCGAGCCTGCGAGATACGTGGCCCAGACGAGGGCTCCGCTCGCATCGAGCTTGGTGACGAACCCGTCCCAGGTGCCGGGTACGGAGGTCTCGTCGAAGGCGCCGGGAGTGACCGGGAAGTCCGGCGAGCGCGTGATGCCGCCGAGGTAGACGTTCCCGGCTGCATCGACGTCGAAGCCATAGATCTCGTCCTGGTCGCTGCCACCCAGGAAGGTGCTCCACTCGAGATCCGGGTCGATCCTGAGCACGAGTGACGGGTCGAACTCGCCGATCCACAGACCGACCTCGCCAGAAGGCAAGATCTCGAAGCGGCTCTCGATCGAGCGCCGTCCATCGGGCGTTTCTTGGTAGGAGACGGGGGCTGCTTCGGTCAGTCGACCGGTGGGTGTGAAGATCTCGAGCTGACCGTCCTCGCGAATCGTCACCCGCTCAGCGCCCTCATATCGCCAGCGGATGACCGAAGGGTCTGCTCCTGGTGAAACGATCCACTCGCCCTTCAAGGTCGACCCGTGGCCGGAATGCATGAGGTCGATCCCCGGATAGAGCGAGTCGTAGACGATGCTCGCATAGGTCGGAATGCCCTCGAAGGCCGTGCCACCTCGGTAGACGTTGACGCGTCCGGCGAGGGGCTCCCCGGCGCGAGGTGGGCAAGCGGAATCGGCTCCGATCGGTTGCCAGCGAAGCCGAGACACGGGTGTTGCCTCATTGGCCGGGAGTGCGAGGACGATTCCTCCGCGCTGAAAGTGCGCTCTCAGCCGGGGCGTCGCGGCGGTGTAGAGTGTGCCGCTCTCGAGCTGTCCACAGCTCTCGGTGAAGATGACCGGGATCGCTTCGCTCTGGGCATGCAGAATCGAAGGCAAAAGTAAGGCAGTCACCAGGAATGTCGTTCGTGCGATGACGCGCATCATGGGGAATCGGGCGGTCGGCATCATGATTCGACCCTCCTTCTTTGAAGTCGCCGGCGAATGGCGAGCGAACAAGGCTCGTTGGATCGCAGGGAAACATGCAAAGGAAAGACCGGCGCCCGAATGCCGTCTCGAGCCCTGCTACGGCACCTGATGTCGTCGAGCCTGTCACATTCTCGTGTCACCAGACAGCACGTTGCCCCCTCGATGGAACGGTCCTCGTCGAGGATGATCGTCCACGGAGAGCACCCGGGATCCTGGACGCCGGGAGCAGAGTCTCGATCGAGACGTCGAACCAAAGAAGCAGGCCGAGTCGCGAAAGCGACTCGGCCTGCTTTTCTGCTCAGAATCGAGGTGTCACTGTCGATTGACGACAGCGGCTCAAGCTCGCTCGGTGGAGAGGCTCACGAGAGTGTGAGCCCCTGGCTTGCTCGGCTTGGACATTCCTTCTTGGGGCGTCTCCACCTACCGCTTACCGGTGTACCGGTAACCATCGACCAAGGTGTCGGTGCCGAGGTCGGTGGTCACGGTGACGTCGACGTTCGTGCTCGGGATCGAGCCCTGGCCGCCGGCGACTTGGGCGCCCGGGCCCGCGAACTTCGGTACGGTGACTTGCAGCGTCGAGCTGTTGATCACCGTCACGGACTGAGACGGGACGCCTCCGAAAGTCACGTTCAGGGTCGGGCTGCTCACGAAGCCGGATCCGCTCAGCGTCACGGTCTGCCCGCCGACGTAGCTGCCCTTGGCAGGCGTCACGCTGTCGAGGCGAGTGCCGGTGCAGGCGATGTCGACGATCTTCAGGTCATCCAGCGCGGCTTCGACGACGGAGTCGGCGCCGAGGTCGGCGGCGATGAAGCGCAGGCGCACCTGGCTGGTCGGGGTGAGGAAGTTCGATACTTTGAACTGATGATAAAACCACTCGCCGGAAGCCTGCGGTCCCGTCGGACCGACCGTCTCGACCGGTGTCCAGCTCTGACCATCGTCGCCGGAGATCTCGACTCGCAGGACGTCCTCGCTGGGATTCGGGCCCTCGTCATTCGAGAACCAGCGCCAGTAGCCGATGGCCGGATCGGAGTAGCCCGAGAGATCGAAGGCCGGGGAGAGGAGCGTCGTCGTGCCGCCATCGATGTCGTTCAAGCCGACTTGGCCGCCGATGGGATCCTGACCCGTGATGAAGCAGCGCAGGCCGGCGCCCGGCGTGTGATCACCGCGGGGCTGGGCGGCGTTGCCGATCGGCTTCCACCAGCTCCACTTGCCATCAAAGGCGTCGTCGCCGTCGAGGTGCCCGTCCCAAGAGGTCTCGATCTCGAAGTCCTCCTCGAGGATCGGCGTCTCGAGGACCGCGGACGAGAGGATCGAAGGGGCGAGGGCGCCCGGGCCGGGAGAGGTCCAGATCCAGCCGTCGGTCGCCTGGGCGGTGAAGTAGTACGCGACGGCGCTGCCGCAGGTCGAGCTGGGAAACGTCGCTTGGTAGAGGTCGCCGCCGAGCGAGGAGAGGCTGCTGGCCTGCCAGCCGCTACCGGTGTCGACGTGGAGCTGAGCGGTACCCGACTGATAGAGGCCCGGCGACTCCTCGAGGATGCGGATCGTGAGCGCTTGACCGGCAGGGTCCACGGTGGTCGGCTCGCCGTCGACGAACTCGAACCCGACCCGCGGGGCGCCGTGCCACCACACGAACAGGCCGCGCTCGAGGTCGCTGCCGATGATCACTCCGCTCGGGAAGTAGGGGTAGACGCTCCACAGACCGTTGAAGGCGTCGTTGTCATCCTCGGGCCAGGTGTCGTAGCTCGCGACCTCGACCGGGTTGACCGGATCGGTCGCATCGAAGATGCGCAGGCCGCTCCGGTAGTTCGCCTGGTAGATGTACTGGCCCTTCGTGTACATGTTGTGACCGATGGCGGTGTTGCCATTGGTGAAGGTGTTGATCGCCTGCGGATTCCCCGGGTTGCTGACGTCGAAGACGTGCGTCGTGGTGGTCAGCACACCGTTCTCGTCGAGCTCGTCGTCGAGATAGAGGTACTGCTGATCCGGCGACAGCCAGGCCTGATGCGAGTAAGCGGCCGAGGAGTAGAAGCGGCGCGCCACGTCGATGAGGTTGCCTTTATTGGTGACGTCGATCACGTCGAGGCCCGTCTGGTCGCGGCCCCCGTTGTAGCCACTGCACGCGTAGACGATCTGCTTGCCGGCATACGGACCGGAGGTGTAGGTCACGATCTGGGCGTCGTGGATGTAGCGCTTCGACCAGGAGCTGACGTAGCTCGGGTTGGAGGGGTTCGAGAGGCTGTAGATGCGCAGGCCGTTGCTGCCGCCGCCGAGGCGATAGAGGTACCCGCTGTCCTCGTCGATCGCGACGTTGTGCGTCGAGTGCGTGCCACCCGACGTCACGTTTCGAACGAAGGTCACGACTCCCGAATCGATCTGAGACAGGTCGAAGACCTGGATGCCGCCGCCGCCTTCACTCACCGCGTACGCGTAGGTCTGGTACGTCTTGATGTCTCGCCAGAGGCTGGTCGGTCCACTCTGAACGGAGACGATCGTCGGCTGCGTCGGGTTGGTGATCTCGACGAAGCCGGTCCCGTGCGAGAGACCGATGATCGCGTACTCGCGCCCGCTCGGTGAGACGTAGCCCCAGCAGTCGTTGCCCGAGCTCATCCCGCCGAAGTCGTCGAGCGTCAGCCAGGACAAGAGCTCGATCCCTTGAGCGGGAAAGGTCTGCGGCGCCATGTCCTGCGAGCCGTGCTTCGGCACCGATTGCTTCCGGACGAGCCCGGGGCCGTGATACGGCTCTCTGGGCACACGTGCTTTCGGATCGTCGGGATGAGACAAGAGAGTCGCGACCGCGCCGCATGTCATGGCAGCAGCCAGCACGAGGCACCAAGCACGTGATGTCATCGAAGATTCCTCCGGGGTTGTTGGGCTCAGGACGGGCCAGTATAGGGACTTCCGGGGCGTTACGACAGTGGCCTTGACCGCTCACCTTCCCTGCACCGGCCGCCGGAATCCGGAGGAGGGGAAGTTCGTGGCAAGGCGGACCCACGAGACGTGAACGAGAGACAGGCATGAAGGTCAGTCATCTGCTGCCCATCTTACTGCTGGCGACCGGGAGCGGTTCCGAGGCATTGACCAGGGTCGTCGGTCGGGTCCAGGACGAGGAGCCCAGCGCGCATGTCTGGCGGGTCTGGCTGACTCCGAAGGCGCAGGGGGAGCCCCACCTGCCGGAGGGCTTCGGCGTGAAGGAGGAGCTGGTCACCTCGTCCTGGGAAGCTCAAGAAGGCGAGGAGGCCCGTGGCCGGCTGGTCACTTCCGATGCCCGAAAGCTGAGGGACCTCTTGCTGAAGAGGTCATCGGAGCAGGGAGATCAGCCTGGAGGGAGCGGCCACTGGCTCCACGAAGAGCAAGAGGTCCTGATGCACGTCGTCATGCCCCTCGGTGATGTCCCATTGGTGGAGGCGCTCGGACTTGCCCAGGAGCTCTCGCGTCAAATCGTGCGCATCCCTCACGTCGCCGGTGTCCAGAGTCCCCGCTTCCCGGCAGTCGGTTGGCACGTCCGCGTCAGCGCGCCCCAGCTCGATGCCTTAGGAGTCACGCTGGCTCACGTCGCGGGAATCTTCGAAGATCTCTCCGGGATCGATCCGGAGAAGCTCGAGGAGCTTCCGCTCGAGCTCAGCTCCAGCGGGCTCACCCGATTGAAGGACGTCGCTGAGCTGGCGGAGCGCATCGACTACGGCGGCCCGGGCCAGGCGCCCATCCTGGATGGTATGCCTGTGCCCGTCCTGACGGTGCGAGGCCCGGTGGACGACGAAGAGGTTCGAGAGAAGCTCCTCGAGGTCTGCCGCGAGCGCGGTGCCAAGGTGTTCTCCTCGCGTGGCGAGCGGCTGTGGTTCTCTGGCAATGAAGAGGAGCTGGACGACCAGCGAAGACGTATCACCCATTGGCTGTCGGAGGTGCCGGGCGTCGAGCACGTCTTGCTCCAGGAGACGACGAGCCCCTCGGGCCTGCCGTCCCCGAGGTGGCAAGAGGTGATCCTCGCGGGTGACGTCGACGGCGAGGCGTGGACGGCCCGGCTAGTCCGGCTCGCCGGCGAAGGCATTTGGCCGGCCTCTCGGCTTCAATACCAGATCGTCTCCGGCCCGAGCTTCGAAGCCCTCAGCATGGCAATCGAAAAGGCGTGTCCGAGCCCCAATGCAGGCGGCCCCTGGCACGAAGGCGACGAATGGGAGCCCGAGCTCCGGATCACGGTCGATCCAGATATGGCCATGAAGCTGGGAGTGCAAACGAAGGCCGTCCAGGAAGAGTTCGAGTGGGTAACCGGCCCCGCCACCCGCCCCGTCGGCGAGGTCCTGCTCGAGCTGCTCGACCGACCGAGCTGGGACGAGCACACCCTCCGATTGAATGACGGTGCCGCCGTCCCCCTCCACCGCTTGGGGACGATCGAACAAGCCCAGAAGCCCACACGTCGCTTCTATCTCAATGGCCGCCCCGCCATCGTGCTCTGGGGAACACCCGAGTCGTTGGCCGCCATGAAGCTCGAGCACCTCGAGAACTTGCGAGTCGAGACCCTCGAGCAGCCGTTCGACCTGCGGTGAGAGGGCTTGATCATTAGCCCGGATATCTCACGAGACATCGGCGCCGCAGTAGATGGCTCGTGAGATGTCCGGGTGAGTGTTCCTTCAATTGAGGGAAGGGACACATTCTCGATCAGTCACGTGTCTTCCGCGGTGAATTGCGGTAACCTCTCTCTCGCCTCGAAGAGAAGTACCAGCAATCGCCGGAAGGTGAGTGATGGATCGTGGATCGTCATTGCTCGTGACTTCTTTGGTTTCGGTCGTGCTCGGAATCGGGATCGGGTGGGGGGTCTTCTCTCAGCCCGAAGTGGAGATCGGAGACCGTTCGGGGAGTTTCGCTGCGCCGGAGGGCTCGAGGGCGAAGGTGTCCGAGCCGACGTTGCCGGAGCTCGAGACCAAGGGCGCGACTCTGGAGCGGGCGGAGAGTCCTTCGTTCGAGGACTGGGGCCGGGAGGCGGCGGCCAGATTCGTGGAAGCGGGTGCCGACGGGGAGATCCGGGGCACGGCGCGGACCAAGGCCGGTGAGGCTCTGGCCGGAGTCCGAATCACCGTTCAGGCCGCGAGTGCACCGGAAGGGCTGACTCTGCCCGATGTGAGCGACGTCGACCTCGAAGGCTACTTGCAGTCGCGAGCGGTCTACTACCACTGGCTCCGCGCGTCGACTCGAGCCGCGACCACCGATGCCTCGGGGAGCTATGCGATCGGCGAGTTGCCCGAAGGCTCGTATCAGGTCACGGCTCGGCTCAGCGGTTGGACCTTCGAAACGGTGCCGCCGAGCGCCTGGCGAGTGACGCCCGGCCAAGAGGTGAGCTTCATCGGGGAGCGGCAGGTCGCCCTCGAAGTTCGCATCCTCGAGAGCGATGGCGCACCGGCCAGCTCGGGCACCGTTCATGTGCGCCGGGGAACCAGCACCACGGGATATCCCTGGAGCGCCGATCAGCCCGTCCTTCAGCTCGAGCCGGGCACCTGTCATATCTCGGCCCTGCGTGGCGACACCAGTTCGCCGGAGCTCGCCGTCACGCTTGAGGTCGATCGAGCTCCCCAGCCCTTGACGCTCCGGCTGGAGAGCCGCATTGGGCTGCGTGGCCGGGTGGAGTTCCCGCGCGGCGAGGTGGTGGAGAGTGCCATCGTCCACGTCATGAAGGTGCCCGGGCCGCAGACCGAGGTCACCTCGAAGACCCTCGTGAGCGAGGGCAGGCTCGAGCTCGTGAGGCCCACGGATCCGAGCTACGAATTCCTGGATGTCGCGCCCGGTTGGTACGCGATCGGAGTCGGTCGTTCCGTTCGCACCGCCGAGGTCATCGAGATGGTCGAGGTCTCCAGCGGTGTCCGTCGTCACGATCTCTCACTGCCGCCGCTCGACCCTGGCCGGGTCATTGCCGTTCGAGCGACGGGACCGAAAGGAGAGCCGGTCCCGGATCTGTCGTTCCGGTTGGAAGTCGCCACCAGTCAAAACAGGCAGACCAGCACTGCGGATGCCACGATCCGTCCCGATGGTACCTACTGGATACTGCAGGAGGACGCGGCGCGCAGCGTACTGAGTGGCGAGGTCAAAGGCGGAGTGACGCTCAGGGTCCTCTCGCCGGTCTACGGTGAGCGCATCGTCGTTGTCGAGCCGGCGCCCAACCCGAGCGTCGATGTGACATTTGGTACGCAGGCCACTTTGACCGTCTCAGTACAAGGCGATCTCGACTCGGTCGTCGGCGGTCTCGAGATCCGTGTGCAGGCGGCGGGCGACGAGGACAACGGCTATCGAAGCGGCAAGAAAGTGGTCTCCGACACCACCGAGCTCGGCCCCTTGCAACCCGGGAGCTACACGTTGGCTCTCGTCAACCGCAACGGTTTGCGGCTGGACCAAGCCGACGTCTACGTTCAGGAGGGAGGGAACACGGCTCGGCTCGAGGTTCCGCCCTTGTACGAGGTGACCGTGCTCATGCCCGAAGACCTGCGTGGGGCAGGAGTCCTTCTGGCGAAGACCGGCGAAGGCGGCGGCATGCAGTTCAACCAGAGACGAGACCCCGATAGCGACGGTCGCGTCGTGTACAACAACGTTCCGGCCGGCGACTATCAGCTCCAGGCCTACTCGGATCGCGCGCCACGGATCATGACGATCCAGGTCCCGACCGCCGGCGAGGTCCGCTTCGAGCCGTCCCCGATCAACGCGCTCCTCGTCAGGGTCAGCGATCCCGAAGGTCTCCTCGCCAAGGCAGGCTTCCAAACGGGAGACCTCGTGATCCGCATCGATGGCGAGTCCTTCTCGACCTCCGAGGAGCTCACGGCCGTCATGATCAAGCTGCAGACCAGCGACGGCCCCCTGACCTTCACGGTCTCGCGAGGCGGCCGCGAGCTCGATCTTCAGCTCGACATGAAGTCCCTGACGGGCAATCCCGGCGGGAGCCTGGATCCGTCGGTGCGCTGAGTGGGTGTTCAGGTGATCGTGTGATCAGGTGACTGTGTCGACGGTCGACCCACGGGCCCTCAGCGAGGCGGGGCTGACCCATCGCTGCGCTTCGGGTTCGTTGGGTCTCTGCTCCGGTCATGGTCGTTGCTTCGGGATCGAGCCGGCAACGACCCTCCCCGGATTGCGCGAGGACCGATCGCTCCGCTCACGGCTCACCAAGAGGTGCCTTGATGTGGCGCAGCGCAACGCCCAAGCACCCCAGCCCCCGAGCACCCGAGCACCCAAGCACCCAAGCACCCAAGCCCCAAAGCACCGGTTGGGCATTTTGGGTCGACCTCGCAACTTTTCTCGGAGACTCAAGCCGCGCAGGAGGCACAGCCGAACAAGGAGACCTCGGGGGAGAACGGGGCGAAATGGCACAGAGGTTCCACTGGGGACCTCGCCCGGCTTTCACCGACGGACAAGACTCGAAAGTCACACCATGAGCTCACATCAAGCTCCCGTTTCCCGACGGACTGGCGCCTTCACGCTCGTCGAGGTGATCGTCGTGATCGCGGCGGTCGCCTTGCTCTCGGCCATCATCACCCCGATGATCGTCAAGCAGATCAACGACTCCAAGATCGCCCGGGCACGCAACGAGTGTCAGGTCATCGCCAGCGCGCTCGGCGACTTCTTCAAGGACGTCGGCGTGTTTCCGACGATGGATGGCAACGGAAGCCTGGGCAAAGTCCAGATCCTGGTGAGCGGCGACTCGGTACCGGCGAGGAATCCCTTCATCAAGAACACCGCCTGGTTCAACAAGAGCAAGAGCGACACGCTCAGCAACCACCTGACCCGCAACGCTCCGGATGGCTCGCAAGGCGGCTACCCGACCACGGGTCAGGAGAACCATTGGAACGGGCCTTACGCCGACGACCTCGGCGCTGATCCCTGGGGGCGCCCGTATCTTTGCAACGTCCTCTCCTCTTACTCGACCGACCCGACGAAGTACCGGAAGCTCCTGGTCCTGTCCGCCGGTCCGAACGGCGTCGTCGAGACGAACTTCCAGACTCGCGACCAGGACGAGATCACGGGCGACGACATCGGCATCGTGATCCACCGCCGCTGAGGCGTCTCCGTTCGGTCCGAGCATCGCGTTCGGGTCGCGGGGGGGGGCAGCATGCCTGAATTCATCTATCGAGCCGTCGACCAGAGCGGCCGTCTGCACCGAGGCCGAATGGACGCTGACGCAATCGGCCTTCTCTCGGAAGCGCTCCGCGCCAAGGGACAGTTCCTCCTGAAGGTGAAGGAGCGTGCCGAGGCCACGCCGGTGCGCTACCAGACGCCCTCCCTCGAGCAGCTCTCACTCTTCACCTCGAACTTGGCGACGCTGCTCCGGACGGGTGTCTCCCTACTCGCCTCTCTCGATGCGCTGGCTCGGCAGGAGAAAGGCCGAGGCTTGGGGATCGTCGCCGAGCGGTTGAAGGGAGAGATCGGACGCGGCCTCAGCCTCGCGGATGCTCTGGCGAAGCACCCGCGCGTCTTCACGCCCGTCTACTGCGGCGTCGTCAAGGCCGGCGAGAAGAGCGGCTCGATCGATCTGGCTCTCAGGGACCTCGCTGCTTACCTGTCTTGGCAAGACGCGCTGCGCGGCGAAGTGCGCAAGGCCGTCTCGTACCCGCTGCTCCTGGTGAGCGGCATCGTCGCCTTGGCGATCTTCATGATGACCATCATCGCCCCGCGCTTCGAAGACCTCCTGGCGGCCGTCGGTGGCGAGACACCGGCGTCGGCGACGTTCTTCTTCGAGGGCAGCCGAGCCTTTCGGGAGAGCTGGGAGCTCCTCCTCGCGCTCGCCCTCACCGGGCTGGGCTGCTTCTGGCTGAGCGGTCGCGCCCCGTTGCTCCGGCAATGGCGAGATGGCCTGATCGTCCGGCTGCCGCTCGTGGGGCCGGTCGCGCGTGAGGTCGCCCTGAGCCGCTTCGCTCGGAACCTCTCCGTCCTGCTCCGCTCGGGCGTGAGCGTGCCCCAAGCGATGAGCCAGACGCGCAGGCTCGTTGGTAACGCCTCGCTCGAGAAGGCACTGATCGTCTCGGGTCGGAGCGTCGAGCGCGGCGAGACGATCCACGACTCCCTCGAGGCGACGGGGGCTTTCCCGCCGCTCGTCATGACGATGATCGGCGTCGGGGAGATCGCCGGCCGCTTGACCGAGACGCTCGAGACCGTGACCGAGTACTACGACCAGTCCGCGAAGCGGGCGATCGAGAAGATGTTGGCGGCATCGGGACCGCTTTTGACCGTGCTGCTCGGTGTGCTCGTCACCTGGATCGCCATCACGGTCTTCTCGACGCTCTACTCGGTGATCGGCGGCCTGGGCGGCGCGCCGGTCTCGGGAGGTTGATCGTGCGACGCAGCGAGCATCGAGGCGATGGCGGCTTCACGCTACTCGAGGTCCTCGTCGTCCTGGCGATCCTCTCCATCATCGCGGGCAGCTTGACGCCGATGGTGACGCGCCAGGTCGAGCGCGCGCGCGAGCGCCGCGTCACCGAGGACCTGGCCGCGATCGCCTCGGCGCTCGAGGACTACTTCTTCGAGAACGCGCGATTCCCGGCGGACTTGTCCGATGCGACCTTCGTCTCGGCCTTCGCGTCCGGCTCGCTCCGCGATCCCTGGGGACAGGCCTACACCTATGAAAAGAACAAGACCGGCCTGTCGGTGACGATCGGCACCTTCGGATCACCGGCCGTCCGCCGCAAGGACCCCGTGCAAGAGCGCGTCGTCACGTCCTCCCGCGTCGGCCGCATCCGGACGCGACAGCGGCTCGAGACGATCCAGGTGGCGCTCAATCGCTTCCTCCAAGGGGGCGGTGTCCTCAGCGGCGATTGGACCGGCGCCGATCGAGCGGCCCTGGGTCTGGGCGGCGAGCTGGATGACGATGGCTGGGGCCGGCCGTTTCGGAGCGACGCCCTGACCAGCTCGGTGACCAGCCAGGGCTTCGACGGCAAGTCCGGCACTGCCGACGACATGGGGTTCTGAGCATGGGCAGGGCCGAAGTCGCTATCGAGGTCGGCAAGCACGACCTGAGGATCTGGGCAGCGGAGAAGAACCGGCCGCGGCTCGCCGTTCATCTCAGCGCCGAGCGGCCTCTGAGCTCCGACGATCTGGCTGCCTTACCCGCCGAGTTGATTCGGAGCATCAAGGGACACCGCGCGCAGATCGTCGTCGACGATGGGCGACTGATCCACCGCACACTGCCACTGCCTCTGGTCGGACAGCGCCGCCTGCACGAGCTCGCGCGGATGGAGCTGTCCACGCAGAGCCCGAATGCCGAAGCGATGTCGGTCTGCCCGATCCCGATGGGCCAGGCGACTCCGGGCGCTCCCTCGGTGCTCTTGGTCGCGGCGCCGCTCGAGGTCGTGCATCGGGCCCGGCGATTCGCCCAGCTCCTCGGCGTGAGCGTCGACCGGATGACGACCGTGCCACTCGTCATCGCGGCGGCGACCCCGCATCGCCCAGGCGTCGACTTGATCGTGCACATGGGAAGCCGCTCCACGTGGATCCTCGCCCTCCAGTCGGGACGCTGGCTCTTCAGCCGGCGTATCGAGGACTTGATCGACGAGAGCCGAGCACCACGCCGGAGCCCGAGGGCCGAGGTGAGGATCGACTGGCCACTCGAAGGAACGGACCTCGAGGCGACGAGCTCGCGCGACGATTCGGTCTTTCGCATTCGCGAGGTCGCCGAGGAGGTCGATCGGACCATCCGGTTCCTGCTGCGTCATCATGGCGCGAGCGTCGAGCGCATCCACGTCGAAGGCGAGCTGACGGGCCGCCTCGAGGAGGAGCTGGAGCTGTCGGGTCTCGCCGCGGTGCATGCCTGGTCGCCGGACGATGTCCGAGGTGAGCCGCGCTTCGGCAAGTACGTCGTCCCGCGGGCCAGCCTGAATCCCGTGCGCTCGGGCCTCGCGGTCGATCTGCTCTTTCCCCAGGGCCGCGGCCGATTGCGTCGAGCTCTCGGAGCGACCGCATTGCTCGTTTTGATCGCGGGAGTGATCCTGGCGACGATCTGGTCGGTCCGAGCGCCTCACGCCGACCGCTCCGAGGGCCTCTTCCGCGCTTTGGAGCAAGAGGTCATGGAGCTGAGCGGGGATCTGATCGAGGCAGGCGAGCAGCTTCACCGGCTTCGCCGGAATCAGCCCGAGGTGCTGCTTGCGGAGCTTCGACGCCACGACATCGCCACGGTGCCTTGGCTCGGTTGGCTGAGCCACGAGACGCCCGAGACGGTGGTGCTCGAGACCTTCGCGCTCGAGGTCGGGCCCGAGGAGCGGCACTGGCAGGTGGAGGGGTGGATCCTCGCCGAGGACGCGGCTGCGGCGTTGGAGCTCTATCACACCTATCGTGCGCGCTGGTCCGAGCCCGATTGGCTGGAGGCGACCGTCGAGTCGATCCAGCCCGTGACCTCGGGGCCGAGCGGGCTGGCCGAGGCGAGTCGTCTGCGATTTCGCATGGAGGGGAGAGCCCAGCGATGAAGCGACGACGGGCTCGGAATCTCTACTGGCTCACCTTCGCGAGCTTGTGGCTCGCCGCGCTGGCAATGACTTCCTTGGCGTTCCATCGATGGCAGACCGAGGCACGGCTCCAGGCTTCGGTCGACGATCTGCTCGAGCAAAGGACGTTACTGTTCCAAGAGCTGTCCCGGCACCGGGCCGAGATCGAGGGCCTCGAGCAGATGGCGCCTTTCAGCTTCGCTGCCTGTCCCGAGGAGCTGGACGAGGGGCTCTTCGTCGCTCGACTGGTACGCACCGCCAAGCTCCTCGGCAATGAGCGGATCGAGTACCGATTCGCGGGACCTCCGGCACCTCTCGAGGCCGACACTGGAGACTGGCGCGTGGCCCGGCAGTACATCGACATCGAGCTGCAAGGTGCGATCGAGCCCGTGCAGAAGCTCCTGCATTGGATCGCTCGGGAGCAGGAGCGGGTCGCGACGGTCGAGCGCTTCTCGATTCATCGCCAGGTTCCATCGCCCATCGTGCGACTTCGCCTCGCGATCTTCGCGGCGCGGCAGGTGACACCGCACGGGTTCCCGCCAACGGCAGGAGCTCTCGAGGGCGGACGATGAGGGGAAGGGGCAAGCTCGGATTGGCCATCGTGATGCTCGGCTTGGCGATCCCTCTCTGGTGGCGTCAGCTCCAGGCCGGGCTCACTCCTTCGGCTCCGGTCGTGGTCGGCGAGGACGAGCTCGACATCGAAGCTCCGAACGAGCCGATCGGTATGTGGCCTGCGAGCGAATCCTCGGCGCCGGGCTGGCCCTTGGCCGACTGGCAGTCCTCGATCGGAAAGAACCCGTTCCTCTCGCCGTCGGAGGAGGCGGCGCCCCGCGAGACCACGACGTGGCCAGCGGGTCAGGAGGCTTCGCCTTCAATGGCGAGCGACCCCGAGACACCAGCGGATCGGACGGAGGCGCCGCGGCCGCCGATCTTCACCGTGAACGCCGTCGTGATCACGAACCATGGGCGACGGGCCTTGCTCGGCCGCGACATCGTGCACGTTGGCGACACCTACGATGGCGGTGTGATCGAGGGGATCGAGACGTGGGGCATCGTGTTCGTCAGAGAAGGTACCGAGTGGAAGCTGGAGCTCGCACCCAGGGCTCGGCGCGGGAGCGGACGATGAGCATCAAGACATCATCACTTCATCGCAGGTCCGCACGGGTCCGTCTGGGCGCGTTGCTGGCCGGCACTCTCCTGGCGAGCTGTCACGCGCCGAGCGACGACACTCCGAAGGAGCGTCCGAAGCCCCTTGCCGCGGATGCACCGCTCTTGCTGCTCGAGCCGCCACCCGGACTCTTCGCTCCCGAAGAGGAGGGCGTCCGACTCGAAGACCTCTCCGCGCGCGATGCCGATGTCGCCTCTCTACTCTTCAGCCTGTTCGAAGGCGGTGACGTCAACTTGCTCGTCGCCGACGACGTTCGGGGATCATTGTCCTTCGACTTCCGGCGCACGACGCTCGAGGAGGGCTTCCTGTCCTTGCTCGATCTCGCGGGACTGACCTTCCGGCGAGACGGCGACTTCCTGGTCGTGACCGGGACGGACTCCAAGACGATCGATGTCGACTACCCGCTGCCCCTCGACCTGCAAGGCGGAGAGGGCACCACCGCGACCGCGCCCGATCTCTGGGAGCTCCTCGAGCAGAATCTACCCGACCTGCTCGAAGACGAAGACCGAGCGGGCCGGGTCATCGTGAACGCCCTCGCCGGCAAGGTCGTCCTCTCCGGATCCCCGCGGGGCATCCGCCGAGCCGAGGCCTTCCTCCGCGAGGTGCAGGAGTCGGTCGACCGCCAGGTCATCGTCGAGACCGAGGTCTTCGAGGTGACGCTCAGCAACGAGTTCCGACTCGGCGTCAGCTACTCGTTCTTCCCCGAGTTCCTCAACAGCACACGCACCGGACTGCTCGCCGATGGGGCGGCTCTCTCCCAGAGCGCCTCGGCCGGTGGCACCGCGCTCCGCTTCGGCATCCTGAAGCGCGACGCGTACTCGGTGCTCGTCGACATGCTCCAGCAGATGGGCGAGACCCGAATCCTTTCGGCGCCGCGCGTGTCGGCCCTCAACAACCGGCCGGCCCGCATCAGCGTCTCCGAGCAGGTTCCCTACATCGAGCGCACCATCATCGACACCGACTCGACGACGCGTCAGCAGTTCGACGTCGAGTTCGAGGACGCGGGCGTCGTGGTCGAGCTGGTTCCGCAGATCGGCGACGACGGCGAGATCGTCGTGCAGCTCTCGCCGAGCATCACCGAGGTCACCGAGTTCATCACCACGCCCGACGGCTTGCAGACCCAACCGGTCCTGAACGTGCGGGAGACGACCACCACCCTCAAGGTCCGTGACGGGCAGTCGATCGTCCTCGGCGGCCTGCGCTCAGTGCGACGCAACGAGAGCGTGACCGGCATTCCCTTTCTCATGGACATTCCGCTTCTCGGGGCGCTGTTCCGCAGCACCATACAGACGGAGAAGGAGACTGAGCTCGTCATCGTCATGACGCCGAGGCTGCTCACGCCCGAGCGCATTCGCGAGCTCGTCGGCATCGAGCGCGAGCGCATGGCTCACCACCCGGGGCGATTCCACTTCGGTCGCTGGATGTCGCCCGGGGACCGCGAGCCGCGGATGGGTGGGCTGATCGAGCAGATCGCCCGCGACGACGAGCCCGGTCCCCAGCCGCCGACCGTCATTCCACGCCCGAGTGGCGCGGCCGGGCCCGAGCCCGAGGCGGGGCTGTCGCGAGCCCGCCTCGCGCGCAGCCTCCTGCATCGTGCCCAACGAGCCCAAGTGAACGGCGATGACCTCGCGGCTCGCCGCGCCATCGCCGCCGCCCGCGAGCTCGATGCCTTGGAGGGCTGGGTCGAGCTCCAGGACGGCTTGGTGGAGTTCGGCGACGGCAACCTGGAGGCTGCGCGTGAGCACTTCCGCCGCGCGGTGGCACTCAACGAAGACGAGCCGTCGTTCCTGTCCAACCTCGCCGTACTCGCCGCCCGGACCGAGCGTCCGGATCTCGCGCTGCGCACCATGGAGCGCGCCGTGCAGCTCTCGCCCGATGACGCGATCCTCCGCTGCAACCTGGGCGGGATCTACGAGGGCCTCGGTCGCCGCGACGATGCTCTCGAGCAGTACAAGACCGCGCTGCGCGCGCGCCCCGACCTGCCCGAGGCCCTCGCCAGGATCGAGTGGCTCTCCAAGCAAGAGGAGGTAGAGCGGTGAGGCGACCACGCGCGAAGGAGGCCGCATGCTGACACCGACCGTCAAGCTGTTGCAGGACCTCGAATCGGAAGGCGTGCCTCCGGACCTGCTGCGAGACATTCGAGGGCATGCCAAGGGCTCCGAGGTCGAGCTGCTGCGCCGCGTCCTCGAGACCGGTTTGATCTCCGAGGACCGCTTGTACTCCATGTGGGCGAAGGCGCTCGGCGTCGCCTTCCTCCACGTCGACCTCAAGGGACTCGACGACGACAGCATCCGCCTGCTGCCCAAGGACCTCGCCGTGCGCCACGACGCCATCGTCGTCTCGGCCGAGAGCTCCGAGATCACCGTCGCGATGGTCGACCCTCAGGACGTCGATGCCGTCGATGCGATTCGCAGCCGCCTCCATGCGCACGTCGTCACGGTGCTCGCCTGCCCCTCGAAGATCCGCCAGGCGATCGAGCTCTACTACAAGACCTCGGCCGGCATCGAAGAGGCGCTCGGCGAGCTCGACCTGGATGCCATCTCCCGGCTCGCCTTGGACGATCCCGAGGAGTTCCAGAGGATCGCGGGCGAGAACGGCGTCATCCGCATCGTCGAGCAGGTGCTGCTGGATGCGATTCGTGAGCGCGCCAGCGACGTGCACATCGAGCCACGAGAGGACAAAGTCGTCGTGCGCTATCGCATCGACGGCGAGCTCGAGGATTTCTTCTCGCTGCCCAGAGCCATCGCCGATGCGCTGGTCTCGCGCGTGAAGATTCTCGCCGACCTCGACATCGCGGAGCGTCGTCGCCCGCTCGATGGAAGCCTGGTGATGAGCTTGCCGGGCGGCGAGCCCGCCGAGTTCCGCATCTCGACTGTGCCGACCGTGCGCGGCGAAAAGGTCGTGGCGCGCCTGCTCGAGAGCTCGGCCACCGCCAAGAGCCTCGAGGCGCTCGGCCTACCCGATGGCATGCTGCGACACGTTCGGCGTCTCAACCGCTCGCCGCACGGCATGCTGATCGTCACCGGCCCGACGGGAAGCGGTAAATCGACGACGCTGTATTCCTTGCTGCAGGAGCTCAGCTCCACCGAGCGGAACATTCTCACCTGCGAAGACCCGGTGGAGATCCGGTTGCCGCTCGCCAATCAGGTCTCGGTCGCTCCGCAGCTCGGAAGGACCTTTGCCACCGTGCTGCGGTCGTTCCTCCGTCAGGATCCCGACGTCATCATGATCGGCGAGATCCGGGACCAAGAGACCGCCTCGATCGCCGTCCAGGCTGCGTTGACGGGTCACCTCGTGCTCGCCACGCTCCACACCAACACGGCCGTCGGGGCGATCCCGAGGTTGATCGACCTCGGGGTCGAGCCCTTTCTCCTTGCCCCAGCTCTGCTCGGTGTGTTGGGCCAAAGGTTGGTCCGTGCCGTGTGTCCCCGTTGCCGTGTTCGCGCCGACGTCGACCCGACGCTCCTGGGCGCTCTCGGCATCGCCGAAGAGGCGGCGAGCCAGGGGCTGACCTTCTATCGCGGCGAGGGCTGCCGGGCCTGCCGGCACCGGGGATTCAGTGGGAGGATCGGACTCTTCGAGCTGGTCGAGGTAGGCGAGGTGATCCAGCGCTTGATCGCTCGCAACGAGCCCGAGGACCGCATTCGGTCCGTCGCCCGCGCCCAAGGTTATCGGCCGCTGGTGCTCGACGGATTACGCAAGTGCCTCCTCGGCCAAACCACCCCCGAAGAGCTCGCTCGAGTCGCCTCGGAGCGGTGATCTCAGACCAGGAGATCACGGTGCCGGGAAGTGGGTCGGAGCCTGTGTCTGGCCTCTTGCAGCCTTCCCCTCACTCCAAAGGCTCCAGGCTCGATGGAACCTTCGGAATTCACTCCAGTTCCGACCATCGCCAGACCGATGATCCTGTGGCATTCGAAGTGGGGGCGGAGGAAGTTCTGGCGAAAGGAGCTCGTGCATGAGCATGGCGAAAGAGCCTTGGCGACTGCTCGTCGCCGACGACTCTCTCATGACCCAGCGCATACTCACCCAAACGGCGGCCCGCTACGGATTCGAGGTCGTCGGAGTCGCGAGTGACGGGCGTGAGGCGATTCAGCGCTGGGGCGAGCTGCGTCCCGACGCCGTGGTGCTCGACATCGTCATGCCGGAGATCGATGGGATCGGCGTCCTCGAGGCCATACTCGACCAGGATCGCGATGCCCGCGTGGTGATGCTGTCCTCCCTGCACACGCGCAAGGATGTCCTCGAGTGCCGCTCCCACGGCGCCAAGGGCTACATCCTCAAGCCGTTCGAGCCGGGTCACGTCTTCGAGATCCTGCGCGGACTCCTCGAGACAGTGCGATCCGACTGAGGCGGGCGATGAGCAAGAGCTGTCCTCGCTGCAGCGCAGCGAACGATCGGGCGAGGCGTTTCTGCCGCGACTGCGGAGCTCGACTTTCGACCTTCTGCTCGGACTGCGGGTTCGAGAATGATCTCGAAGATCGCTACTGCGGAGGCTGCGGCCAAGCGACCCACGAGCCGCGGGAGTCGAGGTCTGACGGCGCAACGCCGGCGAAGACCGACCCGGTGAGCGGCCTCTCGGCGGACATCGCCGACATCCTCGACGAAGTCCGTGCCCTCGGCGGCGTCGACGACGGCGGAACCGTGCTCGGCCAGGGCGACATCGATGAGCTCTTCTCCAAGCCCGGCAACCGGAGCGAAGATCCTCGCGGCAAGCACCACTGATCCGAAACCACTGGGAACGCGGGCGTCCCGCCCGCTTGGATCTCGGAGAGGGCTTGCTGATCCCGTGGCTCACGGCGACGTCGCTGACCATCGAGCCAAAAGGGGCTGAGCAAGGGGCCTGTCTCGTCCCAAGGGTGCTCCCGGCCCAAGCTCGCGAGAACCCTCGCCGACGGACCCGGTCACCGGCTGGCTCGGCTTGACTCCGACGGACTCGGCCTTCCCCAACCAATAAAGAGGGCCGGCTGTCGGCGACATCAATCGGGGACGATGTCGGGAAAGCCGGCCCAAGTCGCCGGAAAGGCACGTCCTGCCGTCAGTGCCCCTCCAGTGACCCTCAGTAGGAGGTCCTACAGTGTTAGTCGATCATTGCTCGGCGACCAAAGTCGCCACTTCTTTGATCAACGCATCCCCTCGGAGATCGACCGCGCGGATCTTACCGGTGCGGTCGACGAGAAACGTCGAGGGGATCGAGCTGATGCCGTACTGCAGGGCAATCTCCATCGCACCTTCGTAGACCATCGGCCAGCCGAGCTCTCGGTCCTTGGCGAAGGAGGTGACCTTCTCGGCCGAAATGTCCTGCGGCTGATCGAGCGAGATGCCAACGACCGTGAAGCCTTTGTCCTTGTACTCGTCAAAGGCCTCCTTCACGTGAGGGAGCTCCTTGATGCAAGGCGGGCACCAGGTGGCCCAGAAGTCGACGAGGACGACCTTGCCCTTGAGGGACTCGGGGGAGATCGCCTCACCTTGCATGGTCTTCGCCTCGAAGGCCGGCAGCATGTCGCCGACGACCGGGCGCTTGCCCACCGGCTCGCCGTCGCCACTTCCGCCCTCGTACTCCTCACCGAGCAGCTTGGCAACCGCCTTCGGAAGGTCTTCGCCGCGGAGGTCCTTGTGCGCGATCTCACCCTTCTGGTTGAGCAGGAAGGTCGCCGGGATCGACTGGATCGCGTACATCTCGGCGATCTGGTTGCTCCAGCCCTTTCCGTCGTAGAACTGGACCCAGGGGAGGTTTCGCTCGGCGAGGAAGCGCTCGAGGGCCTCCTTGTTGGAGTCGAGGGAGATGCCGATGATCTCGAATCCCTTGTCGTGGAACTGCTCGTAGGTATCGAGGACGACCGGCAGCTCCCGAACGCACGGCTGACACCACGTCGCCCAGAAGTCGATGAGGACGACCTTGCCCTCGTACATGTCCGGGGAGATGGTCGTCTCGCCGTCGAACGCCTTCACCTCGAAGTCGATCGGCTTCTTGCCGACATCGAGCAGGCCGTCGCGCTTGACCTTGGCCGCGTGGGCGCCCTTCTTGGCGTACATGGCGAGCTCGGGATCCGGGCTGATCTCGGCAGCCTTCTCGTAAGCCGCGATCGCCTTGTCCCAGTTTTCGAGCTGGTCGTGAATCGCGCCCGAGTAGTAGGTGGCTTGGGCCTTGAGCTCTTTGCCTTGAGCCGAAGCAGCGATGTCCTCGACCTCGGCGATGACGTCTTCGAGCTGGGTGTCGGGTCCACCGGCCGACTGCATCTTGCCCAGGGCCATCTCCATCCGGAGCCCGAGGGCGGTGTCCGTGCCTTGGTGGTTCTTGATGAACTTGATGTAGAGCTCCTCGCGGCGCTGCATCCACTTCTCGTACTCGGCGCGGAACTTCGCGATGGCTTCCGGCGTGTTCGCCGGACGCGGCGGCGGATTCCCGAGCTCGGCCCGCATCTTCTCGAGGGCGGCTTCGGCGTCCTGATCGGTCGCCGGAGCTTCTTCCTCTTGTGCGTACGCGGTGCTCGGCGCCACGAAGGCCGCCGCGAGGATGATCAAGGCCATGACCCACAGTCGTTGCATGGGTGACTCCTTCGGTCTTTCAATTCGTGCTCGGAGGATCGATTCCTCATCCCTGCCGAGGAGTCTCCATGCATCGGCTCGCCGACACGCGCTCCGGAGACAGGGTGGACCCGAACTCCCCAGGGTACTGCACCAGAAGTCGCTGAGCCCCCGGAATGTTCCCGAATTCCTGGGCCCGTTCGCCAAAGCGACGGCCCATCGAGTCTGGCGAATCGGTCCTTCGAGATTGGAGTCCCGTTTGGCCGTCACAGCTCACTCGAACCACCGGGAGCGCGGGCGTCCCGCCCGCAGATCAGGTAAGCCCCCGGGCGCGGTGCCCGGAGCATAAAGGTGAGAAACAGGGCCCGAGTCCGTTGGAGTGCCCAAGTCGAAGCGAGCCAAGGACCCAGCTTGTCGGTGAAGGCCTTCACGAGCGAGCTTGGGCCGGGGCACGCCGCCGCGACGAGAGCTCACTTCGATCGGCCCCTTGCTCGGGACTTCTTGGCTCGATCGTCTGCGCCGTCGAGGAAGCGCCTCCCAGCTCAGCAACCGCTTCCCGTTTCGGTCGCGCGGGCTCTGGATGGGCGCCTGGTTTCAGATCGGAACGGGAAGGATCGTCACAAACGAAAAGGGGAGAGCCGCGAGCGCAGCGACCGGTCCACGCCTCGTCCGGGGAGGGTCCCTGCCGGTGATTGCCAGGGCAGAGATCGCATCCGTCTCGCGACTTGAAGAACCTCGAGCGAAGCGAGACTTCGGCGAGAGGCACGCCACGCCTCGCAGTTCGTTCAGTCCGCGATGCAGCGAACAACCCTCCCCGAGATGGTACGGGCATCGACCCATTACGGATTCGGCGAGGACCGATCGCTCCGCTCACGGCTCACACCCCAGTGCCAGTCGAGGGCCCCTGGTCTGCCCAATAAATCCGGTCACGCTTCCCGAGCAGGTGTCGCCAGTCTCCAGAAGGCTCAGTATCATCGAGACCAGTGAGACGGAGGACAGGATCGCGAATGCATCGAGGTCCGAAGACGCCGAAGGCGACTTCGTCGAGATCCCGTTGCGGTAAGGGGAGCGCCATCCATGAACGGCAGGTACCGTGCCGGAGAGATCCGAGATGAACACGACCCGGTGGACATTGATCGTACTGATCGCGTTGTCGTTGGTCGCGGCGGTGGCTCTCCTCTCGCTCGGTCGTGAGCCAAGCGATTTGTCGCCGGCCGAGCCCTCGAGAGTGGAGTCGACTAAAGCGGGAAATCGTGGCCTTCCGGCATTGCCGCGGAGCAGGGCCGAAGAGGAGTCGACGTCGCAGGAGAACACGGACATCGACGTCGAAGCCGAGCTTCTAGACTGCGTGGTCGACGGGGAGGTTGCGGCTCACCTGGAGGCGTGGGCGGAGTCCACGAGTATCGGTCAGGAGATCATCGAGGCAGATTGGTCGGTAGTGGACCCATGCTGTGACTTGATTCCAATGGCCGTGGGGACAGGCTCGTGCGAGCTGCATCGCCGGATCCTCCAGGCCTACCGAGGGGAGTCACGCGGCAAGGCTTGTCCTGACGTCGTCCGAGCATTCGAAGAGGCGCTGATTCACGGAAGAGTTTGCCAAGAGCTCAGAGCCAGGGCCCTAAGCTTGGTCCTCCATGCAGATCCCGCGGCCGGGAATCGGCTGGTCGCAGCGGACCCGGATCTGCTGGGGCCGATGATCTTGGCGAGTTCCGCTTTGGCCGAGAGGGAGGCGGTGAGCCGGGCACTTCGCGCCAGCAGTGCAGAGGAGAAGCAGAAATGGCTCTCCCTACTGGCTTACGGACATGGATACGAGGTGGATGCTCTGGTGTCGATGGCTCTCGACCCTGCCGAGAATCCGAATGTCGTTGGCACGATCGTGAGAGTCCTGAGCATCTCGGCCGAGGGACAACGAACGGGTGACGTCATCGAGTCCTTGATCACTTCGGGATACGAGATGAGTAGCCTGCCGGCCAAATCCATTGGGATCGTGTCATGGAACTTGGTCTCTACCGTGAGCCGTACCGAAGATGTCTCGGAGATCATCGGGGTTCTTCGGAGCACAGCGACTGCCAATGATTCGGTGAGGAGTCATATCGCGCTCCCACTGGTGGAGGCTCTACGGAAGCTCGGCCCTCAGCTCTCCGAATCGCAACGCGAGACCTTGCGTCAAGCCTTGCCAGAAGTCTGGA
>JAVJTD010000292.1:0-7271 GCA_040219065.1 Planctomycetota bacterium
AACACGGAGAGCACGGGGGACACGGAGGATTCAACACGGAGAGCACGGGGGACACGGAGGGTTTCTTGAACCTGTCGGTGGGGCGGGTTCGAGTTCGGGAGAGTTGGCGCGACTTTGGAGGCTTGTGCCGCGGGGAGGACACGGAGGGGGCACTTCGGAGAGCAAACAGTGCACGGAGGGGACATGACTCAGAGCGCGGGTGTACTGGTCTATCGTCGCTCGGGATCTTTGCTCGAGGTGCTGCTCGTCCATCCGGGTGGGCCGTACTTCCGGAAGAAGGACGACGGCGCTTGGACGATTCCCAAGGGTGAGCCGGAAGCGGGGGAGGAGATGGAGGCGACCGCGTTTCGCGAGCTGGCCGAGGAGACGGGACTGCGGCCGGCTGGTGAGCGCATTCCGCTCGGCGAGGTGCGTCAGGCGGGTGGCAAGCGTGTCGTTGCGTGGGCGGTGGAGGGGGACGCCGACACCAGCGCTCCGCCGCCGAGCGACACCTTCGAGATCGAGTGGCCCCCGAGATCCGGGCAGACACGCTCGTTTCCCGAAGTGGACGCCTGGAGCTTCTACGACCTGGAGATGGCGCGCCAGAAGATCAACTCTGCGCAGGCTGTCTTCTTGGACCGATTGACGGAGGCGCTGGCCCGATGACTTCACGCCTGCTTCCCATGAGCCCGGATGCTGTGGTCACCGGTCGAATCGACCGGGTTCTGAGCCTTTCGTTTCGGGGCGATTCGTGACATTCTGGGGCGCTCGGCCGCGAGCCGACGACGAGCCCGAATCAACGAATCCCAAACCGGATGATCACCAAGCCCCTTGCCAGCCAAGGTGTAACGTTCCCGTGCTTCCTCAGCACATCGTCACGGAGGACGCCCAGCATGTCGTTCCGCCAGGTCCGATCGCCACTCTGCCTCATCGTCCTGTCGCTCCTGTCCCTCACCCTGTTCAGCGGCACAGTCATCGCGCAGCCGCCGGGGTATTACGACTCGGTCGATGACAGCAACCCGACGACGCTGCGCGCCACGTTGCACCAAGTGATCGACGACCACACGCGCTTCCCTTACACCTCGGGCGGCACCGACACCTGGGACATCCTGGAGCTGGCGGACGAGGACCCCAGCAATGCGAGCCGGATCCTCGACATCTACAAGAACGCGACCTTCACCAAGGCCGGTGGCGGCAACCCGAACTACAATCGCGAGCATCTTTGGCCCTCGTCCTACGGCTTCCCGATCGACGACGGGCAGAACTACCCCTACACCGATTGCCACATCCTTCGGTTGTGCTTCGACGATTACAACACCGCGCGAAGCAATCGGCCCTTCCGGATCTGTGACGGGAACTGCACCGAGGAGCCGACCGACTTCAACGACGGGCGTGGCGGTGGCAGCGGGACGTATCCGGGCAACTCGAATTGGGTGCGCGGATTCGGTGAGGCTGGCACATGGGAGGTGTGGAACGGTCGCCGCGGCGATGTCGCGCGGGCGATGTTCTACATGGACCTCCGCTATGAGGGTGGCACGCACAATGGTACGGGCGCGCCCGAGCCGAACCTGATCCTCACCGACAATGGATCCCTGATCCAGGCGGACGTCAACAACAACAAGTCGGTCGCCTACATGGGCCTGCTCGCCGTGCTGCTGCAATGGCACGCCGAGGACCCCGTCGATCAGCGCGAGCGCGATCGCAACGACATCGTCTTCGGATTCCAGGGCAACCGGAACCCCTTCGTCGATCATCCCGAGTGGGTCGACTGCCTGTTCTCCGGTAACTGCGGCAGCGGCGGCGCTCCGGCGGCGCCGACCGGACTCGTCGCGATGGGCGGCCCTGGCTACATCGACCTCGATTGGAACGACAACGCCGAATTCGACGTCATCGGCTACGACGTCTTCCGCGCTGTCGCGCCGGGCGGTCCGTACTTTCAGCGGAACGACATGATCGTCGTGAGCAGCGATTACCAGGACACCGGATTGACGGTCGGCACGACGTATTATTATGTCGTCATCGCGAAAGACGACGAAGGTCTCGAGTCCGGTCTCAGCAACGAGGCGAGTGCGTCGTCGACCTCGGGTGCGAGCACCACGCCCTGGATCAACGAGATCCACTACGACAACACCGGCGGCGACGTGAACGAGGCCGTCGAGATCGCGGGCCCGGCGGGCTTCGATCTCTCGGGCTGGACCTTGTTCGCTTACGACGGCGCCACCGGCACGGTTTACTCCACGCTGAGCCTCAGCGGCACGATCCCCGATCAGCAGAGTTGCGTCGGTGTGTTGTCATTCGCTTTCGCGGGCTTGCAGGACGGCACGCCCGATGGTATCGCGCTCGTCTCCCCGACCAATACCGTGATCCAGTTCCTCAGCTACGAAGGCGTGATCTTCGGGCTAGGTGGACCGGCATTCGGCCAGATCTCGACCGACATCGGCGTGAGTGAGGATCCCGGTACGCCCGTCGGGCAATCGCTGCAGCTCGGCGGCACGGGAGCGCAGAGCAGTGCCTTCACTTGGCAAGCGGCCACCACCGCGACTGCCGGCGTGACGAACAACGGGCAGGTCTTCTCGGGTGGCTGCACCGGCGACACGACGCCGCCTCTAGCGCCGAGTGGATTGAGCGCGCAGCCCGGCAATAACAGGATCGTGCTCGATTGGAGCGACAACGGTGAGCCGGACCTCTACGGCTACCGGGTGTATCGCTCCGACGTCTCGGGCGGTCCCTATAGCCCGCTGACAGTGGAGCCGTTCCTCGCGAGCAGCTACACCGACAACACGGCCGTCAACGGTACGACGTATTACTATGTCGTCACCGCATTCGATCTCTCCGACAACGAGTCGGCCTCGAGCGGTGAGGCTGCCGGGACGCCAGCGCCCGGTCCGATCGCCAATGTCTGGATCAACGAGCTGCATTATCAGAACGTGGGGGCCGACACGGGCGAGCTCATCGAGATCGCGGGGACGCCGGGTCAGAGCCTCAACGGCTGGAGCCTCGTCGGGTACAACGGCTTCGGCGGAGGCACCTACAAGACCGTCGAGCTGACCGGCTCCTTGCCGTTCGATGGAGGCTGCGCCGGTGTCCGCGTGTTCGCCTTTCCGGGCTTCCAGGACGGCGACCCCGACGGCGTCGCGCTGATCGATGACTCCGGCCGCGTCGTCGAGTTTCTCAGCTACGGCGGAACCTTCACGGCGGCGAATGGTCCGGCGGCTGGCACGTTGTCCGTCGACATCGGGTTCGTGGAGCCGGCGAGCAACCCTCTGGGCTTCTCGCTCCAGAGAGTCGGCAGCGGCTACCGCGCAATCGACTTCACCTGGCAAGCGCCAGCCGCGGACTCGCCCCGGAGCGTCAACGTGGGCCAGTCGTTCCAAGGCTGCGGCTCGAACGGCGGCGGTCCGAAGGGTCCCGGCAACGGCCAGAACATCGGCGGCGGCATCATTCAGATCGGCTGGATCGAAAAGAGTCCGCCGCGAGTGCCCGGTCTCCTGGACATCCTGGCCCTCGAGATGCCCCCGGGCTTCGTCCGGGGCTGATCCCGTGCAAGCGGTCTCGGCAACCAGAGCCCGCGCGCCCGAAACGGAGAGCAGTCGTCGATCCATCAGCCGCCATCTCGCCAGAGCCATCCTCGGAACGGAGAGGCCCCGAGCAAGGGACGCGGGAACCAGAGCCCGCGCGCCCGAAACGGAGAGCAGTCGTCGATCCATCAGCCGCCGCCTCGCCAGAGCCATCCTCGGAACGGAGAGGCCCCGAGCAAGGGACGCGTTCAGAAGCCCATTCCCACGAACAGAGCCCTATCCGACCGACAGGTTTGAGAACCCCCCGTGTCCCCCGTGTGAACCAGTCTGAGGAGTCGTCACATGCGTGCGTGGATCGCCTTGGGATCGCTGGCCGTCTTGTTCGCTATCGGCTTGGTCGGACGCGGCCAGGAGGCGCAGGACGATCCCTTGTGGGAGACGGCCGGCGACGTCGAAGCCGGTGAGCTCCGATTCCTCGTCACCGACGCGAATGGCAATGAGATCCCGGCGCGGCTCACCTTCGTGAAGGATGGCGAGGCAGCGCCCGAGCTCTTCCGGGCGACGCAGGTCGCGCCGGAGCAGCTCGCCGTTCGCAAGAACGTCATTTACTCATTGCGCGGTCATGGGCGGTTGACCGTGCCCGTCGGGACCTATCGCGTCTACGCCTCGCTCGGCCTCGAATGGTCGCTGGCTGCCCGGGTGGTCACGATTCGAGAGGGCGAGCCGCAGACCTTCGAGGCCAGGCTTCGCAAGCAGATCGACACCGGCGGCTGGATCGGCGGCGATTTCCATCTGCACACGCTGACGTACTCCGGGCACGGTGACTCGAACCTGAGCGAGCGCATCATCTCCTTGCTCGGAGAGGGCGTCGACTTCGCGGTCGCGACCGATCACGATCACAACACCGATTACGGTCCGATGCTGAAGGCCCGCGGCGGTGAGAGCCGCATGACCGCGGTCACTGGCAACGAGGTCTCGACGAGCATCGGCCACTTCAACGCGTTTCCGCTCGATCCGAAGCGTCCCGTCATCGACTCCGGCATCGACGATCCGCGTGAGCTGTTCACGGTGATCCGGCGGGAGCCGAACCGTTACGGCGAGCGGCCGATCGTGCAGGTCAATCATCCCCGCTGGGAAGGCATCGACTACTTCACGAAGTTCGGTCTCGACCCCGTTACCGGTGAGGCAGCAGATGATCGATTCTCCTTCGAGTTCGACACGGTCGAGATCTTCAACTCGAACCAGGGGTACGGCTACGACGACGAGGAGAGGCTCCACGACACCGGCAATCGCTACTGGGTCCTCGCCGATTGGTTCCGCATGTTGAATACCGGCTATCGCGCCTGGGCCGTCGGCAACTCCGACAGCCACACGGTGCACGCGACGTTCGCCGGCTACCCGAGGAACTACGTCCGATACGATGGCCCGTCCGCGCCGAGCGTCGATGTCCCTTCGGTGCTCGCCGGCATCCGCGCCGGAACGATGTTCACGACGAGCGGTCCTTTCGTCGAGCTCACCGTGAACGGGCAGCCGATGGGCAGTGAAGTTCGCTGCGACTCGAAGAGCGCCGAGATCGCGGTTCGAGTGCGCGCGGCGAGCTGGATCGACTGCGACCGCGTTCATCTCGTGGTCAATGGCGACATCCAGGAGACCTGGGAGGTACCGCCGCAGCGCAGCATCACTCGCCTCGAGAAGCGCCACACCTTGACGCTCGAGCGCGATGCCTGGGTCGCCATACTGGTCGAAGGGGACGATCCACTCGAGCCGCTCCTGCCCACGCAAGGGCGAGCGTCCTTGCCGCGCGCGGTCACCAATCCGGTCTTCCTCGATGCCGACGGTGACGGACAGTGGACGCCGCTCGCTGCGATCGACACGTCACTCGTCGCCGAGGTGCAAGATCCCTCCGAGCTGGAGCGACTGGTCCGCGCTGAAGTGGGTTCAGAGCAAGCGGCGCTGCTGCTCTGGAAGGCCAAAGAGGCGCATCCAGACGTTGCCGCGCAGGCGGCATTGAGCCTGCTCGGCAAGGTCGAAGGTCGCTTGCTGCTAACCGCCGCGCGCGTGCTCGAGGCCCATCCGCTCCCCGAAGCCGAGGTGCCGCTGCGCAAAGCACTGAAAGAGAGCCGGAGCGATCCCGAGCGGCGCGTCGCCCTGCTTCGTGCGCTGGTCGCACACGATCCGGGCGCGATGGCGGACGGTGTTCGTCAGTTCTTGATCGACGAAGGCGTCGACATCGTTCAGCGCTACAGCACCGAGCTCCGGCCCGGGCTGGGTGGACGGTTCATTGCCGACTGGATGGCGATTGGGTACTTCCCCAACCCCGACCGCTCGACGCTGTACAGCCGCGCTTTCGGGCCCGAGACCGATGGCGATGTGCGTCACGAGCATGAGGGGCGAGGCGGCCCAGCTCGATGGCGCCGCGCTTCGGTGTCGCGAGACGGCTACCTGGATCTGCTCGATCCCGCGGATCGGGCGGGCGGCGAGAACGCCATCGTCTACGCGCAGACTTGGGTGCTCTCACCCGATGAGAGGGACGCGATGTACGCGATCGGCACCGACGACGGCTGCCAGCTCTTCTTCAACGGTCAGAAGGTCTACGAGGACCGGAGCCGCCACGCCGCCTCGCCGTTCCGGCAGATGGGCGTCTTGAAGATGAAGGCCGGATGGAACCGAGTCCTGGTCAAGGTCGAGAACGGCAGCGGCGACTGCGGACTCTATTTTCAGCTCTTCGATCCAAAGCTGCACACGAGCGCCATGCAGTGACGGCGGTCCCGAAAGGCGGCGCCTCACAGATCGCCCAGCTCCAGGCGGAGCCGCTGCAGGACCCGGCTCTTCGCGACCCGCACGGCCCCGGCGCTCAGCCCCAGCTCCCTTGCCACGTCGGGAGCCGAGCAGGCGTCGACTGCCGTGCGCCAGAACGCGCGAAACGTCGTCTCGCGAAACTCCGGGCGGATCCGCTCGAGGGCTCTCCGCACCAAGGCACCCTCACCCGTGTCCGAGGCGAGTGATTCCTCCGAGACAGGTGGGCTCCCTTCGAGCCGATCGAGCGCGCGCCACGCACCCGTGCCTCCGCGTCCTTGGGTGTCGCCGGCTTCTCGCCGGTACCGATCGCGAAGCTTGTTGACGGTGATCCGCCGCAGCCAACCTCGGAAGGTGTCCTGAGCCCGGCCGTGGCGAAAGCTCGCGATCCCGCGGTGGACGGCGGCGAAGACCTCCTGCGTGACGTCAGCCGCGTCGGCCTCCTGCAGCCCGAACCGTCGGCACCAGTGCAGTATCAGAGGCGCATACATCCTCACGACGCGGTCCCACGACGAGTCATCCGCTCGCCAGAGCCCTTCTATGAGGCTGCGTGCCGTCGCCGGCTGGCGTCGCGGCACGGGAGAGGGCGTCGACATCGCGACCTCCATGGGCGGCGGGTAGGAACCGAGAACGCCTTCAGAACGTACCGCGCGGTCGTCGTGTTTGCACTCGATCGGCGCGGACATCCTCTTGTGTAACACCGCGATGTTCGACAGGGTGTGGAGCCGGGAGGTCGCTCTGGGCGAGGCATGACATTGTCGCGACACTGTCCAACGGTGCAGGCACTCGAGGCGTTCGTGTCCGGTCGACGGGCGTCGATCGACTGGGCCGCGATCGAAGGCCACCTCTCGGTTTGCCCGACCTGTCAGCGCGCGATCGCGGAGCTCGAGCAGAGTCCGGATCCCCTCGTCGGTCTCTTGCGCGGCCCGAGCCCGGAGCACTTGCCCGATCCGCCGGCGGCGTTGCTCGAGCGTGCGC
>JAVJTD010000408.1:0-5014 GCA_040219065.1 Planctomycetota bacterium
CAGCGACCGGTCCAGCCGGAGTCCGTGGAGGGTCACTACCAACCCGAGCCCGAAGCGACGACGAGGAATGTCTACAGCCCCAAAGAGCCCGAAGCGCAGCGAAGGGTCGTCCCCGCGCCTCGAAATGGGTGCACGGGTGTTGCAAGGCGCCTCACCATCACCCGTTCACCAAGACACCAAGGCACCAAGGCACCCACCGACCTCAACGATTCTCGATTCGGTCCACCCGCTTCAGGAGCTTCCCGGCAATCTCGTTGTCGGGATCCAGGGCGAGGATTCGCTCGCAGGCTTCGCGGGTCTTCCCCGGGAGTCGGAGCTGCATCGAGAGCATGGCGAGGGCTCCGATGTTGGGGATCTTCGAGGGCTCGATTCGCACGGATTGCTCGAAGGCCCAGGCCGCGCGATCGAGGTCGCCGCGCACCTTCAGGATCTTGCCCAGATTGGCGTATGCCATATGGTTGTCGGGATCGTCTCGCAAGGCTTGCACGGCCGCGCCCGCGATCAGGTCGGCCAGCTCGGGGCTCGCCTTCAGCCTCGCCTCGGGATTCGCGACGTCTCCCAGCTTTCCGGGGACACGGATCCAGTGGTCGACGAACTTCGACTCTCGCCCTTCGACGCCCATCGATGTCGCGACCGCCGGCATGTGACAGCCGATGCACGTCTCGATGGTTCCTTCCTCGCCGCCGTGCCCATCCTGCTGCACCGTTCCGGGGTGGCAGCCGATGCACACGACATCGTAGTGAGACCTGTCGTCCTTGACCGAGTCCTCGTGGGGGCTGTGACAGTTCAAGCAGCCCAGCTCGTCGGGCCTTGCCCGGAAGCACTCCGAGAGCGTGATCCCGACACCCGAGTGTCGAACGATCGAGGAGGACTCGAGAAGGACCTCGGCGACATCGACCTCTTCGATGCGGCGGTGACACTGACCACAGAGGGCGACCTGCTGCGCGCCCGGCAGGTCCTGGAGGCCGAGCAGATGGGTCTCGTCCTCCTCTCCCTTCAGCATCGCGTCGACGTGCGCCTGGCCGGGTCCATGGCATCGCTCACACTGGACTCCGCCCATGACCTCGGACGTGTCGAGCGAGCCGTCGTCTCCGGTTCGGATCGCCGTCCCGTGGCAGTCGAAGCAGCGCTCGGCGGGACGCGCACCGAACTGGATACCCCGGATGTCGCGGCTGGGATTTTGGCCCGGCGTGACACCCCACTCGTCGAGGTAGGTGTAGTTGGAGACGCGAAGCTCGAGCAGGTCGGCGGCCCCGACGGGAGTGACGTACGTAAACGCTCGCCCGCCGGCACCGATGGCCCACTCGGCCGGGATCTCGGCCTTCTTCTTGCCACGGCGATCGGCCACCTCGAGCACGACACCTTCGTCTCGGAAGCGGTAGCGGTAGCGGTGCTTGTTGTAGGGATCCTGGAATTCCTGCTCGAGGAGCTGCTCAGGGAAGAACTGCTCCCGGTTCTCGGCCGTGATGCGCTGACCGGTCCCGTTCATCCGCGTCGCGGTCTGAAGCGCATGCTCCTCGGCGTGACACTCGGCGCACACCTCCGAGCCGACGAAGTCGCCCTCAGGCAGGACGGGCCAGAATGGGACGGGCCCTTCGGTCGGCAGCCCGGCGATCAGCTCTTCGAAGGTGCTCGTCTCGAAGGACTCGGCCGGGCGGGTCTTCACTTTCGTGGACGGAGCCGGGTCGTCCGAGCAAGCGACGAGGAGGGTAGTGAGGAGCAGCCAGAGCAAGCGGTGCATGCGACGAGGTCCGAAGCGAGGTCGAAGGTTGGGAGATGGCGGCAATCAGCCTGAAGTATACACGTCGCCTGGACCGTGTTGCAGGCGCACCATCATCGCCATTCACCCAGGAAGAGGTGCTTTGGTGCCCTGGTGTTCTGGTGTTCGGGTGCAGTGAATCAGGCCGGTGCTCCGGAGGCGCCCGGAGGGAGAGCACCGAGACCGGCTGAAGCCGGCGCTCCGAACGACCCACAAGCACTTGAGCACCCAGGCACCCAAGCACCCAGAAGGAGGTGTCTTGGTGTCTTGGTGAATACGTAAACACCCAGTCACCCAAGCACCCAAGCACCCAGGCACCCAAGCACCCAGTCACCCAAGCACCCAGTCACCCAAGCACCCAGAAGGAGGTGTCTTGGTGAACACGTAAACACCCAAGCACCCTGGCACCCAAGCACCCAAGTACGTCAGTTCTTCAGCGCTCCGGATCGGATCCACTCGAGGATGAGGCGGTACTCTTCGCTCGATTCGGGGTAGAGGTCGTCGTGGTTGCCGTCGGTGGCTCGCATCTTTCGGAGGAGCAGGCTGTTCTCGGGGTCAGTGACGTCGACGCGGGGGTTTTGCTCGGTCGGGCTGAGCTCGATCGTCAGCTCTCGGAAGAGGGCGTCGATGTCGTCGCAGGAGATCGAGAAGCCGCCGGCGTTTCCGGTCGTCGAATGGCAGCTCGTACAGCGTCCACCGTCGCAGCCGTCCCGTAGGAACTCGGCGACGTCGTGCTCGTGGCTGGGGTTGACCAGGATCGGTTGGCTGTTGACGGTGTCGGTGTGGTCGACCTCGTCGAGGTTTCCGTCATCGACGGTGAGCTGCAGCACGATCGGGGGTCGCAGGGTGAAGCCTGGCAGGGCCGCTTGCTTGGGACGGAAGACGATGCTCGGTTGATCGGCGTTGAACGCGAGCGTCTCGGCGCCCGAGATCTGCTGCCACCTCGAGGCCAGGACGGATCCATCGGGATCGGTGCTCAGCAAGGAGTCGATGGTCACCTGGCTGTTCGGCTGAACCGCCGCACCGGGCTCGCCCTGAATCGCAGCGGTGGGCGCACGATTCACGACGGTCAGGCTGACGGTCGTCGGATCGCTCCACTGAGCACCGTTCGAGACCTCGAGAGTGTAGATGAGGTCACGGTGGACGTTGGGCAGCGTGGCGATCGGGATCTCGACATTCGGATCGTCGAGGGTGCCGCCGAAGCCCTCGGGCTCGGTCCAGCGGAAGGCCAGGATCGGGAAGCCGTTGGGATCGAAGCTGCGGCTCGCGTCGAGGCAGACGTCCTCGAGGGGACGGTAGTCCGACGCGTCGGCAGGATCGCAGGCCTCGGCGATGGCGATCGGCGCGTCGGGGCTCGAGATCGTGACCATCACGTCGTCGGCGACGCTGTACTGCAAGCCGTCCCAGGCGACGAGGCGAAAGCGCATCGTGCGAAACGCCAGATCACTCGGTGCCGTGAAGCTCGGATCGAGGCGGCTCGGGTCATCGAGCAACACCGGCTCGCCTTCGAGCTGTCGCCATTGGAAGGTGGGTTGATCGGGCCCGTCGGCATCGTCGACCGTGCCCGCGAGCTGGACCGGTGCACCCGGCTCGACGATCTGGTCCTCGCCGGCCGAGACCGAGGGCGCGACGTTGTCGCTCGGTGCGATGAGCACACTGACACGGTCCGTCGAGCTCTTGGATCCATCCGAGACGACCAAGGTGAAGGACTGAACCTGCGGAGCCTCATCGGGTGCGACGAAGGTCGGTGTCGGCGAGCTCGTGCTCGAGAGGTCCAGCTCCTCGTCGTCAGGGGTCCAAGTAAAGGTCAGGTCCTGAAGCTCGGTGTCCGGGTCGAGCGAATCGAAGGCGACGAGAGCGACTTCGGTGCCCGGCGTCGCCATCTGTGTGCGACCGGCATCGGCGAGGGGACGGGTGCCCGGAGAAGAGACTGAGTGCACGCGCAGAAAGGAGCGAACACCCTCGCGCACCTCGTCGAAGACCCGCAGCTCGATGGGATACTCGAGATCCTGACTGGAGTCGGTGCGGAAGGTCGCGATCGGTGAGAATCGGTCCGGCGACAGCGTGACCGACTCGGGCACGATCCACTCGTACGTCAGCGGATCGCCGTCGGGATCGTCGGACGCGGTGGCGTCGAGCACGACCTGTGCGCCGCGCCCGACCTCCTGGTTCGGTCCGGCATTCCCGAGCGGCTGAATGTCGACATCGACGACGACACTGTCAGGGGTCGAGAACGTGACGCCGTCATTGACGACCACTTCGAAGGTGAGCTGGTCACGACCGAACTCGGGCACCAGCACTGGCGTCGCCGTGTCTGCGCCGTCGAGCGGCGGCGTCGTCTGTCCACCGGTCTGCATCCACGAGAACTCGAGCGGGCCGGGTCCCCCGTCCGGGTCGCTCGAGCCCGTCCCGTCCAGCGAGGCGGGCAATCCCGGATCCACCACGATGTCCGGTCCCGCATCGGCGATGGGCGCCGCATTCCGGATCTCGACGCTCACCTCGTCGGGCGAGCTCACGCGCTCGGCTTCCAGGACTGTGAGCCGAAACGTGAAAGCCGTGTCTCGGAGCGGCGCGGCGAACGACGCTCGCACGCTGTTCTCGCCCTGCAAGTTGATGCTCGGCCCCGAGAGCTGCTCCCAGCGAAACGACAACCCGGGCTCCGCCGGATTGCCCGACTTGCTCCGCGAGCCGTCGAGCACGACCACCTTCCCGTATCCCGCCGTGAGGTCCGGCCCGGCATCCGCCGTCGGATCCTGCACGGACGCCTGATCGGAAACGAGAATGATATCCCCGCTCTCCCGCCGACAACTCGTCGACATCGAGAGCACGAGAAGGCCGGTCGCGAGAAGCGAGACGGTACGGAGACCTTGCAGAAGCTTCATCGTGTCCCTGGATCCTGAAAGACGAGCGGGCCGGGGCGGACCGGTACCGAAGGACTGAGTCTAACGGTCGCGGGCTCGAGCGGAAACCGTGTCTGGATGACAGGGGGATCGATGACGGGCACGAGGAAATCGGACCAATCCCCGAATGAATGGAGTGCCCAAGCCGAGCGAGCCGGTGACTGGGTGTGTCTGCGAGAGCACGCACGAGCGAGCTTGGGCCTCTTCGAACGTTCAACGGCTCAACGTCCGACTCTCAACTTTCAGGTTTCCAGCGGCTCGAGCCGAGCGAGCCAAAGACCGAGTCTGTCTGCGAGAGCACGCACGAGCAAGCTTGGGCCGGGGTCGAGCGTGGCCACGGAGCTTCAGATCTGAG
>JAVJTD010000421.1:0-4642 GCA_040219065.1 Planctomycetota bacterium
CGAGCCCGAAGCGGCATCGTCCAACAAGTTCTAGCCGTCCTGGCTCCGGCGTGGCCAAGACCGGGGAGGTAGCGTCTTTCTGCGGAGCCAGGACGGCTAGAACCCTATGCGTTGAACGTTCGACGCTGGACGATCGAACCGTTTCGCCTCCCGCCAACGCTCCCCCCAAAGGTTTGACATGCCTCTTACCTCCGTTCTGCCGAAGAGCCGGTAGATTGACGTGGAAGCAATCGTCATTCGAAGGGAGCTCGTCATGCTGAACGTCAGGAAGTGGTCATTCGTCCTCTTAGTCTTCGCGGCTACGGCGCCTACGGCGCTCGCCCAACGCGGGTGGCGCGATGCCTCGCACATCATCGTGCCGCAGAGCCGTGGCTTCGCGATGCGGCCGGGCAATCCCGAGATCCAGGTGACCGGCGTGCGCGCCGAGGTGCGCATCTTGGACCGGACCGCCACGACGCGCCTCGACATCTCGGTCCACAACCCGGGGCCGCGTCCGGCCGAGGCCGTCTTGCTGTTGCCTGTGCCGGACGGCGCCGCCGTCAGCCGCTTCCTCTTCCAGGGAGCCGCCAGCGAGCCGACGGCGGACCTCCTGCCGAAGGACGAGGCGAGACGGACCTACGACGCCATCGTGGCCAAGACGAGGGATCCGGCTCTCTTGGAGTTCGCGGGCTACGCACTGGTGCGCTCGAGCGTCTTTCCGGTACCGGCGCAAGGGGACCAGAAGGTCAGCTTGACCTACGAGCACCTGCTCGAGGGCGATGGCGCGCGAGCGGACTACCGCATTCCGCGGAGCGAGTCGCTGGCGGTCAAGGTGCCTTGGGAGATCGAGGTCGATTTGACCGCGACGGCATCGATCGCTTCCGTCTACTCGCCGAGCCACCCGCTCGAGAGCGTCGAGTTGTCCCCCAAGCATCACCGCGTCCGCGTGCCACGCTCGGCCCAGTCCGAGGTCGGCCCTTTCCTTCTTTCCTTCGTTTCCACGAATGAAGGTATCGGCGCGTCCTTGTTCGCCTATCCGGACCCGGCGGGAGGCGGCGGCTACTTCCTCCTGATGGCGGGCCTTCCGCAGCCCAGCTCGAAGGAGGTTCGCTCCTTGGCGCGCGAGGTGACGCTCGTGATCGACCGGTCCGGGAGCATGGCCGGTGGCAAGCTCGATCAGGCGTTGTCCGCGAGCCTCCAGGTGATCGAGGGGCTGCAGGAGAACGAGACCTTCAACATCCTCGACTACTCGAACGAGGTCGCCGCTTTCTCGCCGAGGCCCGTCCTGCGCACCGAGCGCGCGATCGAAACGGTCCGGGAGTACTTGAAGAGCCTCAAGCCTGGCGGCGGCACGAACATCCACGATGCGCTCGTCGAAGCCTTGCGCCAGCCGCCGAGCGAAGGGCGCCTGCCTCTGGTCTTCTTCCTGACCGACGGGCTGCCGACGATCGGTCAGACCTCGGAGGTCACCATCCGCGAGCTCGCCGAGAAGGCGAACCCGTTCGAGCGACGCATCTTCACCTTCGGTGTGGGGGAAGACGTCAACGTGCCTCTGCTCGACCACATCGCCGAGAACAGCAAGGCCAAGAGTGTCTACGTGCTGCCCGGAGAGGATGTCGAGACCAAGGTCGCCCAGGTCTACAAGCAGCTCTGGGGGCCTGTGTTCGCCGGCTTGCAGTACGCGATGCTGGATGCGGAGGGGAAGGAGTCGACGCGCGTCGTCCGCGATCCGATGCCGAGCGAGCTACCGGATCTGTTCGAGGGCGACCAGCTCGTATTGCTCGGCCGGTACCTCGGTCAAGAGCCGCTTCGGTTCCAGTTGTCGGGGAACTTCCGCGGGAAGTCGCGCCGCTTCCGCTTCGACTTCGATCTCGACAAGGCCACCACGCGCAACGCCTTCGTGCCCCGCCTGTGGGCATCGCGGCGGATCGCCGAGCTGGTCGATGAGGTCCGTCAGTCGGGCGCCGAAGGGCTCAGTGAGGTCGAGCGCCAGAAGATGCGCGAGCTGACGGACGAGATCGTCCACCTCTCGACGCGCTTCGGCATCCTGAGCGAGTACACCGCCTTCTTGGCGCTCGAGGGCACCGACCTGTCCCAATGGGATCTGCTCGTCACCGGCTGCGCCTTCAACCTCGATCAGAGGGCGGTCAACTCGCGCTCGGGCCGGGCCGCCGTCGTTCAAGGGCTCAACAACGTGCAGCAGCGAGGCCAGCAGTGGCTGAACTACTCGAACCGCTACCTCGGCGACGACCTCGCCCAGGTCCAGCACACCACGATTCAGCAGGTCTGTGACCGGGCGTTCTTGAACCGCGGCGGACAGTGGATCGATACGCGCCTGATCGCCGAGCAGAAAGCGCTCGAGGCCACCGAGGTGATCGAGTTCGGGACGCCGGAGCACCAAGCGCTCCTGGAGACGCTGCAGGGCGAAGGGCGACAAGCCGTTCTCTCGCTCGAAGGCGAGGTCCTGCTCGAGCACGGCGGCCGAAACGTGCTCGTTCGAAATCGCCGGTGAACCGATCGCCGGGAAGTGAGTCCAAGGGCCCGCTGCCCAATTTCATATGGAGTTAAGAAGTCATGATGATCAGCCTCGCCACCTTTCTCTCTCTGACCCTCGCCGTCTCTCCGACCTTCAGCTTCGTCGACGATGAGCCTGCCGTCGCCGCCATCCGGACCGTCGAGCCGCCCGTCGTCGAGCTCGTCATCTGCCTCGACACGAGCGGCAGCATGAGCGGGCTCATCAACGCCGCCCGGCAGAAGCTCTGGGTCATCGTCAATGAGCTCGCGACCGCCAAGCCCAGCCCGAAGCTCCGCGTCGCGCTCCTCACCTTCGGAAATGACGGGCACGACCAAGCCGAAGGGTGGGTGCGGGTCGACAGCGACTTCACCGACGATCTGGACCTCGTCTCCGAGCGGCTCTTCGCGCTCACGACCAACGGCGGCACCGAGCTCGTCGGCCGCGTCATCCAGGCCTCCCTCGACAAGCTGAGCTGGAGCACGAGCTCGGATGGCATGCGCCTCCTCTTCGTCGCCGGCAACGAGTCGGCCGATCAAGATCAAGAGGTGCCGTACGCAGAGGCCGTGCGTCGGGCGATTGAGCGCTCGATCACGGTGAGCTCCATCTATTGCGGCCCGGCGACCGACGATATCGCGCCGGGCTGGAAGAACGTCGCGCTGCTGGCCGACGGGACCTTCGCCTCAATCGATCAAGACAACGGCACCGTCGTGGTCGAGACGCCCTTCGACGCCGAGATTACCCAGCTCAACGAAGGCCTGAACGCCACCTATCTGAGGTTTGGGCAGGAGGGGCTCGAAGCCCAGAACCGGCAGGTCGCGCAAGACGTGAACTGCAAAGTCATGAACTCCGAAGCCATCGCGACCCGCGCCGTGTGGAAGGCCAACGGTCTCTACAACTGCGCGTCCTGGGATTTGGTCGATGCCCTGAAACAGGAGGGCTTCGACTGGGAGAAGCTCGATCGCAAGACGCTGCCCGAAGCCGTGCGTGAGCTGTCCCAAGAGGAGCTCGAGAAGCACGCCAAAGAGCTCGGCGAGAAGCGCGAGGAGCTCCAGAAGAAGATCCTCGAGCTCGGCAAGAAGCGCGACGCCTTCGTCGCCGAGAAGATGAAGGAGCAGGCCGGCGGCCGCGATCAGGCCTTCGACGCCGCCGTCCTCGGAGCCATCCGCGCCCAAGGCGAGAGCCGAGGCCTGACGTTCGAGAAGTGAGCACTCTGTTCCCGGCACAGATGTCCCACTTTGAGTCGCCTCGAGCCCGCGCGGAGAGCGCGGGCTCTTTTTTTGGGTGTCTTGGTGCTTTGGTGTCTTGGTGCTTTGGTGTCTTGGTGCTTTGGTGTCTTGGTGTCTTGGTGTCTTGGTGTCTTGGTGTCTTGGTGTCTTGGTGTCTTCACTGCAGGACACCTGAGCACTTGAACACATGAACACCCGAGTGACGAGGCGCGGAGCGCTGACGCTTGGATGCCATCCGCCTCGAATGGCCGGAACCTCGGACTTCCGGAGCCGGGGATCGATGAAACACGGCCAGCTTTGCGCCGGGAAATCGAAGAAGATCCGATGGAGGTCGGATCTCCTTCGCATTTGCTAGATTCTCGGGATGAACGATCCCGAGACCGTCACCCTGTATCGCCCGACCGGACCGAAGGAGCTCGAGCTGGTCGCGGCGAGCGCCGTAGGCCCGAAGGGCCGGCAGCGAGTAGCCCCAGGCGGGGCCGGTCCTCCGGCCCAAGCCTGGGGTGCGTATGTAGTGATGATGTTTTCATCACGCGCCCTGAAGGGGCGCCGGCGGCTGGGCGTGTCGACCGGGACGAAGAGTGAAGATCGGCGCCGCCGCCCTTTCAGGGCGGGGATGGCGTTGTATGCGGGCCCGAAACCCAGGCCTTCGGCCTGGGCTACACGCTGGCGGGCCTTCGGCCCTGGGCACCCAGGCCTTCAGTGAGGGCAAGGGGCCTCCGAATGGCCGAACCCCAGGTGCCTTCGGCCCCTAACAGGAAGCTCAGCAGAGAGGCCACCGAGACCGGCTAAAGCCGGCGCTCCGATCCCAGTCACCCAAGCACCCAGTCACCCAAGCACCCAGTCACCCAAGCACCCAGTCACCCAAGCACCCAGTCACCCAAGCACCCAGTCACCCAAGCACCCAGTCACCCAAGCACCC
>JAVJTD010000424.1:0-20662 GCA_040219065.1 Planctomycetota bacterium
CCCAGGACCTTGAACCCCTCGGGCACCTTCTTGGCATCCACGACGAAGGCCCAGCCGTCCCGATCCGCGCCCGAGCCGCTGTCGTTCCAGATGAACTTGTAGGTCTGGCGGAACATGATCTCCAAAGCGGGCTCGCCGTCCTTGTCGCAGGCGAGGTAAACGGTGTCGTCTTCGGCGCTCTGAGGGACAGCCGCAGCGACGCCACAGAGGGTCAGCAGCAGGAGACTCGTCGTCAGTGAGGTGAGTGCTCGCATGAGGTTTCTTCCTTCTTCGGTTCGATCGGTGGGCGAGCGACCTTGTCCCGTTCCGTCTCGTTCAGATCTCTCTCGCCAAGCGGAAGACAGTCGACGGCTTCGCCAGTCGAGCGCAGCAAAGCGCCCGGTGCCGTGTCCCACCGCCCCCGAGAGCGCCGTTCCTCAGCGGGCTCCCAAGTGGAATCGAAAAAAGTCGCGCTCCATCCCGCCGGCAGCCGCGGCTTCGAGCTTGGCCTAGCTGGAAACCCGGATACAATCTTCGCTTGTGCGGATGGGACCTGGCGTAGCACAGCGTATGAACCCTGCGGATTCTCACACCGTTACTCGCCTGCTCGAGCGAGTTCGAGCTGGTGAGCACGGCGCCACCGACTCCTTGGCGGAGGTGCTCTACACGGAGCTGCGTGGCATCGCAGGCGCCCTGGTGGCGAAGGAGCGCCGCGACCACACCCTGCAGCCGACGGCGCTCGTGCACGAGGCGTGGATGCGCGTCGCGCCCCACGTCGAGAGCGTTCGGGACCGCGTGCACTTCCTTGCGATCGCGGCCCGAGCCATGCGCCGGATCCTCGTCGACTACGCGCGCCGCGCCAAGCGCCAGAAGCGAGGAGCGGACCGGAAGCGCGTCACGTTGGACGAGACCTTCGGATGGATGCCCGCGGGTGGGCTCGACCTCGTCGCGCTCAATGACTCGCTCGACGTCTTGGCCCGACTGAACGAGCGCCACGCCCGGGTCGTCGAGCTGCGCGTCTTGGGCGGACTGACCATCGCCGAATCCGCCGATATCCTGGGTGTCTCCCACACCACCATCGAGAGCGACTGGTTCACCGCCAAAGCTTGGCTGCGCACCGAGCTGGGCTCGACCGAATGACAGGCGACGGCGAGCGCTATGCCCGGATGCACTCGATCCTGAACGAGGCGCGGACCCTCCCTATCCAAGAGCTCGACGGATTCCTCGAGCGCGCTTGTGGCCCAGATGAAGCGCTTCGCTCGCAGGTCTCTAGGCTGCTCCAGGCTGCCACGGACGAAGCGGAAGACGCCTTCGCCGACGAGAGCCTCCGAAGAGTCCGCAACGGACTCGAGGGCCTCCTCGACCAGCAGGCCGACACCTGGCTGCCCGAGCGGATCGGCGACTTCGTGATCATCCGCCAGATCGGCCAAGGTGGGATGGGCGTCGTGTACGAGGCCGAGCAGCAGTCTCCCCGGCGTCGCGTCGCGATCAAGCTGCTCCACCCGATGCACGCCACCTCTGACCGGCTCCGCCGCTTTCGCCAGGAGGCTGAGCTGCTCGGCCGTCTCCAACACCCGGGCATCGCCCAGATCTTCGAAGCGGGCACCTACGACATCGGCCGCGGACCGCAGCCCTTCATCGCGATGGAGCTGGTCGACGGTGTGGACATTCGCACGCACTGTCAACGAAACGGGCTGGACACCGCGGCTCGGATCGAGCTCTTGGCCCAGGTCGCGGACGCGGTTCAGCACGCGCATGAGCGGAGCATCATCCACCGTGACTTGAAGCCCGAGAACGTGCTGGTGAACCGACTCGGACAACCGCGCGTCCTCGACTTCGGAATCGCGCGGGCCCAGAGCGGTGCGGCCGCCCTCTCGACCATCGTCACCCAAGAGGGGCAGCTCTTCGGCACCCTCGCCTACATGGCGCCCGAGCAGCTCCGCCAGTCACCGGATGCGATCACCCCTCGAGTCGACGTCTATGCCTTGGGCGTCCTGGGCTTCGAGCTCTTGGTCGGTCGCCCCCCACACATGGTCGATGACCTTCCGGTCTCCGAAGCGATCGCCTTGCTGGCGAGCACGGAGCCGCCACGGGCGAGCCAGTTCGACTCGAGTCTGCGCGGAGATGTCGAGACGATTCTCGGCAAGGCGCTCGAGCCCGAGCGCGCGCGCCGCTACGAGAGTGCTCATGCGTTGGCGGGCGACCTCCGCCGCCACCTCGACGACCGGCCGATCGAAGCCCGGCGCCCCAGTCGGCTCTACTACGCGCGCAAGTTCGTTCGCCGCAATAAGGCGCTGGTCGCCGGCATCGCGGCCACTCTGCTCGCTTCGATGATCGGCACGATCGTGGCACTCAGCTACGCGCGTGTGGCGAACAAGCGCGCCCAGGCTCTCGAGCGGTCGAGCTACGTCGCGAACATCACCACCGCGGGCAGCGCCATCGATCAGCAGGACTACCGCATGGCGACCGATTACCTGGCCAAAGCGCCCGAGCACCTTCGAGGTTGGGAGTTCGAATACCTGCAGGCCAAGCTGATCCAACACGAAGCAGAATGGCCCGCGCCTGAGACGATCGTGACGACGCCGGTCTTCGAGCGCAGCGGTGATCGGGCGTTCGCGATGATGAGCGATGGATCGATCGGTGCCTGGGACGTCTCGACTGGCGAGCTGCGCGAGCGCTGGACGCCCGAGAGCTTGTTCCCGGTCCTCGTCGAGTCGGGAGGCTCGGCGCTCCTGGACGCGACATCGCTTCGCTACGCCGCCCTGAACGCCGAGGGCGGCATCGCGGTCGGGAGCCTGAAAGCCGGTCTCCCCCGGGTCGACCTCCCCTCGAGGATGTCACGGGCCAGGCCCTATTCCTGGGACTCGACCGGCACGCGGCTGCTCTGCGCCCTCGACGGCGTGGCGTGCATCTGGGACGGAGAGAGCTCTCGGGTGCTGGTCACCGGAGCGTTCGGATACGGCGCCTTCAATCAGGCCGGTGACCGCGTGGCTCTGACTCTCGGGAAGCGCGTGTTGCTCTTCGACGCCGCGACCGGGGAGCCGATGCGGCAGCACGATCTCGACGACATCGTGACCGGCCTGTCTTTTTCGCCCAACGACCGAACGCTCGCCGTCGCGGGCCATTACCGTACGATCTACCTCTTCGATGGCCACACTCTAGAGCTCGAAGCCCGGCTCACCGGGCATCGAGCGGCCATCTACTCCTTGCGCTGGGACGAGGACGGCTCACGCCTGGTCTCGACTTCGAAGGACGGGACCGTCCGAGTCTGGAACACCCGGCATCGAGAGCCCCCGCGGGTCTTCGAGATCGGAGAGACGGGCGAGACACGGGCGACGTTTCTGCCGGATGGGCGGCACATCTTGGTCGCGAATGATCGACTGCGGCTGTATCCCCTGGACGATCCGGGCGAGCTCGCCGGTCATCCCACCTACGTCTATCAGGTCGCGCTCTCCCCCGATGGGTCGCTCTTGGCATCGGCATGCTACGGCCGCGACGAGGTTCAGGTGTGGGACGTGCGCCGGGGCGAGTCCCTTTGGAAGCTGGAGCCACCGAGTGACGACGGGTCCCGGCGCGCGAACCTTCATACTCCCTACATCGCGTTTTCCGACGACGGTCGCCACCTCGCCTGGTACTGCCAGAGCCGAGTGACGCACTGGGATGTCACCGGTGGCCGGGAGGCTCCCGCCCCATCGCCCTTCGAGGCACCGGCCGAGCTCTCCCGCCTCTTGGGTCGGCGACCTTGGGGCGCGTCCTCGGGCAGCGCGGTCAGCCCGGATGGCCGCTGGCTGGCGACCTGCTCCGGAAACGACGTCTCGCTCTACGACATCGAGGGGCTCTCGCCGATCGTGCAGGCCGAGTTTCGGCAAGACGACACCTGGCCGCTCGAAGGGACCAAGGTACCCCTGATTGGTCACGAAGGCATCGTTTACTGCGTCACCTTCAGTCCCGATGGGTCCCGCATTGCCACCGGTGGCAACGACGCGACCGTTCGCATCTGGGACCCCGAGACCCAGGAGCAGCTCCTCGTGCTTCGCGGTCACCAGCAGTACGTCTTCGACATTGCCTTCAGTGCCGATGGCACCTACCTCGCGTCGGCGTCGGGTGACACCACGGTTCGCATCTGGGATACCAAGCCGCTGCACGAGAGACGCGCCCTCGGGCGATGACATTCGCCAGCGCAAGCTCGCTCGCAGGAAGCCTCGATGCAACTGCCCGTCTCGGGCTCGCTCGGCTGGTGCACTCCGGGACTCGTTCGTCTCGGGACCCACTCGGCGTGTGCTTGGCAAGCGTCGCTTCCCTGACCCGTCACTCTCGGGCGCGCGTGCGGCCCCGAGCCAGCCTCAGCCACAGTCCGGTCGCCGTCAGGCACATTGCCCAGGTCCCGGTCGCCGCGATCGCTCCCCCGACCACGAAGCTCTGCAATGCCCGGACACCGGGCTCGCCGCGAGCGGCTGCCATGCCGAACACGAGTCCCGCCACGCAGCCCGCGGCGAAGAGGCACAGCGCCATGCCGGCTCGCACGTGAGCTGGCGTTTGCTCTGGCCCGGGATCTCGGGAAGGCTCTGTGGTCCGATACCAGCGCCACGCCCAGAGGGCGAGCAGGGCGAGGCCGATCAAGGTGCCGCCGTGCTGGAGGATCTTGTACACGGTGACCGGGTAGCCGGACACGTTCACCATCTGAGCCTGCAGGGGCGCCATTCGCGTAACGAAGTAGCCGTTGCCGTGGGTGAAGGCGTCCCAGAGGACGTGAGTCACCGCGCCGCTCCAGATCGAGATCACGATCGCCGCGATCGACCGACCGCGGAAGCCCCCTCCGCCAGTCGGCTTCGGCAGCCTCGTCACCAAGCCGGGCGGCAGCAGGAAGTCGATCGCGGGACGCATCAGAGAATGGAACAGCCCGTAGGCCAACAGCCCCGCTGGTACACAAAACCAGAACAGACCCGCCGGACCGTGACTGCTCGCCCGCGAGACACCGAGCGGGAAGTAGTAGACGAAGTCGGGCGCCATGCTGCCGACGATCAGCGCCGACAGCACTCCGAGCCGACCGAGCGGCTTTCGCAATGGAACGGCGGCGGCGGGATGGGCGAGGGTGAAGGGCATGGCCGGGTCAGGCGCTCACGACTGAGTGAATGAGAAGCTCCAGGACGGAGAGTACAACGCATCGTCGCCCAGAGCACCCACACGCAATCTTCATCCGACCTGTCACCATGTGATCACAGCGCCGAGCGAGACACACGAGTGCTGCCCCCTCTTGATCCATGGCCTCGAGGCGGAAAGACTGGTCTCTCCCATCCGCCACCCGATCCACCTGGAGTGACCCATGAAGCTCTCGTGCTCGATCCTCGGCTTGACTTGTTGGCTCGTCTTCGGCTCACCCGCTCTCGCAGACGACTGGACCAGCCTCTTCGATGGCTCAACGCTCGCCGGTTGGACGCAGAGGAACGGAACGGCGACCTACCGCGTCGAGGACGGGGCGATCGTCGGACGAACAGCCGAAGGCAGTCCGAACTCGTTCCTGTGCTCTGGGCGCGACTACGGGGACTTCGAGCTGACCTTCGAGGTGAAGCTGCACGACGACGCGCTGAACTCGGGAGTCCAGATCCGCTCGCAGACACGCGGCTCCTGGACGGGTCGCATCAACGGCCCGCAAGTCGAGATCGCTGCGGCAGGCGCGGATGGCGGTGTCTCGGGGTACCTGTACGGCGAAGCGGCCGGTGGCTGGATGACGCCCGATGCCGCCCGCGAGCTCCACCCTCACTTCAAGAATGGGGAGTGGAACACCTACCGCGTCCTCGCCGAAGGACCTCGCATCCGAGTGTGGATCAATGACGCTCTCATCTCCGATCTCGTCGATGAAGCCAAGTATCGCTCGCACCGTCGCGGTGTGATCGGCTTGCAAGTGCATGCCATTCCCGCCGGGCAGGGTCCTTATGAAGTGAGCTGGCGCAACCTGAAGCTGCGGGAGATCTCCGCCGAGGAGATCGGTTACATGGACCTCTTCAATGGCAAGGATCTGAGCGGCTGGGAGACGAGCGGCAACTGGCAAGTGCAGGATGGCGAGTTGGTCATCGACCCGCGTGAAGGCGAGCAGGGATGGCAGCGCTTTGGTGACTATCTGTGGACGAAGAAGCGCTATCGCGACTTCATCCTCGATCTCGAGTACGCCTATCCCGAGGGCGGCAACAGCGGCGTCTTCTTCCGGGTCGACGATCGCGACAACCCGGTCGCGACCGGGATCGAGGCGCAGATCCTCGATTCGAGCCAGCACGATGGCGAGATGACGCACCACGACCACGGCGGCATCATCGCGACCGTCGGCGCGTCGAAGAACATGTCGAAGGCACCCGGCGAGTGGAATCGGATGATCGTCGTCTGCCAAGGCGATCACCTCGCGGTGGATCTCAACGGCGAGCGCATCATCGATGTCGATCTGGGTCAATCGGCCATGAAGGACCGGCCCAAGGATGGTTTCATCGGCTTGCAGGACCATGGTCGGCCGCACCGGATCCGGTTTCGCCATGTGCGGATCAAAGAGCTCAACGCACCGATCTCACTGATCGAGAACGGCCTCGAGGGCTGGTACACCGATGTGCCGGCCGCGGACGGAGGCAAGAAGATCGCCCCGTCGTTCGTCATCGAGGATGGAGTGCTCATCAGCCGCGGGAGCCCTCAAGGCCACCTGATCACCGAGGCGCCTCATGCCGACTATCGATTGACGGTCGAGTACCGCTGGTCCGGCGAGCCGGGCAACTGCGGCGTCTTGGTCCACTCGTCGACGCCGCGCCGGTTGTACGGCATGTTCCCTCAGTCGATCGAGTGCCAACTCTTTGCGGGCAACGCCGGTGACTTCTGGTGCATCGGCGAGGACGTCTCGGTGCCCGACATGGAGGCCAGGCGCGGAGACCCGGAGAACTGGGGCGTCGAGGAAGGCCAGGGTCGTCGGATTCGAAACCTGACCGACGACTCGGAGAACGAGGCCGGCCAGTGGAACACGATGGTGATCGAGTGCCGCGGCGATCGCGTCACGGTCTGGGTGAACGGTGACCTCGTCAACGACGGCTTTGATTGCACGGCCCGAAGTGGCCAGATCGCGATTCAGGCAGAAGGCGCTCCCTGCGAGCTCCGCAAGGTCGAGCTGCGATACTTCTGAGCCATCACCTCAGGGCCCACGCCCGGAGCTGTCATCTGCCGGGGCCTTCGGCCCCGGCCCTCCGGAAATGAAGCCCTCTGTCGTGGTCGCCCGAGCCATCGTCATGGTGCCCCGTGCTTCGATCACCAGCTCCGAAACCAAATGAAAGAGGCCAGCTCGAGGAGCCGGCCTCTTCACGAGGTTCATTTGATGGTAGTCGTCTCAGAAGAGCTCGGTGCTGTTCGGGTTCGAGACGACGACGGAGATCTCGTCCATGTTACCGCTGTCGACTTCGACGAACTGGGACCGCACGGTCGTGCCGACGAGTCCTGGCGGGACGTCGGGGAGCTTGACGAAGATCTCGATCAGGCTGCTCTGCTTGAAATTGAAAGCGAAGAGCTCCTTCGGATTGGCCATCTCCAGCGTGAAGCCGTAGCGCGGGAACTCGGTCTGGCCCTCGTCGAACGAGTAGAACATGCACGCGTCGAATCCGGGATCGCCGTTCAGGATGACTCGGAGCGTGTCGTCCTGGGCCGGGTCACCTTCGATGAAGAAGAGCGGATCGCCCGAATCGAGGCTCGAATCCGAGATGATGCCGCCGGCCTCCTGCGGACCGCCGCCTTGGAACTTCGTCGCGCAGTTGACGCTGATCTCGCTCGAGCGAGCGAAGGAAAACGACTTCGCGAAGAACTTGGCGGTGAAGCTGTCGAGCTGACCCGTCAGGGCGAACACGAACGTCACCGGCCCGATGACCTGGTCACCCGGATGTCCCGGGATCTGATCGGCGAGCGGGTTCGCGATGCCGCCGACGATGCCGTGCTTCGTTCGCAGGCGTGCCGAGAATCCACCAAACGTGTTCGCGGGAATCTGCTCCTCGTCGTCGAGCACATTGGGGTCGAAGTGGAACTCGAAGTCCGGCTTCGTGCAGCCGTCGCCACAACCGGTGTACTGATCGATCAAGGTGGCGTCTTGGACGAGGATTGGGAGGTTGAAGTAGATCTTCGTGATCAGCGGGTTGTTGACGGAGGGAATGACCGGTGAGGTGTTGTCGACGACGAGCGTGAGGATGTTCTGCTCGGAGTCGAACTGGAATGTATAAGTTGCCCTCGCCTCCGTCGCACCGTCATCGAGCGTCCCCGGGTCGAACGAGCCGTTGCTGCCGTAAGACTTCGGTCCACCGATCTCGACCGTTTCGGTCGTGACGTCGGCTGACGAGGTCGCTGCTGACAGGAGTAGGAAAGCAAAGGCCGAGATGATCTTCATCGAGACTGTCCTCCTGGCCCGGTTCGGAAGAGGGCGTGCTCCACAACCGGTGCCGAGTCCTTCTATGCTGTTGTTTCATCGAGTCTTGGGACGGATCGAGACTATGAACTCCCGGCGGAGCTGTCTACTCGAATTCGTCCCGGAGATCGAGATGGGGGGCGGAGGCGCTTCTCCGCTTCAGCGCTCGAGAGGTCGAGCAGGGCGCACCCCCAGGTACATGCCCTTGTTCTCTGGAGCGGTGCTGAGCCGCATCGCCGAACGGGCAATATCCGAGGTGCTGCTGAAGGCGCCGCCTCGGTACACCCGGCTCAGAGAGCTCGAGGGATTCGCGACCGGATCGCGTCCGCTCGGCTCGCTGTAGAAGTCCAGCCGGTAGCCGTCGAGACACCACTCGGACACGTTTCCGTACATGTCGTGGAGCCCGAACGGGTTCGGAGCGTACGTCCCCACCGGCGCATGGACCACGTAGCCGTCCTCGTGCTCCGGCCAGTCCTCGGTCGCCTTCCAGTTCGCGCCACCGCGAGCGGCCGACTGGTCGGCGATGTTCACCTGGCCCAAGAGCGAGCTCCGATCCGGTCCGCCGTACCAGGGAGTCTGGGTGTTCCCACGTGCGGCGAACTCCCACTGGGCCTCACTGGGCAACCTCAGACCGAGCCTTTGGGTCAGGACCTGACACTCGTCCCAGCTCACCTGCTCCACCGGATGTCGACCGTCGTGCAAGTAGTCGAGGAAGCTCGCCTCGAGGCCGTATCGGCTCGGTCGATCGCTCGTGAAGCGGGCCCACTGGGCTTGGGTCATCTCGTATTTCGAGAGGAAGAACGGCGAGAGCTCCACCGGGTGGACCGGAGCCTCGTCGTTGAGGACGAATGCCGAGTAGTTCTGCCCCTCGGGGTCCTTCGTCTGGGAGCCCATCAGGAAGCGCCCGCCGGGAAGCAGCACGAAGACGAGCCCGGTCCGCTCGGTGATGACCAGCTCGCCGTTGCCGTCCCGGACCGGCGGCTCGCCGGTCTGCAGGTGCACGAACTCCCAGAGCCCGGACTGGGGATCCTGCCCCAATGGCAGCAAGCCGATCTGCGGACGCATCACGAGACCGCCATAGGCCGGGGAAAGCTCGACGTCCCGGATCGACGCGATCGCCTCCGCCCATAGCGCACTCGCCTCGGGACCGTCGATCGAGCGCTCTCGGATCGTCTTCGCGAGCTCCAGGCGCTGGCGAATCCCCCAGTGATGCCGCGAGGATCGGCCTTCGATCAGCCCGTGCTCGGGGTCGGCGAACGTCTCGATCTCGGCCACCAGCTTCGTGAGCTGCGCATGCCACCACCGATCCTCATCTTCGGCGAATCGCCACTCGCGCTTCGGATCGGCCTCCATCTCTTGCTGGAGTGCGTCGATGCTCCTCCTCACTCTCAGAAGGTCGGCCTCCCCCTCACGCCGGATCGCTTCCACCACACCCGAAAGCTTCGCGAAGTAGCCCTCGAACTCCCGGCGACGTGAGTTGGGCGCGAGCTCGATCGCTTCTTGGCTGGCGGCGAGCGCCTCGTCGTCGAGACCATTCGCGAAGAGGGCCCAGGCGAGGGTGTCCAGATACAGGGCGCGATTCGCTCCTTCCGACAAGCTGACCGCATGGCGAGAGAGCGCCAACCCTTCCGGCTCGCGTCCGAAGAGCTGGCGATCCGGATCGACCAACGTCCAGGCGAGGTTGTTGGCGCTCTCGGCGTCGACCGGAAGAGACCTCTCGTCGAGCTCGAAGGCGATGGCGGCCTGATCACCTCGGCGGACAGCCGCAGCCGTCTCCAGAACATCACGCTCAGCGCGGAGGCTCTGCAGCTTGTCGTAGCGTGGATCCTCCAGGCGCCACGCCTCTCGCTCTTGGGGAGTCGCGGGCAAGGCACGAGACCGAATCCGCTCGAGCTGGGCATAGTGTCCAGGATCGCCCGTCACCGGATCCGGCCAGAGCCCGGCGACGACACTCTCTGCTCGCACGAGCCAGTCCTCGAGCGGTGGGATGATCTCCGGATAAGCCGGCCAGAGGCGATCGGCTTCGCGGGTCAGATCCTCCAGCTTCTGAAAGGCTGCCAAACGAAGAACGTTCGAGCGCTCACGCTGCGCGTTCTCTTGCTGACGGCGGGCCTCTTCCGCGTTGAGCACGGCCTTGCGCTCGTTACGCTCGGCGATCTTCCGCTCCTCGTTGGCGGCTCGCCGCCCCTGCGACTCGACGTAGCTGACCGCCGAGAGCCCACCGACTGCCAGCAAGATCGACAGCGCGATCGAGGCCGCGAGGCCGCGATTGCGGACGACCCACTTCTTGAGCTCGGCCACCGAGCCCGTCCGGTACGCGCTCACGACGCGATCTTCCAGGTAAGCCCGCAGGTCTTCGGCGAGCTCCCCCATGTCCGCATATCTCTCCCGCGGATCCGCGGCCATGGCGCGATCGCAGATGGCGATCATCTCTGGCGAGATGTCGCGGCGCAGCGACGACAGCGGTGCAGGCGGCCCCTGGTAGACGCGCTCGAGGATGCTTCGCACATCGTTCTCGCCGTCCTCGACCGTGTACGGCCGTCGCCCCGACAGCAGCTCGTAGAGAAGCGCGCCGACGGAGTACACGTCGGTGCGCTCATCGAGCTCGGAGATCCTCCCGCGAGCTTGCTCGGGAGACATGTAGGAGGGCGTTCCGATGATGTTGCCGTCCAGGGTGCGGGCCTCGGAGACCGAGTCGATCGAGTCCTCGGAGTTGGCGTAGGTGAACACCCAGGAATCGCCCTCGCGGGATTCGGGACGACTGAGGACTCGGGCGAGGCCCCAGTCCATCACGTACACCTCACCGAACCGGCCGACCATGATGTTCGCTGGCTTCAGGTCGCGATGGATCACACCTTTGGAGTGCGCGTACGCCATCGCTTCGCAGACCTTGAGCATGACGCCCAGAGCGCGCGTGCGCGTCCAACCTTCTTCTTGCTCCTTGACCAGCTTGAAGATCTGGCGCAAGTCGCGCCCTTCGACGAGCTGCATCGTGAAGTAGGCTCGCCCCGAGTCGTCGACGCCGAGCTCGTGGACCGGGACGATACCCGGGTGAACGAGCTGACCGGTCACCTGGGCCTCTTCGAAGAAGCGGTCGAGGAGCTGAGGCGGCAGACGCTTGCTCCCTTCGCTCCCCGCTTGCTCGCTCCCGAGCACGACCTTCATCGCCATGGAACGGTTCAGGTCTTCGTCGAGGACCTTCAGGATCACGCCCATGCCACCGCGGCCGATCTCCTTCTCGACCCGGTATCTCTGCTTCTCGCGTTGACGCTCGGTGAGCCGCTCGAGCATTCGGCGCGCGTCGCTCTCGGGACCCGCAACGGTCAACGTGGCATCCTCGGTCAGGGATTCGTTCGAGGAATCGCCCATCGCACCCGACGGGATCGTCGCCGCCTCGTCGTCCCCGTCGTCGACCGGCGGCAACGTGTAGGGCTCGTCTCCGTCCAGGCTCTGCGGAGGGAGTGTACCGGCGTCCTCGTCGTCCATCGATCTCGACCCGTCCATCGAGTCGAGCGAAGGGGTCAGAGGGATGGTCCGATCATCCTCGTCCTCAGGCCCTTGCTGCTCCGAGTGAAACACGGCTCCCGATGGAAGCGTCGCGTCCTCGCCAGCGATCCTGCCGTCCGGGACCAGGGACTCGTCGTCCGGCCGCTCCTCGGCCAACGGGCTGGCCAAGGTGGGCTGCTCGTCGTCGTCTTGCCTCGGATGGAGCTCGCCAGAGACATCGTCCGACTCCGAAACCGAATCGCTCGAAACATGCGTCACATCTTCGGTCGGATCGATATCGTTCGGATCGACGGGGAACGGCCGGTCTTCAGGCATGGAACTCGGACAATCGGGGATCTTGGGGTCGGATGTGCGCCAGTGCCCGCTCGTCCCGAGCTGCAAGCACTCCGTCGCCTGGAGGGGAGCTCAGCGGGTCGAGTCCGCCATCGGGCTCGGCCCTGACGCGATACACGGGTGACCCATTGTCCGGTGGCTCACCGGGCGTGGCAAGAGAAGAGACGGCGGAGCCAACTCAATCGTCGGATCTGGCTCGCGTCGGCCCGTCCGGTCTCAGCTTCGGTGAAGCTCCTTCGACGAGACGACGAGCGAGCGGGCTGCCAAGTCGTGGAGGCCTCGGCGGCTCTTCGACAGCAGGACCGATCCGATGAGCACGGCCAACATCAGCCCCGACAACGCGAACGCGACCCGAAGCCCCGGGTCCTCGGCATACCACATCGGTTCCGGCAGGTTGTTACCGAGATGGGCGAGCTCCCAGGGGAGCAGCTTGACGAGCGTGCGCAGGAGCGCGCGTCCGAAGCCGATGCCCTCGCCGCTCCAAACGTCGAGGACTCGAATCCTCGAGAGCCGCTTGCCAGGCGTCGCCCCGCGCCACGATTCGAAGAGCGCGAAGTACATCCAGACCGGGAGCGAGATCGTCAGCAGCGTGTACAGCTCGGTGTTCCATCCCGAGTGGAACCACGCGTCGGTGATCCCGATGCTCTCTCTCAGAGGCAGGAGCGCGAAGAGCTGCACCACGGCGAAGACCGCGAAGGCGATGGTGCAGTCGAGGAGATAGGCGAAGCCGCGACTCAGCAGTGGAGCCGGCAGACGGGGGACGGTCACTTCGAAGCCAGGTTACAGAAAGCTCGTTGCGCGCTCAGTCGGCGAGAGTGTGACAAATGAACCTGCGCGCGTCGATCGTTCAGCCTTTCGACTTCGTCGGTGGATCGATCAGGCCGCGCTTCACCAGGGCGCGCTCGAGGAGATCGACGTTGCGCTTGTTCGAGCGGAAGCCGAAGTCGAACACATCGCCGAGCAGCGGAATGGCCCCGACCGTCGCCTCGAGCAAGACGTTCCACCCCATGCGGAGTTGAACGTGGCCGGGCAGGCCCAGCCGCCGGGCAACCACGATCGGATACGCCGAGATCCCGGCGCCGATCCAGTCACCGACTCCGGGAATCAGACCGATGATCGGGTCGAGGCCGAAGCGCATGTCGGTCCCGGGCAGCCGAAAGCGGGAGTCCATCGTCCGACTCAAGCGGCGCAACCGCTGAAGCTGTCGCGCCGCCGACTCGCCGCTCGGACTCTCTTTGCTCTCGTTGGCGCGACTCAATCGTCTGGCTCCCAATCTTGTCGGACGAGACCCGCACACGGCGGATCAACTCGGACACGGCTGCGACTGGTTGGATCGCGTTTCGAAGTAGCCGTTCGGTCACGACATGGCTTCAGGGCAACACGTCGGCCGCCACGAGCGCCTCCAATAGGAAGAGCGCCTTCAACCGATGCCCGTAAGGACGCATGTGGACGATGTCGCTGAAGTGCGGCTCGAGGTCCCGGGCCGAAGACTTTACGCGCTCGGCCAGATCGACCAGCACGGCCACGTCGTCTCCCTCGAGCTGACGCAGGATTTGGTTGTGCTGCTCGATGCCCTGGCGGAGCCAGTCATCGGGAGTGCCGGGTCGAACGGGCATCGTGAGGAGCACGGGCACGCCCCCGCGCAGGCGCACGTGCTCGCAGATCGTGCGGATGTTGCGCCGGTACGGCTCGGCGGTCTCGAGTGACAACTCCCCGGACGCCTCGAAGACCGATCGACCCGTTTCGGGTCGATCGACCCAGGCCTCCACGTCGAGTCGCACGGTACCGGTCTCGAGGAGGATCCAGCAGTACAGGTGGCTGAAAGAGGCCAGCGTCCGATTCACCCAGCCGAGCGGTCGGTCGGTCCAGGGCTGACGGTGGTGCGAGTAGTCACGCCGGAACCCCGGCCGATTGCGAGCCACCACATCGTTGACCGCGTGGTGGATGATCACGATGTCCGGCGCGAAGTCCTGCACCTTGAGGAAGTAGTTGATCATCGACTCGGAGCTCAGCCAGCCCGGCATGCCCCAGTTGGCGACCTCGTACGCCTCTCCGAACCGCTCCTGTAGGGCTTTCTCGAGATAGTGCGGATAGGCGCCGAGTCGTCCGAGCGAATTGGAGCCCCACGTCGTAGACCCGCCCAGGCACGCGATTCGAACCACACCGGGCGCCTTCTCGATCTGGAGCTCGCGCTCCCGGAAGCCGAGCGAGCTCACGCCCGACAGGGATCGATTGCGCGTGTAGAGCGTATAAGGATGGGGTTCGTTGAAATAGAAGGACGGATGCCTTGCGTAGGCCTGTGCCTTCTCGATTCGCCGCGCCGGGAGCCCCAAGCTCACTTCGAGAGAGCGGAACCCGAGCTCGAGCAATACCAGGAAAACCGCGATGACCAGGACGCTGAAGAGCAGCTTGCGCCGTCGCCCGAGCGTCCGTGGCCTTCGGGACTCTGCGCCAAGATCGACCATTCTCGTCTCCACGTCCCAGCCCGAATCTCACGCGAGATCCTCCGCTCGGGCAAGCAAAAACACGTCGGCGGTGCAAGACGACGAAGGAGGCATTCGTTACCGTGAGTCTCGAACGACAGCTCTCCATGAGGAGGAACCCGATGCGAAGTCCCTACTGGCTCGTCGCGATCTTGACCGGACTCCCTGTGTTGGTCGCGTGGCAAGAGCCACACCGGGTGAAAGGCGAGCTGCCCTTCGGGTACTCCCTCGAGTCCGCGCTCTCCCAGGCTGAAGAGAACGGCAAGCCGGTCCTCGCCTACTTCACTTTCGAGACCTGTGCCTGGTGCAAGCGCCTCGAGGTGGGCTCGTTCTCCGACCCGGCCGTCCTGGCCTTCTCGGACCGATTCAACTGGGTCGTCGTCGACCGTGACGTGGATCCCGCCGTGCCGAGGAAGTTCGCCGTGTCCGGATACCCCTCGATGCTTGTACTCGATGCGAAGGCACGGCTCATGCACCGGTGGAGCGGCTTCTCGACCACGCCCTTCTTCACGCAGAACCTGCGCGACGGCCTCGATCGATTCGAGAAGATGAAGCGCGGTGAGGAGTGGATCCTCCCTCCGGACCGATCGGAGCGCTTGATCGAGAACGTACGCACGGAGGCGATCGAGATCCCGGCGCCCGAGAAGCAGCCCAACCCGAGGGTGTTGCCGCTGCGGAGCTTGACCTGGCACGACGGTCGGCTCTGGTACACCCGCAACGCGGAGCGCGGCAAAGTCCTGGGCATCGATCCCGGCGAGAAGTCTGCACCTCTCGAGATCGACCTGGGCGAGGGTCGGTCGGTCAACGGCTTGTGCAGCGATGGCCGCAACCTGTTCGGGTTGCCGTACGGCTGGACCAAAGGCGAGCCGATCCTGGAGATCGATCCGAAGAAGGGAGAAGTCATCCGCGAGATCATCACCCGCGAGAACCTCGAGAATCGCCACTCATCGGGCTTCGGTCTCGCCTGGTGCCAAGGTGTGCTCTTCGTCCTCGACACTCGGGCCTCCCTGAGCCGCGTCTCGCCGAAGGATGGAAGCCTGCTCGGAGAGCTGCGCGTCCAGAGGCCACCCTTGTCGCAAATGCGGATTCAAGCCGTGGCGAGCGACGGAGACCGGCTTTGGATCGGCGTCACGGGAAAGGACCCGGATGTGAAGGCCGACGCCTGGGACAAGACCGTGCCCTACTTGCATGCCGTCTTGCAGACCGATCCGCAGTCCGGCCGCGTTCTCGGAAAGCAGGCCGTCAATTACGAGATCAGCGCCCTCGCCAGTCACCGCAAGACCCTCTACCTCGCCGAGAACGTCGTGACCGGCTTCGATGCCGATCACGATCTCATCGCGTTCTTTCCGAAGGAATGGGTCATCCACTCCTGGAGGTGGCGCTGAGAGAAGTCAGGCATCCCAGCGGCCGGATGCCGGAAGGAGACCACCCGGGGCCGGTGAGCCCCGGGGATGCTCATACCTCAGAAGTTGAGGTTGATCATGTGGAAGGTCTTCGAGAGGATCGTGCCCACGAAGGGCGGTGTGATGCCGGCCGACTTGGAATAATTGCTCGCCAGGCTGAGCTTGCGATCGGTCAGCCAGGGACGATCGGCATTGGGCAGCACGGTGAAGCCCGCCTCGGTCGCGACACCGTAATCCATCTCGATGAACGGGATCCCGAAGCAGCCGTCGGTGTGGAAGAAGAACCCTTCGGCTGCACGCAATGTCTCATTACCGGGGTAGGGCGTGCCCGGCCCGCTCCCGGTCCAGACGCCGAGGTCGACGGTGATCAGCATGATCCAGAGGAGCGGCGCCGGCGTCCAAATCGAGCTGGATCCGCTGCCGCAGACCGTCGTCACCGTCAAAGGCTGCGCCGAGTATTGAGGCGGCAATGTCGGGTTCAGCGGGCAGGCACAGATCGATCCGTAATAGCCGAGGCTGCTATTGGCGACTGGCTCCTCGAAGTTGCAGGTGAGGAGCGGCGAGCCGACGGTGCGGATCGCGCCACCCGTGGCTACGCCCGGGAGGAAGGGCGCGGGGAATGTCGTCGGGACGAACGGGTTCGCGGTCGTGTCCGGGCCGACGATCGCATAGGAGGTCGAGGGATGGTAGGAGCCCGGGATGGACGAGGCGAGCGGTTGATGAATGAACTGGTCGCAAGGATGGAAGAGGCTGACCGATCCCTCGAATCCGCCCGTATTGCAGTTGAGGGCGTAATCGACGTGCCCGTAGTAGAAGATCGTGATTCCGGCCGAAGCACAGGTGGGCGACTGACAGAGCGAGGGATCGAAGGCCGAAGTCGGGATCAGATCGACCTTGACCAGGAAGCGCCAGACTTGCAGGGAGTCGCCGTCGGCGTTGACCTCTTCCCAGGTGTGTGAGTAGTCCATCTCCATGGTGTTGAAGAGAACGGGTGTGAACGAGGCGTCCGAGATACTGATCGGCGCCGTGTAGTTCCCGCAAAACGTGGGCGTGGGCGTGTCGATCCGGACGTGCTGCAGGATCTTCGAGGGGCTGCATGAGCTCCAACACACCGAGGCCGCGGGGAAGCTCAGAGGAGGCAAGGGCGTCGGAATCGTGACGGTGGTCGATGTGCAGCAAGGCCCCGTCAGTCCGTCGGGCCCCCCGCAGAGCTGAGCCCCGGCCGGGCTCGGGAACAACAACAGGGCTCCGATGAGCAGTGCCAGGCTCGGGACGATTCGCGTAGCAGGGCGAGTCATGGTGTTCTCCTTCGAGATCGCGAGAGCGACAGGGCCCGGTCGCCCGGGCCCTGGACGAGAGCCACCGCGGCAAACTCCAAGAAGCGCGGCCCTCTTCATCCAGAGGAGACAGGACCGACGACGGAGCCTCACCTCGGAAAACTCTCCTTGCGTGACTCGCTTCGAGAGAACACCAGAGTACTCGCCGTCTGCCAGAAGCCACCGCTTCGTCCTCCGGCCCGGTTTGCAGATTCTGCAGGAGAGCTCTGTCAGACCTACAACGGGGGGAGCACCCAAAGACGACGCCGGAGCACTCGATTCCCGGAAGCGTCGCGGGTGCGGTGCTCACTGAGTCGGGTAGAGGCCGCCCTCTGCGTGGTCAGTCCCTTTCACCGATGACCAGGTCGCCCCTCCTCAGTCATGACCTTCTGCCCACCGAGTCGGCGCCGATCGAGCGCGGCCAGGGACGACGCCGAACGGAGGACCTCGAACTTCGTAGGAGCCCCGAGCGTCGGACGCAGATCGCTGAACATCGAGCTCTTTCGGAGATCGCCGAGACCGACTCACCCCGGCGCTCCGAGAGCCCGTCATACTGACCCGATCACCTCTGACCCGTGGCCGTGTCCCAGGTCCGCCGTGCTCGATCTCGATGTCTCACTCTTGAACTATTTCCACGATCGCGGATGCTCGTCTCCAGATGATGAAGAACTCGACGACAAAGGCTCGATCAGGGCGGGCGTGGCAATGGCGATGACTCCGGACAAGGCAGCGTTCATTCGTGATCTCGTGAGGCGTGGCATCGCAGGCGCGGGTCCGATTCAGAAGGCGCTCAAAGAGAGCTTCGGCTCCGGTGTGGCACCGGCCGAGCTCGGCCCGTTCATCCGGGGAATGGGTCGAGGAAGCGGTCGCGTGCTGCGAGGAGACGCCTCGGCCGAGGCGTCGCCCGCGCCGCGGAAGCGCCGAGAGCGCGTTCATTCGAAGCCCCGGACGAGGGCTCCCCGCTTTCTCGTGACCTGGGACTGGGAAGGCGAGCGGCACACCGAGGAGGCGACGTCTGCGGCCGAAGCCGAGCGTTTGGTGCAAGCTGCCCTCGATCAGGGGCTCTCACCCGCCGACGTTGCGGTCTTCGAGAAGGTCTCTGTTCGGATCCAGACTCGGGTTCGTGTATGAACGGGTTCCGGCCGGGCCCGCAACTCGGGAATCGAAGTTCGATGGAAGCGAGCTGCAATCGGAGTCGATCGACGTGGCCATGACATCAGAGAAGGCAGAGTTCATCGAGGAGCTGATCGCCCGAGGGATCGCAGCCCCGGGTCCGATTCAGAAGGCCCTCAAAGCGCGATTCGGCTCAGGAGTGACGCCGGCCGAGCTGGGGCCCTTCGTTCGGGGCCGAGGCAAGACACCGCCGAGGTCCGTGCGGGGTGCCGCCCCTGAGCGAGAGGCCTCGTCTCAAGAGCGCTCCGCTGTCGGCGATATCGACCTGAGCGCGGCCCAGTTCGTCGTCCGGTGGGGTGAAGGCGATCGAGAAGCCTCGGCGCTCGCGAGCTCCGCCGCCACTGCCGAACAGCTCGTGGAAGCAGCCATTCAGCAAGGCGCTCCTCCGAAGAGCGTGGTGGTGTACCGGCGGCGAGCCACTGCCGTGGGGGTCCGACCGACGATCGAGGCCGCGGACGGGCCGGTGCCGCCAGGAGTGGCCCCCGCCGCCGAGCCCCGCCGCGAAGCGAAGGCAGCGCCCAGCGGGCGAGACGACGTGCACGGAGTCTTTGGGGGCGCCCTCTTCGCCTGCCAGAACCTCGAGCGCCTCGTCCGCACCTTGCTCTGGGGCAAAGCCCCTCGCTCCGACCGTGAGGCGGCCACTCAGCGAAAGACACGTCGAAAGAAGCTGGCCCGGGCCACCCTCGGACAGATCGCCCAGCAGCTCGAGCGGCACTTCCCCGAAGACCCCGAGCTCGTCCGGCGCCTCATTAAAGTGCTGAGGCTCCGGGGCCGATTGGCCGGCAGCTTTTTCACCGAGCCCGAGATCCTCCACGCCCTCGGGACGGCGACTGGGCGTCGTCAGGTAATCGCCTTGTGCGCAGCCGCCGATGCAGAGGCCCGCACCCTTTGGGACGAGCTTCGCCGGCGCGACCCGATCGCCCTCGCCGGGATCAAAGACCTGGGTGACGAGACCTGGGGTCAGCCCGGTCAGCACGACGAAGGATCTCGATCCGACCACTCGGCTGGCTGAGGATCAGGTCCTCGCCGCATCCGGCTGACGAGGCGATCCTGTTCGCCCTACGCGACGAGCAGAGCGATACGCGTGGCACCTACGTCGTGGCGTATGGTCCGTCGGTCGACCCGATCGACGCCGAGATCGTCCGCCACCTCGAGGCCCGAAAGCGCCATGATCAGATGGAAGGCGACTAGATTGGCTCTGGAGCTCGCTCGAGGAACAGAAAACGGGGGCCGTCTCGACTGATGCTCGCTCAGGCACACTGCGGCCTCGTCACGGATCGACTTTTCCGTGTCGGGTCGCGGGCTCCGTTTCCGTCCAGGGGTGTGCCCGGCGATCGTGCGATCGCTGCACACATCGATAAACGGAGGCAATATCATGACGTCCCCACTCATCCATCGGAGCGAGCAGCGCGGCTTCACCCTCATCGAGCTCTTGGTCGTCAAGAGCATCATCGCGATCCTCATCGGCTTCTTGCTGCCGATGATCGGATTCAGTAGCCAGGTCGCCGAGCGCATGCAGGAGCGGCCGGCTCTGCAAGAGCTCGGCGAAGAGCTGGTCACGAAGATCGATGTCTGGGAGCACTCCTACTTCCAGGCCACGCAGGTCCTGGGCGAGCAAGCGGCTCGCGGTTCCGAGGGTGAGGTCTCGGAGATCCCTTGCGACGCGATGATCGAGCGCCTCTTCCGCCAAGAGCAGGAGATGCTCGGCGTCTCGGCTCAGTTCGACGAGATCCTCGGTGAGGTGGTCGACCCCGTCGACAAGGAGCTTATCCTGATGGCCGACGGGAGCGTGCGATTCCTCATCGAGAAGAACCGAATGGTCCGGAAGCGGCTCACCTGGCTGCAGAACGGGGGGCCGAGAGCAGGGCTGTGAGGCTTCGAAGGAGGCCGCAGCTCCGGCCTCCTTCCCTTCAAGCCAGGATCCCCTCGACGACATGCGCTTCTTCGACACCGGTGAGCTTCTGGTCGAGGCCTTGGTAGGGGACGCTCAGGCGCTCATGGTCGATGCCGAGCTGGTGCAGGATGGTCGCGTGGAGATCTCGCAGGTGCACCGGA
>JAVJTD010000430.1:0-57815 GCA_040219065.1 Planctomycetota bacterium
CGCGCGACCGAGACGGGAAGCGGCTACTGAGCAGGGAGCCGCTTCCTCGACGATGCTGACGATCGAGCGGAAGGGTGCCGAGCAAGGGAGCATTCGGAGTGGGCTGTATTGGCGGGACGATGTGCCCCGGCCCAAGCTCGCTTGGGAAAGCCCTCGCAGACAGACCCGGTCACCGGCTCGCTCGGCTTGGGCACTCCATCGCCCTCGGGGTCAGTTTCACCACCTGTATGCTACGCCGGTCCGCCGGCGGGGCGAGGCTGACGTGATCAGTCGAAAGGCCAATGCGAACCAACGAAAACGGGGGCGAGCTTGTCAGCTCGCCCCCGCACGCGTCTTAAACAGAAAGGCAAAGGGAAAACTTCGGGAAAAGGGGAAGAAGGAGAGTGAGTTGCGTTTTTACGCCCCTGGGGAGGGACAACCTTTACCTTTCTAGACTCTGTGTTTCTTTCGGCTCGGCTTCAGCACCTTAGGCGTCTGCACACGGCCCGTGACCTCGTAGCCAGCCGCAACCACTGGCACAATATATGGACTTGTCGCTTCTAGGGCAAGCCCCTGCCAGGAATCTTGAAGAGAGTGGTGTCGAGAAAGAACGAAGGGGTGTCCGCCTGTCGGCGGACACCCCTCGATCGAGTCCTGGCGGGAGTGAAGGGACTTGAACCCTCGGCCTCTAGCTTGACAGGCTTGCGCTCTAGCGGGCCGGGACTCGCGGTCCCTCAGCCCCAAAATCTCCGCAGCGCGGGCGATTCGGGCTTGCTCGTCCATCTTCACGCTGTTTTCATCTCAGGCGCCTGGCGTAGAACTCGAGTCCCACCACCAGCTGGACGGGGGAAGGATCGGCACGCGACGTAGCGGGTACGGCGCGTCGTGTACCGACGAGGAGACTGGCTGCCTGTCGACGAAGATTCCGGCGTGCAGCGGATCACGATCGAGACTCTGGCCGAGCTCTACGAGGCGTTCGCCCGGGACTGCTACCGGCGCGACGACGGGAGCGCTACGGGCGAGCACGTCAACGTCCAGTACGCCATGAAGGACCTGGTGTCCTTCATGGGGCAGGAGGACGTGACGGAGCTACGCCCGCTCAGAGTCACGGAGTTCCGCAGCCGCCTGATTGCTCGCCGCCTGGCCCGGACGACCATCAACAAGCGCATGGCGATCATCCGCCGGGCGCTCCGGTGGGCCGTCCAGATGGAGTTGATCGACGGGTCCGTTCTCGCCACCTTCTCCGCGATCGAGCCGCTACGGGCGGGTCGGCACGGAGCGAAGGAGCCGAGGCCGAAGACCGCTGTCGATCTCGAGGACATCGAGGCCACCCTGCGCGAGATCGAGTCTCCGCAGGTCCGGGCGATGATCCGACTCCAAGCTCTCACGGGCATGCGGCCCGGTGAGGTCTTGATGATGCGCGGGCGAGACATCCACGTCGAGAACGGCCAGTGGATGTACCACCCGAGGCGTCACAAGACCGAGCACCACGGGAAGCCTCGCGTCATCCCGCTCGGGCCGAAGGCCCGGACGATCATCGCGGACTTCCTCGTCGGCCGGGACCCCGATCGGTACCTCTTCAGTCCACTCGACGCGCCAGGACCCAAGGGCCGCCGCAAGGCGGACCACTACTCCGTCAGCGGATACCGAAGCGTCATCCAGCGCGCCTGCGACATGGCGGGCGTGGAGAGATGGTCACCGAACCAGCTCCGTCACACCGCAGCGACCCAGATCGGGGAGCTGTACGGAGCGGAGGCGGTTCAGGCGGTGCCCGGGCATGCCAAGCTCGAGACGAGCCGCATCTACGACCACTCCCAGTTCCAAGTGGCGCTTCGAATCATGGAGGAGATCGGGTGATGAGGCGCACGCATGATCGCAGAGGCACGGCCCCAACAGCTTGAATTCGAAGGCTTCACGGACCCACCGACCGAACCGGCCCGGCGGCTCAAGCGGCTCCGAACGGATGCGCGCGAGATCCGCGACCGGCTTAGGGATGTGACCGAGGAGCTGCTCTGGAAGCTCGAGACGGGAGTGGACGACTCCATCTCGGTCTACCGGGCGATCGGACGGGTCCGCGAGCGGATCGTCTGGATCGAAGAGCGGCTTTTCGATGTCGAGCGCGCGATGAGCAATCTGGTTCGAGGTCGCGCCAACGACGTCGACTGTCAGGCGAAGGTCGCCTCGCGGGTCGAGCGGCTCCTGGTCCGACATTTCGGCGAGAGCTTTCGCGACGCCATCCGGGCGGAGATCGAGCGGTGCGGGCTCGTACCTCATGGCCGATCCACTGCCGATCCATTTGGACTCAGCCGGGCCATGTTGACTCGGCTCGAGAGTGACGAATACGAGGAGCCCAACGGGCTCGTCGCTGGCCAATACCATGGATTTGACGATGACCGAATCGATGCAGACCGAGACCTCCGGGGTCTCGACACAGAGGATTGGTGAGGCTGACTGGCCAGCCAATTGGACCGGATACGATTCGCGCGAGCAGTGGCTCCAAGGCCGCCGCCATTCGATCGGCGCGAGCGAGGTGTTCGCGGTCATTACGGGCAAGGGTGCCAATCAGGTCTGGCTGGCCAAGACCCGGCCGGAGGACGTGCCCGACGTCATGACCGAGATGGACAGTGACATCGGCCACGCGCTCGAGCCCGTCGCGGCCAAGTGGTTCGCTCGCGAGATGGACGCGGAAGTGATCGAGCCGACGCTCCGGCACTGCGTCTGGTATGACCCGGAGTGCCCGAGGCTCACTGCTACGCCCGACTTCCTCGTGACCGTGCCGGAACAGGGTCGAGGGCTCATGGAGGCGAAGACGTTCTCGCGGTTCATGCGACCGCTCGGATCGTCTGAGTTCTCCGGGTGGGACGAGCGCGCGCCCATGAAGTACGCGATGCAATGCGCGGCTCAATTGAGCGCGACGAGCCTGCCGTTCGTCTGGCTGTACGGAATTCAAATCGACCAGTACGGCCGCGAGCCCGGCAAGGCGACGATCCGTCACCTGATCGAGCCGAACGCCGCGTTTCAGGACTTGATGCGCCAACGCGTCACTCAGTTCTGGGACCGGTACGTCCAGCGAGACGTGCCACCTCCCGCCGGACCGGACCCGAGCGCCGAGCGGGTGCTGCGCATCCTGTACCCGGAAGCCAAGCCCGCGACCGTCTACAGCCTGCCCCCCAGCCTCGACCACTACGTGACCCGGTGGGACGAGCTCGACGAGCAGTTGGGAGTGCTGACGGACGAGCGCGACCGCATCAAGCGCGAGGTCATGAGCCTGGCGAAAGACGCGGAGGAGATCCGCGGCGCTCAGGACGGCGAGCGGCTCTGGACGTACCGGGACACGAAGCGCGGCCGGCAGTTCCGGCGGTCCGGCGGGCGGAAGTCGGAGGCGTCATGACCGGCCCGACGACCGGCGAGATCGTCCAGCAGATGAGCCGCTGCTCGGACGAAATCGGCTACGCCATCAGCATGACGCATCGTCTCCACCCGGAGGTGCGGGACGACCTGGTCCGAAGGCTCGACGCGGCCCGCGAGATGATCCGGGCGGAGGCGGCTCGGCTGACCCAGCTCGCCAGGGAGGTGACGCCGTGAAGATACCGAAGCACCTGCTTGACGCATTCAACGTCATCCGAGACTTCCCCGGCCGCACCACCACCGAGCTGGCCGTCCAGCTCGGGGTCGACCCGCGCGGCCAGTTCAAGCGCCGCCTCCAGGAGCTGCTCGACCTCGGCGCCATCGCCGTGGATGAGCGCCGGCGCTGCAACGTGACGCGGCGACGGTGCCGCACGTTCATCGTCCAGTACCCGGACGCGAACTCACTTGATCATCCGATCATTCACTCATAAGGAGGAGACCATGACGCAAGGCAACAAGAACGTCCCCGCGACCACCACTCCGGACCCGGCCGCTCACATCTCGGCCCTGGTGGGTTCGAAGACCGTCCAGGCTCAGATCACCCGTGCGCTCGACGGAGCGATGGACCCGGCCAGGTTCACGACCGCATTCCTGACGGAGATTCGCGCATCGGAGCTGCTCCGCAAGTGCGACATCCAGTCGCTGCAGCTCTGTTTCGTGCGGGCCGCCCAGCTCGGCCTGGACGTCGACAAGACCCTCGGGCAGATCGCGCTCGTCCCTCGCTGGAACAAGGACCTTCGAGGCTACGAATGCACGCTCCAAATACAGTACGGCGGCATGATCACGCTCGCCAGTGACGCCGGGCTGACGGACGACATCTTCACGGCGCTCGTCTACCCGGAGGACGAGTTTTCCGAGCAGCTCGGCACGTCCCCCCAGATCGTCCACCGACCCGCCATGAGCCGCACGTCGGACGAGGACGGGTGGATCCGGGCCTACACGGTCGCATTCCTCTCGAACGGCCGGACCAAGTTCTTCTCGATGAGCCGCGACGCTATCGAGCGGCACCGCGATCGGTTCGCTCCGACGGACCGGAGCGGAAAGATCATCGGCCCATGGGTGACGGATCTCGCGTCCATGGGCCAGAAGACCTGCATCCGGCTCATGTGGAAGACGCTGCCCAAGCCGTCGGGTGCCGCCTCTGCTCGCGCCGATCGGATGCGTCGGGCCATCCAGTACGACGGCAGTTCGGGGAGCGACTTCGACGAGGGCGTGGAGGGCACGATCATGGACACGGTCGCCCGCGTCAAGCAGGCTGGCGCGAACGATCCTCTCGCGGAGGCCGTTGCGCTTCATGGCGATGGCGAAGGCCAGCCGCTCCCACCCGCCTCGCAGGAGGAGCGAGAGACCGGCCCGGTCACGGATGACTCGCCCGCCGAGCCCATGTGCTCGCGCGCCCAGGCGCAGCGGCTCGCCTTCCTGGCCGTCAAGGTGATGGGGTGCTCCAAGGACAGCGTGCCCCAGCATCTCGCCCAGGCGGCCTGGACGTGGAACGGCGGACCGGTCGGCTACGCGATCGAGAAGCTGTCCGACATCCCGGCCTACCATGCCATCCAGATGCTCGAGGAATTGGAGGCGCTGTGGGCCGGGATGCGTGAGACGGCGGCGGCGGAAGGGGGTGCTCAATGAAGATGGGCGAAGCTGGGAAGGCCGCCGAGATGGCCGTGCAGCTCTTGAAGCTATCCGGCGCGTCGACCTCCGACGCTGCCGAGTCCGCAGTCCGATCGTCAGCGACAGCAGGCGCATTGTCTGCGGCCGTCAATGGAGCGAGCGGTGTTGATGCAAAGAGAGTCCTAAAGGACTTGCAAAGGGCGGCGTTCGAATGCCTCGGCGCCGCCACCTACGCGGAGATGCTCGAACGCGAGTCCTCCGAACTCGATTGGAGGTCGCAATGAAGCTTCAAGCCACGAAACTCAAGATCACCAACGTACTGCACACTAAGGATCTCGAGATCGAGCTCGGCGCCGTTACGGTCCTCGAGGGCGCGAACGGACAGGGCAAGACAGCCGTCCTAAGCGCGCTCCGGGCAGCGATCGGTGGAGGCCACGACGCGACTCTCATTCGCAACGGTGAGAAGGCTGGCGAGGTCGTGCTCGAGTTCGAGGATGGTTCCTGCCTGACCGACCGCATCACTCCGAGCGGTTCGAAGCGGACGTTCACGGATGCGGATGGCGTGGCCGTGCGGAAGACGCAGAGCCATCTCGACGCCATTCGGGACGCCTTGAGTCTCAACCCCATCGAGTTCATCGACGCGCCGGCCAAGCGCCGGATCGAGCTGCTCGCCGCCGCCGTTCCGGCCGAGATGTCGAGGGATCGGATCGAAGAGGCGGCGGGCTGTCCGCTGCCTCGAGGCTGCACCATCCAGGGCAGCGCGCTCGAGGCGATCGGCGCGGCGGAGTCGGCCTACTACGAGGCGAGGCGCGACGTCAACGCGGAGCTGCGACAAGCACGCGAGACGGTCGCGAGTCTCGAGGGGTCGATCCCCGAGGGGGCGGAGGACCCGAAGCGGATCGAGGAGGAGATCGCTCAGAAGGACGCGGATGTCGCCCGGCTGGAGCGTGAGGCGAAGGCCGATGAGGAAGGAGCGACCGCGAAGGCGCGGGCCAGGGAGGAGGAAGCACGCGAGCAGATGGAGGAGATCATCGCTCAGGCCCGCCACGACTTCGAGGAGATCGTCCGCGAGGCGAGAGAGGATGCGGAGCGCTCCCGCAAAGCGATCGAGGAGAAGTTTCACCCGCGCATCAACTCGGCTCGGTCGGAACGCGCGACTCTCGTCGAGCGCTTCAAGGCCGCCAACCAGGCGACCGGCACGCTCGAGGTCCTGGACCGGTCCCGAAAGACCGCGGCCGAGAAGGGCGTGCTGGCCGAGCGGCTCGACCAGGCCGTCAAGGCTGTGCGGAAGCTCCGCGAGGAGATCCTCGAGGACCTGCCCATCAAGGGCCTGGAGGTGCGGGAGGGCGAGATCTTCTTCGAGGATGTGGCCTGGCCCCACCTGGAGGAGAGCCGGCGCGTCTGGCTGTCCGTCCAGATCGCCCAGCTCCGGTCCGGCGAGCTCGGGCTCCTGTGCGTCGACGGCCTCGAGCGGTTGGACGGCGATCGGTTTGCCCAGTTCTGCGAGCAGCTCCTCGAGTCGGGAGCCCAGTTGATCGGGGCGCGAGTCACGGATGGCGACCTCGCCATCACGTATCCGGGGGAGGGGGAGTGATGAATTACCTGACAGTAGCGAAAGCGGCCGACCAACTCGGGCTCCATCTCAAGATGATCTACAAGATGGTCCACGACGGCCGTCTCGTATCCAGGAAGGTCGGCCACCAGTACCTCGTCGATTCGGAGTCGGTCGAGCAGATGCGCCGGCTCATCGCCACCAGCCTGACGCCAGAGCAGGCGGCGGCCGAGCTCGGGTGCAGCACGAACGTGATTTACCAGAGGATCGGCCAGGGCAGGCTTGCTGCCGAGCGGATCGGTAAGTGCAGGCGGATCGCTCCCGAAGAGTGGGCTCGATTCCGAGCCCTGGTCGAGTCGGGAGAGGAGGGGATCCGGAAACGCGCACGTCGGCCCAAGCGGTCGGAAGCGCGGGAGACTCGAAATCCAGAGGCTGGACCTGCTAGTCCCGATCCTGACGTGCTCATCCTCCCCGACCAGGTGACCGAAGCGTTGGGCGTGATCGCAGAGGCGCTCAAGCCGCACCGGGGCGGTGGGCCTGACGATGGCGCCTCGATGTTCTCGGACATCAAGGCGATTCGGGAGACGTTGAGAAAGTCGGACGGGAAGCTGGGGCGGTTGCCGCATGAGCTGCAATCGGCCGTCGAGCAAGGCGTCGCGCTCGCGTCCAAGCAGCTGTCCGAGTCGTTTGCCGCCTCCGTCAGCTCCATGGCCCAGCAGGTCTCCTACCTGGCCGAGGCGATCGACGACGCGGTCGATAAGTTCGGCGAGCAGATGGACCGGCTGAAGGGCAGCCCCATCCAGCTCGTGCACGACCGCATGGCGGGCATCGAGACGCAGATGAGCCTCATCAACGGCAGCCTGCGGAGCCTCGGGGCCAAGACCGAGGAGATCCAGTCATGACCCGCCGGCCCCAATGCCGCCACTGCGGCGAGCCCTCGCCCTGCGACTGCCGAGACCTCCCGCTGGCTCGCCAGACCGACCCGGCCACGTCTCACGAGGCTGCCGCGGCCATCCGGCCTCAGCTCGGCGCGCTCCAGACCCGCGTGCTCGCGCTCATCCATGCCCATCCGGATCGGACCGCGACCGAACTGGCCGGGCTGGCTTTCGAAGCCGATCCCCGCCGGGTCAACCGGCGGATCTCGGAGCTGCTCCGGGACGGGCGGGCCGAAGTATCGGGCACGCGTCCCTGCGACGTGACGGGCAGGTCCGCGCAGACCTACCGGGCGGCCAGGCCGGGGCAGCAGCGCCTCTTCTAACCGGGCGGACCGGGGCGATTTCAACCGGACCGCCCCGGCCCGCCATGATGGCGCGCGCCCAACCGACGCGGAGTGAGCGGCTCCGTGGGGCGTGGCGCCCAAACCACTGAAACCCTGCCTGAACGGGCCAGCCGCGCGCTGGTCGCAGGCCCACGATATCCTGGGGCAAGTACCATGCACGACAAGCGTTGTGATCGTTGCGAGCACTGGTGGCGGTTCCCGTCACCCGAGACCGGTTCAGCACAACCGAAGCGGCTGGAGAGCCGCCGGCAGGACGGGGAATGCCGGATCCGGTCGGTCCCGGGCGCCTGGCCGAAGCGCCGGGCCGATGAGGGGTGCAGCGAGTTCGAACTTTCCGGGGAGCTGGAGCAAGCCGCGCCCGTCCAGCCCGTCTACCTGGATGCCAAGCGCCTGGGCGGCCCGCCCATCCGCGTGCCGGTCGATGCCGATGGCGTCGGCTGGGATCCGGGGGAGGAGGCGTGATGGGAGCGGGCGACTGGATCAAGCTGGAAAACTCCATCCGCGTCAACCCGAAGCTCACCATGTTGGCCAGCCGGATCGACCCGTCGAAGGTGAGCCCTCGAGTCGTGGCCGCCGGGATCATGGCGTGGGTCTGGATGCTGGCCGACGAGACGGCGGAGATCGAGGGGGACGACGGGTTTCTGACCATCTCGCGCGAACTTCTCGAGTGCGAGCTCGGCCCGGGAGTGCTGGATGCGATCCCTCGAGAGTGGATCGACGCTTCGGGGGATCGAATCCGGCTCCCGGATTACCTTCGGCACAACGGATCGACCACCAAGAAACGGATTCTCGACTCTAAGTCCAAGGCGCGCAACCGTGTCGCGAGCTGTCCGGCTCCTGACGACAAACGTCGCGAGCAACCGGACATCTCGCGACAACCTGCGCCACCTGTCGCGAGCAGCCGGACATCGCGCGACGTTTCGCGGACATCTGGCGACCAAGAGCAAGAGCAAGAACAAGAACAAGAACAAGAACAAGAAACCAGCTCGCTTCGCTCGCTGGGGGGGAGCGGGGGGGTGGGGCCAGCTCCCGAGCCGACCAGCCCCTCTGCCCCGGAAGGCTCGTCGGAAGCCTCCTCGCCCGAGCGGGCGCCCGATGCTCCGCACAAGCCGAAGCGGAAATCGCGCAAGTCGCCGAGACGCCGGTGGCGGGTGGTGGACCGGGACGGGGTGCCAGACATCGACGGCCTGGATGACCAAGACCGCGCGGACGACGCCGAGCTCGGACCGGACGTCGACGCCGGCCAGCTCCGTCGTAAGCAAGCGGCCTGGTGTGTCCAGCGCCAGGCGGAAGGCGGCAAGGCCCCGAAGGACCTGCGGCGCGCGTTCTACCGGCCAGCCCAGCCGCACCTGAACGACGAGGGCGGCTGGCTGGTGCGCGAGCAAGCTGCGGCGGCCGAGGGCCGATCCCGGTTCCCTCGCGACGGCGTGGTCTCGGACGGGGCGGCCGGGTGCGACCCGCTGGCCCAATTCCGGCTCGACATGCCGGGCAAGGGCTCGTGGCCGATGGACCGGCGCGGCTGGGACGAGAACAGGGACGGTGAGTGGTTCTCGCTCCAGAAGGCTCATCAGCGCGGGGAGTTCTTCTACGTCGCGCCCGACGGAGGCATCCGCGCGCAGACGCAGGGCGGATCGGCCGGCGGGGTGCTGCGCCGCGCCACCCTCGAGGAGCTGTTCGGATGGTTCGCCGAGCCGGGTCGCGATCCCGAGGTGGGCGAGAAGTGGCTCGTGGAGATCGCCTACGCGGGCCAACGGGTCCGGGACTACGCCGAGCGGATCCGCAGGATGCGCAGGGGCCGGCAGTCCCGCGAGACCGCCGAGGCGACGCGAGGCGGTCCGCCCAGCTCGCTGGGCGAGATGTTCGGCGCGCCGCTCCCAGGCCCGGACCAGGACCGGCCCCCAGTTTCCAGCCCCGGCTCGGCTCCGCACCGTGAGACCGTCCAGCTCCGGAGGGTCGACTGATGAGCCTGGCAGACCTGGCCGCCGCGCTGGAGGCGGATCGCAAGACGATCGAACGGTACGCCGGCGAGGATGACAACGGCCAGAAGCTCCGCATGCTCCTGGACGAGCGCCGAGGTCGATTCGACCAGGACGCCCGGTGCGAGATCGGGCAGCGCCACGCCGCCTACCTGATCCAGCAGACCAGGCGGGAGCATCCCGGCATGACTCGGCGTGAGCGCCTGTTTCCGTTTGCGCCGCCGCCAGAGGCCCGCCACGGCGATCGGGAGGCTCAACGTGATGCCTGGGTCAAATCCGGGATTCGCGAGCCGCTAGCTGGCTTTCTGGCCGGCCTGGCCGATTCGGTCGGGTTCGTCGGCTACCGCGACGCCATCCTCCCGATCGTCCGGCAGATCCGCGGAGCGATCGAGCGGGGCGATGTCCGCCGGTCGGTCGAACTGGAGAAGTCGTTCGAGGTGGTGCTGAACCCATTCTGGCAGAGGAAGTTCCGGCAGGACCGCGAGGACGCGCTCGGCGTGAAATCGAGCGAGATGCCCGAGCTGGCCCTGGTGCAAGCGGAGGAGCTGTGATGCGTGAGAGCTACGCGGGGATCCTGTGTTCCGACCGGGACGTGAGGGGCGAGCGATCGGTCCGGGGCATGCCGTCGGTCGAGGCGGTTCGGGAAGAGCTTATGGGTGGGCGGCGGCAAATCCCGCGCGGATTCCGCCTGGCCGTCTGGCGCGAGCGGACCGGACCGGCCACGCGGGGCGAGATCGTCCTGGAGGTGGAGTCGAAGGCGTTTGAGGCGAAGCGCCGCCGACGTAAGTCGAAGGCCCGGCAGGAGCAGGCGCGACGGCGCGAGAGGCTGCGGACCGATCCGCACGCCTGCCCTGTCAAGGTCGAGGTGGCGCAGGCGATCCGGGCCTACCTGGAGGCGTCAAACCGGCCGTGGGTCTCGATGGTCGAGATGTTCGAGACGATTGGGCGCCGGTTCGACTGCGCGCGCCGCACGTTCAAGCGGGCGGGCCGGTCGCTCGGGCTGGAGGAGCGGGTCGGGTCGGAGCTGGGTTACGAGGGCTACGAGGGGCGGCGACTGTACTGGCGGCTCCCCGTAGTCGTAAAGTCTACGAGTCAGTAGTCGTACATTTTACGACTACTGAGAATGGGTCGCACTTGGGTCGTGATTCAGTAGATCGGACCGGCGGGGCTGGTCGAGGCTCGCGCCTCTCCTGATTTCGATCCTCGCCACACTCCCGCCCGACGCCTGGGGGCGCGGGAAGCGGAGTCATCTCGGAGGTATCGATGGCATCTGCTCAGAAGATCGTGGCGTTGCAGCCGCCCGGTGAAGAGGCGAGCAACCCGACCGCGCAATTCAACTACCCCGGCGCTCTCGCGCTCGAGGCCTCGCTCCCACCCTGCGACCACCCGTTCGCGGTACGGTGGCAGGGCGAGGTCTGGGGCGCGGGTGGGATGAATCGCGCGCAGCTCGAGGCGTACGTCGGCGCCGGGGCCACGTGGGCCAGGTCTAATCACGCCCGGGTCGGTCCGGGCTGGGAATGGGCCAGTGGCGCGTTTCTCGTCCGGCCAGAGGACCCGAGGCGAATCCAGCTCCGCTGCCGTTCCTACGATGCGGGCGCGGACGCGAAGCTGCGGAACTGCCGGGTCGACGCGGTCGAGGTCCGGCCCGACCAGGGTCACGCCTGGACGTTCGAGCTCAATACGGGCGTGGGGGTGTTTGGTGATCGGATCGAGCCGGGCGAGATGAAGGCGGTGGCGTCGCTCGACGTGCCGCCCCTGCCGGGCACCGGCCCGTTCCTCCTCGTCCCGTCCGTCGAGGTCATGCCCAACGCGATGGAGCCGGCGATACTCGGGCGGATTGACCACAGTGGGCTGAATGTGACTCCGACGTTCCCGATCTACTCGGGCGGCGTGCTGAGCCGGTACGTGTCGAACGCGCCGGCGTACCAGTGGAACCGCGACGTGCTGCAAGCCGGCGATCCCATCACGCTCAGCGTGACGGCCGGGGCGGACTTTGTCGCGCTGTACCGGCGCGCCAGTATCTTCTTGATCAACATGGCGTGCTTCCAGGTGACTTGACGGCGCGATTTGGACCGCGCGTGACGGCCCAGTAGCGTGTGCGTTGGCCCGGGCATTGCTCAGGCCAGTTGCACCAATAGAAGACATAGCGGGCTCTCTTCCAGCGGCCCAGGCGGATTGATCCGTCCGCCGACACCATCTCTCAATCCGGCCCGGTGGTACGGTCTCCTCCGCCACCGGCTCGGCAGTGGTCGACCCTTCTGGCAGAGAGCCCGCGTTTTGACATAGCTTCTCAATGGAGGCCCAGCGTGCGCGTGCATGAGTGCGGGGTGCTTTGTTGGGGGCGGGGCGCCGGTAACTAGATCTGACGGCGCCCCGCCCCCTCCTTCTTCACGCCACCGTACCGAGAGAACGCGCCCGGCCGAGACGGCGGGCACTCCTCCTATTCTGGAAGTACCTACGGCTCGCCCGTGTTTCCGGCCATGCAGGGGTGCGGAACCGGAAACACGGGCGGGTATTTTTGTCCCAGCGGTGGGGCGTATCGACACGGAGACCTGGTGGATGACTGGACGATTGATGGAATTGACCACCGAGCAGCGCGCTGAAATGGCGCCGTTCGCCCAGGCCTGGATCGAGCGGGCGCTCGACTGCTCGGGTGTTGTCGATTGGGACCGTGTGCGCGACGGAATGCAGCGCTGCTACGAGTTCGCGAACGTAGCGTGGCACGACCGAGTGGTTGTGGTCGCGAATCCGTTCGTTGGAGCGCTTGCGTTTAGCATCGCGTCGCGATTGCTTCGCCATGACGCGGTCCATGACGCGGTCGGTGACGCGGTCGGTGTCGCGGTCGGTGTCGCGGTCCATGACGCGGTCCGTGACGCGGTCCGTGTCGCGGTCGGTGTCGCGGTCGGTGTCGCGGTCTATGACGCGGTCCGTGTCGCGGTCGGTGACGCGGTCGGTGGCGCGGTCCATGGCGCGGTCGGTGGCGCGGTCGGTGGCGCGGTCCGTGTCGCGGTCGGTGGCGCGGTCCATGGCGCGGTCCATGGCGCGGTCGGTGGCGCATGGCGTCGTTACTTGGCTGGGCAGTGGTCCTGGGGATGGGAGGCGTGGGTGGGATTCTTCATGGAGCGATGCGGAGTCGCTCAGGGTATGCGCGATCGTTACGACGCTTACCGTGACGCTCAGCTCGCTGGGTGGTGGTGGCCGCATCGTCAATTCGTGATCGTCTGTGACCGGCCGCTCCACGTGCATCGAGAGCAAATCGCGCCGACAGGATGGGGCTCGCATCGACTGCACTCTCGATCTGAGCCCGCAATCGTCTGGCGGGATGGTTTCGGGATGTCGTGGATCGACGGTGTCTTCGTCGCGAATCGGATCGTCCAGGAGCCGTGGACTATCACGGTGGACGAGTGCGATCGCGAAGCCAACGCGGAGCGGCGACGCGTCATGATCCAGCAGTACGGGCCGGAAATCCGATCGGTCCGTGATGACCAGTACGATGGGACGCGGCAATACCTCGTCGACTCGGGAGCGCGCTCGATCGACTTCGATGGTGGGACCCAGGCCCGAGGGTCTGCGCCCAGGGCTCTGGTCGAGGACCGGCGCGGTGAGCGGTGGCTCATCGGGACGGATGGCTCGACACGGCGCGTCTACGTGATGAGCGTGCCGCGCGAGGCGCGGACGTGCCGCGAGGCGCATCAGATGATCAATGGTGGGCTCGACGAGAGCCTTTGTGTGGCTGAATGTTAAGGAGGAGACGGTGAAGACTATTCAAGACCAACTGAGCGCGATCCAGACGGCTGCGGAGTCCTGCGACGTGGACGTGCGGATCATCAAGTCGATGGAGATCGGCCAGTTCCCACGGCAGGGCGACATCTACGTGACCCGGGTGGCGGATGACCACCCGCGTGGCGTGGCGCTCGATTCTCGGCAACTCGCGATCGGTAACACTCTCGGATCGCGGCACGTGGCGGACGAGTCGTGGAACGTGTACGAGGGGACGTGCGGCACGGCCGACGGGGAGGAGCTTCTCGGGCCGTGCATCCACTCGGACACGGGCGGCGCGATCACCCATCCCGAGCACGCGGACCTGCACCTACCGCCCGGCACCTACCAGGTGACGCACCAGATGGACGCGCGCACACGCGACCGCGTGGCGGACTAGACACAACAGACACCGATCCGAGGCCGCGCCCATGCCGCAGCGCATCCTGGCGCAGTGCACGACCCACCGCGGCCCATCCGAACCACGGATCTCTCAGAGGCTTTTGTTCCATTGAACGACCTTCCCCACAATCCTCACAGCTCGCGCTTTGGGTCGGTGTTTGCCTTTTTTGACTTTTGGCCCGAGTCCGACGTGCCTGTTTCTGGAGCGCGCCGCATGTGTGGCGTGCCCGATCTTTGACAAGTCGGAATGTTTCTGGTCGTAGCTTTCGGACAGTCGAGGTTTGGGACTCCCAGAACTCGGGTGGAAAACGCGACGGGCTCGGGCCTTTTTTTGATTGGACCAGCGCGATGAGACGAGCCGCCAAGGTGGACGAGAATCAGCCAGCTATCGTCCGGGCTCTGCGCCGAGTCGGCGCGTCCGTCTACTCGACCGCCGCGCTGGGCCGGGGCTTCCCGGACCTCTGCGTCGGCTGGCAGGGGCGGAACTACCTGATGGAGGTGAAGGACGGGGCGAAGATCCGGAGCAAGCGGAGGCTCACGCCAGAGGAGGAGGATTTTGCGGCGGTCTGGCGGGGCCAATTGGTCGTGGTGGAGACGGTGGACGAGGCTTTGGCTGTGATTGGGGTGCGGTGATGGATCATGTGGAGATGGTGGCGTGGGTGGATGCCGAGCACAGTAAAGAGTACGCGCTTTCGCAAGTGCGACCTGACGCCGTCGTGTACCACACGGAGCGAGCAAACATGCTGGCTTCGATCCACAACGAGCTGGAGCGGCTGCGCCACGTCGAGGTCGAGCACCAGGGCTGCACCGAGAACGCGGTGGCGCTGGAGCGGGAGCGAGATGATGCGCACGAGGCTTGGAATGATCACGCTAAGAAGCTGAAGCGCGAGCGGGACGAGGCGCAGGCGGATGTATCGCGGCTACAGCAGCGCCTCAAGGTGGTCCAGCAGGTGGTCCAGCTGCCGCCAGGTGAAGGGTGGGCGTCCAAAGCTGAGACGCGCCAACGAATTGGGGCAACGCTCGACACTGTCGGAGCGGGTGATCTCGACGACGATGTCTTGGATGCTGTGGCGTGCATGATTGAGGCTGCCGAGCGCGAGCGGGACGCCTACGTCAAGGCCGGGCGCGCACTGCGCGAGTGGATGCACGCACAGCGGCTCGGGCCGTCTTGGTCTGATCCGTGGCGAGAAGCGATCGACAAGCTCGACACTCTTTGGCCGCTGCAATCCGACCCGCGGAAGGAGCAGCGATGAGCGAGCCGACGATTGAGGACATCGTGGCGTTCATGCGGCAATCCCACGAGGACTTGCTGGCGTACGAGCAGCGCCTAGTGAGGTGCCTCACTAGCCTCCAGCGCGAGCGGGACGCCTTCGCTAAGGCGTGGGATGAGCTGCGTAAGTGGGCCTCGAAACCGTGCGAGGACCAAGCTCGGCGAGATGATCTGCGCGATGACGAGGTGATCGACGTCTGGGAGCTTTACGGCAAGATCGACGCACTCGACCCGCGGAAAGAGGAGGGGTGATGGCTGTTGACCCGATCTGGTGCCGGTCATCTTGCGTGCTCGCATGGGTCTGGGGCGCTGCTTTCGGAGGGCGCATCGTCCGAGAGAATGCGGTGCACGCGGTCCGGTCGGAGTCATTGCCGATCGAGTCCACGGCCAGGATCATCGGACACATCCAAGGCCGACCCGCTGAATGGGTGAGGGAAGACATTGAGGAGGAGACGTGATGCTCTACTACCTCCTGCTCATCGGCGTCATCATCGGCGCGGCCCTCGGCCTCCTGACCGTCCTGATCCTCGCGGGTGCGTGGGTGCTGAGGCGGTCGCGATGAGCGAGCCGCTCCACACCTGCTCGCGCCAGTGCGAGCGGCCAGAATGCATGAATGGTCAGCGCGCCATTCTGGTCGAGATGAATGAGCGACTCGCTCAGGAACTCCAACAGGCCCGCGCCCGACTGGAGGCCGCGCACGAGTCGTGGCGCAAGGCTCGCCGCTGGGTGGCGGACCACTACGGCGAGCTGTCCACTCAGGCCGCCATGATGGACGCGAACGACCCGAGGAAGGCGCCATGACCTGGTGGACCTGTCTGGACGCGACCACCCAGGGCCTCGTGCTGGTCTGGTCGGGCGTCGCGCTGATCGGACTGGGCTACGGGGTCTGGTGGATTCGGCGGAGGGTCAGGCGGCCGAAGACGTCGCGCGGGCTGCGCGTGCAGGATTGGATTCGGAGGGGGCGGTGAAGGAACGGCACGGCGGCAGGCATGACCTCCTCATGTTCCCCGGTCGCGTCCCGACCGGCCCGGATGGGCTGCCGAGGTGCCGGCGGTGCGGCCAGTCATGCCGACCGCCTCGGAGGTCTTGGTGCTCTGACGAGTGCGTCCACGAGTACCAGATCCGGTCCAACGCGGCATATGCGCGCGAGGAAGTGCGGAAGCGGGACGGGGGAGTTTGTGCGAAGTGCGGGTGCGACACGGTCGCGCTGGCCAGGAGGCTTGCGCGACTCCGGACCCGGCTGAAGCAGAAGCGGAACGCGAATTACGACTACAGCGGTGGCAGGACCGCTCTGTCTGATCGTGGCTATACCAGGCGGTGTGAACGTGTCGGCCGTTGGATTCGCATTGCCGAGTCGCGCTGGTCCGCCCCGTGGGACATGGACCACATCCTCCCGGTCTCGGAAGGCGGGGGGACGTGCGGGCTGGAGAACCTCCGGACCCTCTGCGTCCCGTGCCACCTGGACGAAACGGCGGAGCTGCGGAGACGGCTGTCGGACCGGCGGACCGGGCAGGGGCGGCTGTTCTAATCGTGAGGAGGGTAGGTGATGCCCGGATGGGATGACCCGATGACATGGGGGCAGGCCGTGTACCTGCCGGTCATGATTGCCGCTGTGGCGTTGACGTTCTTGTATCTACACGAGAGGCGCGGTCGGAGGAGGGGGCGGTGAAGCTGGACTACTACACGTCGAGGACCTTGTCGATGATCGTGCACAAGGACGGAGAAGCGATCTTCTCCGATGGCGCGACTCGCGTCGAGATCGACGACGAAGGGGCGGGCGAGTTCGTGCGGGTCCGGCAGGACCGTGACGACGGGTCCCAGTCCGTCACGATCGACGTGGCCGAGTGGCCCGTCCTGCGCGAGACGGTCGGCCGGATGATCGAGGCGTGCGCGAGCCGATGACCCACCCCGCCTGGCTCAGCCATGTCCCCGAGCCGACCCGGTCCGAGCTGATCGACCAGTACGAAGAGCGGGCTTCGATCCGCCAGCACGACGGCCGACAGGCCCGATTCGCTGCGGAGATGGGCGCGTGGGATGATGTGCGTCGGTGGCATTTCGGCGGCAGGGACGAGTCGAGACGGAGGCTTGGTGATGGCGTGGCAATTCGAGGCGATCGTCGACCCGACGCGGCAGTGTGAGGACGGCTTTCCGGTCAATCCGGGGGAGCTGCGGCTCGAGGACATCGGCCGGCTCGCCTGGCTGGACTGCGGCTGGACCGGTGTGGCGCAATGCACGCCGCTCGCGACCTGGTGGGACGGGAGCGTTCGGCTTCTTCACGTAATCGCGCCGAAGCTCGATCGCGATGCCAATGCGGACGGCCTGATGCTCTACGTCCCGGCGACCAGCCCTCACTGGGCGCCGCCCCCCGTGCCCGACCCTCTGCCGGCCGTCAAGGAGGCGTTGTCTGCATTCGAGGTGACGTGCGAGGCCAATGGCGTCGTCTACGAGTGGGCGCCGAGGCGTTTTGCTCGCACCAACTTCGCCGGGCCGTACCGGTGGGACTTCGACGTCTCGGGCTGGATGATGAGCGAGGAGGACAAGCGTTACACTTGGTGCCGCGCATGGGTCAGCTACCGGCCGCACGTCGCGCCCCGGTCGCTCGAGATCGTGCTGGTGCACTCGAACATGCAGCCCCACGGGGCGAAGCGCGGGACCCTGCCGGTGGTTGGGTTTGGCGTGGAGACGAGCAGCGGAGGATTGATCCGCCCGGGGTCTCCACGCGCATTCGAGAATTACCCTGCCGTCAGTGATGCGGGGCTCGGTGGAATCGTGAAGTCCATGCAGGGTGCCTTCCTCCCCGACGCCGCCGCGCAGATCGTCCATTTCATCCTGGACCTCGGACCCGGCCATCCCGACCTCTACGGACCCATGCGCCCCGCCGATCCAGAGCGGGTCTACGGGTACGGCGATTTCGACGGGGTGTTGCCGCCGGTGGGAGAGGTCGAGAAGGCCGAGCGCGACCAGCCGGTCAGGGAGCCGCTCTCCATCCTGGACAAGAAGACGGGCCAGCGACTCGGCCAGGCTGACCGAGTCGTCTGCCGGTGGTTCGCCGAGTACAAGGGCGAGTCCGGATACCGGCAGATGACCAAGCACCTCGACTTTCCTCAGCTCGTCGGCGGGGACGAGGGCTTCTATTGGGACATGCTGGCGTTCGCGAATGACCGGCTCGAGGACCCGGGCCAGCGCGCCCACCCGTCGGAGGACGGGACCGGGTGGCTCGAGTGGCGCCACCCGATGGACGGGGGGCGGTACGAGTCTGGCCCATACAACATGCGCTCAACTGGAGCGGACTATGATGGGATGCACGGCGCGCCCGACCTCCGCACCTACGCCTCGGGCCGGGGCGAGTGGTCGCGCGGGTCGAGTTCCTGCCAGCATAACGTCGTCGGCGCCGAGCGGCAGGCGTGGATCCGGACGGGCAAGGACCTGTACCGCGAACTGATCGTCGAGAAGGCCGAGATGATCCGGACCATTCCCGGATTCCAGGGCCAGATCCCGTTCTCCGGCCGGTCGGCCGGATCGTGCCTCGGTATGGCGCTGGCGGCCGACGAGGCTGACCAGCGGGTCGAACGGACCGTGCTGGGGTGGGAGGCGAGGCAGCCGGCGGGGCTGCGTGATTGGTGGGACGTGGCGATCGACCAGGTCCAGGCCGCGATGGGCAATGCTGGCCTCTACCGCCACGACGGGCAATGGCGTGACCTGCCCGCGCCCGCTACCAAACAGGTCGTCAACCTCGGGCTCGGGTCGGGCGGTTCGGCCTGGGAGACGATCTATTGCAAGTGGATGACGGCCTGGTGGTTCCAGAACGTCACGCGGTTCGCCGTGCTGGAGCGGGTCCGGAGGTCCATGGACACGGGGCACCACCTGACCGAGATCGCTCTGCTCGCCCGCCACCTGGCCGCGACGCTCCGGTTCCAGCGGGAGGTTGGCAGGCGCGACGACGGGTACGCCTACAAGCTTCAGATCGGCGAGGTCTGGACTAAGGACGGCAAGTTCGTCGAGGCCGAGACGCCGGGCGCGGTGCGGCACGACCATTACACGCCGTGCAATGACGGCGGCATCCCGACGCCTGGGAAATGGTACTGGAATTCGGCCAACGTCTGGATTGCGCAGGGCTACGGCGCGCTGCTGTTCTGGTTCGGCGAGTTCATCCCGCCGGATCTGCGCGACGGCATGGTGGCGGATCTGCGCCAGCTCCTGGCCGGGCACGATCGGGACAACCGGGAGCGGAAGCGGTGGATCTTGCCGCTCGCGTCGGCGCGGCGGGTTTTGGCGCGGGAGGATGGCTGATGGGCGCCTTACCTGACCATCTCTATCCGGTCACGATCATCCGGACGCGCTACGGAGGGTGCTACGAGGGTGGGGAGTGGGCCGCTTTTCTGTGCGATTCAGACTGTATTCCGGATGACGCCACCGGGGATGACATCTCGTGCGGGGAGTGGTGGGTCGCCCCGGATCGAGTCGTTGCGACCGGGTCTACGCCGGATGAAGCGCTGCGAAAGCTGATGCAGGAGGTCTCAGAATGACCACCCTCTGCGCCCTAACCGGCCACGCGCTGATCTGCCTGGCGATCGCGCTGGCGGGGCGGCGGTATCTGCGGGAGGTGCGGTGATGCGTGAGAGCCAAAGCAGCAAGGCGGAGGTCCTTTCAGGGGTCCACCGTCGGTTCGAACTTCGGATGGTGCTGAGTGGCGACACGTGGGAGGACATTCAGCGCCTTGCCGAAGAGTACAGCCAGGCGATCCAAGAGCGTGGTCCTGACTGCGTCAGCATCACGACCGGAGGATACAGTGTCGGTGGCTACGTTTTCGCGGTCGAAGACCCAGAGATGACGCACGACCGCTGGGCAGACGAGCTGCGCTCGTGGCTAGATGAAAGGCACGACCAATGAACCGCTTCATCCTCGCGGCCCTGGCCGCCCTGTCGATCGTGACGCTGTCGGCCCAGCAGGAGCCGGCCCAGCAGGGCCAGCGCTTCGGCCGCGTCATCCAGGAGCCCGAGCGCCCCGAGCCTGGACGACTGACCAAGCACCAGTCCGAGCAGTACGCCGAGGGCCGGGAGCGGCTGGCCGCGGTGACGCGGGTCAACAAGCTGGTCTCGGAGTTCCGCCGCGCCCTGACCGAGACGAACGTGTCGGCCCCGCCGTTCGTCCGGTCCGCCAATGGTGGATCGTTCCGGCAGGTTGGGCAGGACCTGGCTGGATCGGAGATCGTCGCGCTCGACGCGGCCCTGAAAGACGAACCGATCGGGACGCAATTCCTTTGGGTCCGCCTGTACGGCGCGAATCAGCGGCTCCGCGAGGAGGTGCGAGAGTTGCGGGCCGAGCTGGGCCGGGCGAACGGCTGGCCGCCCGTGAACGACGAGTGGCCGGGCGAGGAGGAACCGCCTGAAGGTGACGGGCCTCCGCCGGATGACAACACGGAGGAGCCGCCGGGCGGGGATGACCCGCCATCTGGCGACGGCGGCGACTCCCCTCCGGCCGGTGAGGTGGTCGCTCGGATCAACGCGGGCGGGTTGGCATCGGGTCTGTTCGAGGCGGACCGATACTTCTCGGGCGGGACGGCGGAGGAGCCGCAGACCTCGCTCGAGGGCGCCTATCGGTCCGAGCGGTACGGCGAGCGCTTCAGCTACGCGATCCCGGTGGCCGAGCCTGGAACCGTCTTGGTCCGGCTCCACTGCGCCGAGGTCTACTGGGGCGTGTTCGGGCCGGCCTCAGGCCGCCGGGTCTTTTCCGTGCGGGCTGAGGGCGCGTTAAAGCTTCAGAACGCCACATTCGACAAGCCGCTCGAGCCGATCGTGCTGGAGTTCGAGGTGGCGGTCCAGGACGGTACGTTGGACCTGGAGTTCGCGGCCTCGGAGGACAACGCGAGCGTCGCGGGCATCGAGGTGGTGAGGCGATGAGCATCGAGATTCAGGTCTCCGACACCTCAGGGTGCTCAAGGTGCGGGGCGCATCTTGGGGAGTCCGAGCATCTTCCTCCATACATTGAGGACGCGCGCAATATTGAAAGTGGGGAATTCGAGAGGCGGGAGTACCTGCTTTGCTATTCGTGCCGCGACATCGTCCGTGATGCGTCGCGGCTTACCGCTGAAGATCTGTCGGGGTGGTCCCCTGTGAAGACGTATCCGCCGCCATGGGCCACTTGGCCGAGGGGATGACGCGTGGCCAAGCCTCGTAAAGACGCGATCGAGATCGCGCGGCGCCGCGCGCGCGTGTCCGAGCTGCACGACAAGTGCATGACCTCGGCGGAGATCGCCCGCGAGGTTGGCGTGACGGTCCGGCAGGTCGAGCGCGACATCGAGGCGATCCTCGAGGAGTACGCGGCCCGCTACGCCGGGCACTACCGCGAGACGGTCATTGCCGCGTCGAAGCGGTGCGAGGGGATCTTCCGAGACCTGCGCGAGCACGTCGATAGCGCCGAGTCGGACGAGGTCCGAGCCACCTACTACGGCCTGCTGCTCAGGACGCTGGAGCGGTTCTGTGCGATCCTGGGGCTGGACGCGAGGAAGGAGACGGGAGGATCGCCCATCTTCAGGCAGCCAAAGAAGTGAGCCATGCCAGCCAAGATCGACTGGGACGCGGTCCGAATCGGATACGTCGCGAACGAACACGCAACCTTCGCGGGGCTGGCCCGAGCGTTCGGCGTGTCGCGCAGGTCCATGATGGCGAGGGCTCGGAAAGAGGACTGGGAGTCGGATCGGGAGAAGTTCCGGGCGGAGGTGCAGCGCGCCGTGCGCGAGCAATCGGCCCAGCAGCTCGCCGAGATGGCCAAGTCCCAGTTGGTCGAGATGCTCGCGGACGTCGCGTCGGCGCGCCGGCGCATGATGGAGACGATCAGCCGGGACGAGGCCGTCGAGATCGAGGAGACCGAGACGGTCATGGAGGCGGATGAGTGCGGCGCGCCGGTCAAGCGGACCCGCAAGCTGGCCCGGCTGGGCCGTGACGTGAGGAACATCGGCGCGGTCCTGTCGGCCGAGCGGGGGCTGCTGCGCGACATCCTAGGGCTGGATTCCGGCGGGGTCGAGGGTCCGGGGTACGATCCGGATGACTCGTTTGTGTGAGGAGCCTTGGATGGCGGAGATCGAAGACTTGATCCATGACGAGCCGCCGGCAGCGAAAGAGGTCCGAAGGGCCGTGAGTGACGCTGTCCAACGGTGGCGGCAGGGCGGCAAAAGGCCAGTCCGAGTCATGATGCGGTCGGAAGTGCTGGACGATGTGATGGGCGCGCGGTGGTTCTCGTCCCACTGCTATGGGGTGGAGTTCGACCCCGTGCCCATGCCTCATGGCCCGCGATTTCGAATTGCGTATGAGCAAGACGTATGGGGTGAGTGCTGATGGACCTGGTCCTCTGGCATGGCAATATTCCTGGATCGGACGCGACGGGCCGGATCGTGAATGTCTCAGGTGAGCTTCGAGCTGAGCGGCATTACAGCGCGGACGGGTGGTGTGAAGCGACGGATCGGGACGCGCTCGTGATCTTCCGGCAGGCCCTCACGGCCGAGTGGATTCGGAGGAACAGGCCTGACCCCTACAGGGACGCGATCGACCAGCTCGCCGAGCGGTCCGCCAAAGCTCGGAGGATGTGGCCGTGAGTGAGCCCGGCTTCGTCATCGTGACGCGCGTGGTCGATCAGCCAGGGTCGTTCAAGGTGTTCGGCCCGTTCGCGAGCTACGCCGAGGCTACCCGGACGATGCGCTCGATCGCGAGCGTCCGGGTCGTGCCTGCCATCCTGCCGCTCCACTCGCCCGAGGCGCTCCGGACCGCGACGAAGCGTGAGGCCTTGCGGTTCCTTTCGAAGACGTGACGATCCCAGTCGACCTGCCCGAGCTGCTGCCGGGCCGCAACGCGCCGTTCTGGCGGCAGATGGACCCGGAGTTCAATCCGGATGGGCGCATCCGACTGGGCGGGATGTTCGAGCATCAGCGCGCCTGGTGGGCGCTGCCCACTTTCGTCAAACTGCTGGTGGGCGGGTATGGCTGTGTTGCCGCTGAGACTATCGTCGGCGGCCTCCCGATCGCCGAGCGGAAAGACGCCTCCCTGCTGAGAACCCTGGCGGGTCCGGCATACGCTTCCGCTTCCCATCTGAAAGGACGGGCGGCGTTGTATCGAGTCGCCACCCGTCGAGGGCGGGAGGTCGTCGTAACCGCTCACCACCGTTTTCTAACGCCACACGGATGGCGACGTCTCGCAGAACTGGCTGAGGGAGACGTGATAGGTGGTAGTGCACCCGAAGATGATCGGCGCCGGAGCGAAAGAGAACGAGGTTGGCCGGATCGTTGTTTCGGGGATTTTCGTCAACATGGTGCACAACTGATCCATGCGGCAGGGCTTTCCCGTAGCAGTAGGTGGCGATCTTCGCCGCCCAGTACTTGTCCCCCGTGTATCGGTCGCGGCGCCCGTCTCGCCAGAAGCGGTTCTCGTGTGGCAGAAGCGATCCAGCTCCGCGCTTTCGACGTGGTTCTTGGAAGTGAATCAGCGCTCGCCGGATGGTCTCATCTGAGACTCCGACGGCCTTCGCGATCTCAGAGCACTTCTTCCGCGCCCGATAAGGGGGCACCACCTGTTCCCACGTCAGGTGGATTTTTGGCCGGTGATTACGGCTCGATCTGCGACCTCGTCCTGTGTACGGCTGATGAGTGTTCATACCCACCAACGATACCCGTATGGGACACCATCACCGAAATCGCCTTCGACCGCGTCGGCCAGTTTTACGACCTCCACGTCCCCGGCCTGGAGCACTACGAAGCGCACGGGCTATGGCACCACAACAGCGGCAAGACCATCTCGCTCTGCAAGCGCGCCAGCGGCGTCGCTCTGACGAACGCGCCCTGTCCGGTCGCGGTCGTCTCGCCCAGCTTCCCGATTGCCAAGCGCACGACCATTGCGACGTTTCGCGAGCTATTCCGCGGCAAGGAGACGTTGCTCGGACCGTACGGGTTCAGCTGGCGGGAGAACAAGACGGACCACGTGTTTCACGTGTCCTACCTGGGCCGGACGGCCGAGATCCAGATCTACACGGGCGACAACCCCGACGCGCTCAAAGGCCCGAACCTCGCGGCCGCTTATGTCGACGAGCCGTTCATTCAGGATCAAGCCGTCTTCGACCAGATGGTCGCGCGGGTCCGGCACCCAAAGGCGCGGCTCCGAGAGATCGCCCTGACTGGTACGCCCGAACAGCTCAACTGGGGATTCGAACTCTGCGAGGGCGAGCTCCGAGACCGGTACGACGTCGGCTTCATCCGGGCGGCCACGAACCTGAACCGCGCCCTGCCGCCCGAATACGTCGAGAGGCTCCTGTCGGGCTTTGATGAGAAGGCGCGTGACGCCTACGTGCGCGGCCTGTTCGTCAACTTGGCGGCGGGCCGGGTCTACTACGGGTTCGAGCGCGAGGAGAACGTGGTCGACATGTCCATTCCGCCCGAGGCGGATTTGGGCGTCGGGATGGATTTCAATGTCGACCCCATGGCTTTCGTCGTGTTCTGGAAGCTGCGCGATCACGTCCACGTGTTCGAGGAGTTCGAGCTCGAGAACTCCGACACGGAGGACGCGGCCGCTCTGCTGCGCCACCGGTTCCCCGATTTGACGGACGTCTACCCTGATGCATCCGGGCGGGCGCGGTCGACCAAAGCGCCGCGCGGCGTCTCCGACTTCACGCACCTGCGGGACCGCGGCTTCGAGATCCACGCCCGGACCAAGAACCCGGCTCACCGAGATCGGTTCAACGCGGTCAACGCCCGGCTCAGACCGACCGATGGCGGGCGGGTCCGCATTACGATTTCGCCGAGCTGCAAAAAGCTCATACGCTACCTCCAGGCGTACACGCATTCGGAGATGCACACCCAGTCCCACAAGGACATGAGCCATCTTCTGGACGCGTTCTCCTACCCGCTCGCCTACCTGTTCCCGCTCGATCGACGCCCCGCGCGGACGGTCGGGGTCCTTGGACATTAGGACGCTACATGCCCGTCACGACACCGCACCCGCAATACAAAGAGTACGCCGACAAGTGGCGCAAGTGCCGGGATGTGATCGCGGGCGAGGAAGCGGTCAAGGATGCGGGCACGACCTACCTGCCACGTCTCGAGGGCCAGGAGGACGACGACTATTGGGCGTACGTGAAGCGCGCCTGCTTCTTCGGCGCGACCAAGCGGACGCGCGAGGGGCTGGTCGGAGCGATCCTGCGGCGAGAACCTCGCGTCGTCGCCCCGGACTCGCTGGTCGAGCTGCTCGGAGACGTCGGGCATCGCCGCGAGTCGCTGCGCGAGATCATCCGGTCGGTCCTGGAGGAGACGCTCGATGTCGGCCGGGTCGGCATCCTGGCGGACGCGCCCGACGTGGAGAACGCCGACCCTTACGTCGCGCTCTACCATGCCGAGAACATCATCTCCTGGCGCGAGAGTGACGTCGGAGGGCGCCGGCAGCTCACCCGCGTGGTTCTGCGGGAACCGTACCTGGAGGAGGACCCGAAGGACCCGTTTGCGCTCAAGTCGCGCGAGCGGTTCCGGGTCCTGATGCTCGACACCGAGGGAGAGGTCCCGCTCTACCGGGTCGAGGTGTGGGTGCCGAAGGATCCGGAGTCCAAGGCCAAGGACCAGGAAATGGTCCTGGCGGAGGAGTACGTGCCGAGGCGCAAGGGCGGATCGACGTTCGACCAGATCCCGTTCGTCATCGTCGGGGCGGGCGGCACGGACCCGTGCGTCGACGACCCGCCGCTCCTCGAGGTCGTGAACGTCAACCTCGCGCACTACCGGGGCTCGGCCGACTTGGAGCTCGGTCGACACTGGACCGCCATCCCGACGCCCTACGTCGCGAACGGGGAGGTCAAGGACGTGCTGACGGTCGGGGGGGCGGAAGCGTGGATCATCCCGGGCGAAAACGTCCGGGTCGGATACCTCGAGTTCACGGGCGCGGGTCTGAACCACCTGGCGCGGGGCCAGGAGGACAAGGAGCGACAGATGTCCGTCCTGGGCGCCCGCCTGCTCGAGTCACCCCGGCCGGGCGTCGAGGCGGCCGAGACGGTGCGGTTGCGCCAGTCGGGCGAGCAGTCCGTCCTGTCGAAGATCGCCCAGTCCGTGTCGGACGGCCTGACCATGGCGCTCCAGTGGGTCGCGTCGTGGGTCAACCCCAACCAGGACGCCGAGGTCATGGTGGAGCTGTCGACCGATTTCGAGGCGCTGGGCATCACGCCCCAGATGTTCGCCACGCTCCTGGCGGCCGAGTCGGCTCAGCAGATTAGCTGGCAGGTCATGCACCACAACCTGAGGCGCGGAGAGCTCATCCCGGACGACATCGATATGGAGACGGAGGCGGAGTTGATCGCCGCGGGCCGACCGGGCGGAGAGGGCGGGCTTCGTAGATCGGAGGGGGACGACGACGAATGAGCACCGAACAGGACGACACGCCCCTTTGCATCGCGACGCTCGATGCGATCGCGGATGAGCTGGGGCGGCGGTTCCACAACGCGCTGATCGTCTGCGAGGAGCGCATCTCGGATGACGACAGCTCGTTTTACACGCACTCGCGCGGATCGCTCGCGGGCGCGCTCGGATTGGTCCGGTACTACGAGGCGATCCAGACGACCGACCGGTTTCGGGAATGTGAGGAGCGGTGATGCGGATGATCGAACCGGACCCCGAGGACTGAGGCGACCGTGCCGGACCCGTCCATCTCCGACATCCTCGCGGACGACTTCGTCACCAACGCCGTCAACGTCATGCGCTTCGGCGAGGGCACGCGGCGCCGGTCTCTCGAGTTGCTCCGGCTCCTCGAGGACGAGCTGGTCGCCAAGCTCGCCCAGCACGACCCGACGGGCGTGGAGCGGGCTCCGTTCCGTATCCGGCGCATGGAGGCGATGCTCGAGCAGACGCGCGAGACGATCCGGACGGCGCGGAAGCGCATGGCCTCGGCCGTCCGGTCCGAGCTGCTGGATTTGGGCGAAGTCCAGGCCGGCGCGATCCCGAACCTGATGAATGAGGTGCTGGGCGCGCCGCTCCTGACCGTCGCGGTCACGCCGCAGGACCTCCGGTCCATCGTGTCGGACAAGGCCCTGATGGGCGGGCAGCCGCTCTCCGACTACTGGGACTCGGTCGAGGACAAGCTCCACAAGGGCTGGTCCCAGCAGGTGAGGCTCGGCGTCCTGGCGGGCGAGGACATGGAGCAGATCGCTCGCCGGCTCCGAGGCGCACCGACCGGCCGGAAGGTCGAGGTCGAGGGCAAGGCCGTCCGTGAGTACGCGGGCGGCCTGATGGACGGGCGGAAGCATGAGATCACCACGTTGACCCGGACGGCCGTGCAGGCCGTCTCGAACGACGTCATCAAGAAGACGCTCGACGCCAACGCGGACCTGATCCGCGGTTACCAGTTGCTCGCCACGCTGGACGGTAGCACCTCGGTGATTTGCCGGTCGAGAGCTGGCGCCATCTGGGACCCGGAGACGGGCGACGCGCTCCCCGAGTCGCCTCGGCAGGAGTCGTTCCCCGGACCACCTCCCTACCATCCTCGTTGCCGCTCGGTCCTGGTGCCCGTCACCAAGTCATGGGAGCAGCTCATCGAGGAGCAGACGGGCCGGCGGCGCAAGGTGCTCGATACCGTGCCCAACTCGACCCGCGCCTCGATGGACGGGCAGGTTGCCGGCTCGCTCACGTACGAGGGGTGGCTTCGAAGCAAGCCCAAGGACTTCCAGATCGAAGTGCTCGGTCCGGCCCGATGGAAGCTGTGGAAAGAGGGGCGCATCACGATGGCGCAGCTGACCGACTTCTCGGGCCGAGAGCGGACGCTGGACGAACTCCGGGAGCTGGCGGGCAAGTCGGCGCCGAAGGCTCGTCACAGGCCCGTGCCGCCGAAGCCGAGCGGGTCGGGGGCGTCGAGATGGACGGGCGCGGAGATGGTGCAGGAGGCGCGAGCGCTGGTCCTGAGGACGCGGGAGCAGATCGGTAGCCTCACGGCGCAGATCGACCTCGGCAAGCGCGAACTCCAGGACTTCTCGAAGCGCATCCGCAGGTCGCGCAAAGCCGAGAGTCGTGACCGCCTGCGTCGCGAGCGGATCGACCACTGGCGTGATCACGTCAGACCGCTCCAGCGCGAGCGACGGGAACTCCGCCGGCTCGAGCTCAACGACGTGATTCGCGGCTGGCTGCCAGTCGACGACCCGGTCGAGTTGGATGTGCGGATGGCGAAGGGGCGGAAACTGCCGGCCGGCTACCGGGACAACATCCGAGAGGCCCGGCAATTCGTCCAGTCGATCGTCTCGCGATCGGGCGCGAAGTCTGGGTACCGCGTGACCTTCTTCGAGGACTGGAACGAGCCGGGGGAGAGGCGGTCCTGGTATTTGGAGCCCCACGGCGACGACAACAATTGGGACCCGCGCGAGTTTCAGGCTTACAAGCGGGGGCTCCGAAAGGCCAGGCCGACAGAGATCCGGGGCGTCGGGGGAATGGTCATTTCGCACGAGGAGGGCGGTATCTCAACGCTCGTCCACGAGCTCGGGCACTCGATCGAGATCCAGGGTGACCGGCTCAAGGACGCGGTCGCGTTCCTGAAGGATCGCGCGAAGGCGGACCCGAGAGGTCGGCGCCTGCTTCGCGAGATCACGGGGGTGTCGAAATACCGGGACAACGAATACGCCTGGGAGGATGAGTTCGTCGAGGCGTACATGGGGAAGGACTATGATGGTTCAGCGACCGAGCTCGTCTCGATGGGCTTGGAGCTGCTCTACGAGAACCCTGCGTATCTTTTGGAGTTCGACTCCGGCATGTTCGCATGGGTCATTGATCTGATCCGAGGGAAGTTTTGATGGCGGTCCATAAGCTGATCTTCGAGGACGGTGAGATCGTCCAGTTCAACGGCGAGCGTTGGTGGGGGCGGGACGCCGAGCTGGTCGAGATGTGCGAGGGGTTGGCCGAATCGTTCAAAGAGGAGCGTCCGGGGTACTATCCGGACGAGGCGAGATCGAGGGCCGAGTACGTCGCCGAGACGCTCGGCATTGACATCTCGCCGGACGAGAGCAGGCCCGCCGAAGAGGATGGCCTGACCATCTATTAGGGAGGGAGCGAACGAGTGGGACTGAAAAGGCAGGTATCGAGCCTCGAGGATGTGCCCGAGGCGTTGCACGACCAGTACAAGGAGCAGGACGACGGGACGTACGTCCTGGACGTCGAGGACGACCCGAAGGTCGGCGAGTTCCGGTCGCGGAACATTCAGCTCGACAGGCGGACCAAGGAGCTGGAGGCACAGCTCGAGCGATACAAGGGCGTCGACCCGGAGAAGTACCGCAAGGCCCTCGAGGCGCTCGAAAAGATCGAGGGCGACGAGGAGCGAAAGCTTCTCGAGGACGGGAAGATCGACGATGTGATCGAGCGCCGCATCGGCGCGATGCGCTCGGACTTCGAGAAGCAGATCAAGGCGTTGACGACCGCTCGGGACGACGCGTCCAAAGAGCGGGACACGTTTCGCGGTCGGCTCGGCGAGGTCCTGATCGACACGCACCTGGCCAAGGCGGTCAACACGGTCGGCAAGGTCCGGGAGGGCGCGCTCGAGGATGTGATCGCGCGCGGTCGCCGAACCTTCTCGATCGACGAGAACGGTCAGATGGTCCCGTCGGTCAACGGCGAGACCGTCTACGGCAAGAAGGGCGACGCTTTGACGCCCGAGGAGTGGGCCAACTCCTTGCTCGAATCCGCGCCCCACCTGTTCGAAGGCGGTTCGGGCTCGGGTAGCTCGGGCGGCGGCGGTAAGGGCGCGGGCGGCGGCAAGGCGGTCGGCTGGGGCGACCCGTCGTTCGCCGACAACATCGATGGAGTCATCGATGGGTCCGTGCGGGTGAAGCCGTCATGAGCCGCAGCGAGATCATCATCCAGGCCGACGCCTACGCGGATCGCGCAGGCGGGATCGACACGGACGAGCAGCGCGCGGCCGCTCAGCTCTGCGCCCGCGCCATGTTGCTCAACCTGGCGGGCATCGAGTGCGCGGCTGCCCAAAGGGACGCGAAAGACGCTCTCCTCCAGGTCGGGGCGTACAAGGCGATGGAGATCCCGACCGAGGTTTACCACCAGATCGAGCTGGCCGCTCAGGAGTCAGCCAAGGCGGTCGAGCTGGAACGGCGCGAGGACGGCACCATCACCGGACCGCTCACCGGCCACGGGACGCCCTATAAGCGTCGCGAATCGAACGAGTCGGAACTGAAAAGTCCCACGAATATCCTGGATGCCCACTCCGAGGATTTGGTAGAGGGCAGCTAAGCGTTCGCCGCGCGCCGTCTCTCCGGTGGAGAGGCGGCGCGCCCGAAGCTCCCGGTGGGAGCTGAGAGCGAGTGCGAAGCGCTGGTAACCGCGGTGCGGTTGCCCGGCGCATCTTTGGAGCCGGTGGCTCCGAGGAGTCGCTCCGGTGGAGCGATCGACGAACCAATGATGTTCCGATCGTTTCGGGCGGCTCCGCTTCAGGATCGCGTGTATCCGTGACCGCGTGAATCCCGAGCTCACCTTTCGCCGCCCAGGTGAAGCTTGGGGAGTGGCCCAATGGCCAACGATTACTCGGAAGCGGTACCCAAGATCCTGGCCATGGGGATCAAGGTGCTGCGACAGAACGCGGTCATGCCGCGCATCGTCAATCTCGATTACGACGCGATTGCCAAACAGCAGCAGGGTGACACCATCACCATCACGCTGCCCGCGGCCGTCCCGTCCACGGCGGTCGTGCCGGGTCCGACCCCTCCGGCCAACGGGTCGATCGCACCGACCAAGGTGCCGCTGACGCTCTCGAACTGGCAGTCCAGCAGCTTCGAGATGTCGGACAAGCAGTGGAAAGAAGTCGATCGCGGCATCATCCCGATGGAAGTGTCGGGCGCGGTCAAGTCGCTCGTCAACGACGTCGACAACTCGCTCTTCGCCCTCTACCCGAACATCTACGGGTTCTACGGGCAGGAGACGTCGAGCGCGCACGACGACCCGTTCGAGGACGGAACTCCGAAGGCGCTGACCAACGCGAACAAGGTCCTGAACGACCAGCTCGCCCCGCCGCAGGACCGCCGGTTCGTCATGAACACGGCCGCGCAGGCTCAGGCGCTGGCGCTGCGGGCCTTCCAGGACGTTTCCTGGTCGGGCGATCCCGGTCCGATCATCGAGGCGGAGATCAACCGGCGCCTCGGCTTCGACTGCTTCATGAACCAGAACGTCCCGAACCACACGGCCGGCACGGCCGCGGCCGGAACCATCACGCTGACGAGCGACTCGGACGTGGGTGACGCGAGCGTGACGCTCGCGATCGACAGCGGCACCGCCACGCTCGTCGTCGGTGACGTCGTCAGCTTCGCCAACCACTCTCAGACCTACGCCGTCACGGCCAACGCGACCGTCACGACCGGTGGCGTGAGCGTCAGCATCACGCCGACCCTCCAGGTCGCGACCGACGGTTCGGGCACGCCCGTCGTGACGGACGTGAAGCCGAGCCATGCCGTCAACCTCGCGTTCCAGCGTGGGGCGATCGCGCTGGCCAGTCGCAACATCCTGGACGATCCGCCTCCGGGCATCGACCGCCAGATGATGATGGCCGTGCCCGATCCGATCAGCGGCCTGACGCTGCGGCTCCAGGTGCAGCGCCAGTACATGCAGACCCGGTGGATCTTCGATCTGCTCTGGGGCGTCGCCCTCGTCCGTCCCGAGCTCGCCGCTCGCGTGGCCGGCGCGGCCTGATCCTGAAACCCGTTTCGCCCGAGTTCTTTGTGCGGACTCGGGCGGGGAGGCTCGGGGTCACGGCCGAGCCTCCCCCACTTTCGTTTCGTGACGACGGAGAGGAACGATGCCCGATCTGCGGTTTCGCGTCCACCAGATGGAGACGGTGTGGAACGAGAAGACTGGACAGGCCGTCCAGATCAATCCCCGAGCCGAGCTTCCCGCCGGCCTGACGCGCGACAAGCCCAAGAACGTGCAGGCGCCGGAGAAGGCGCGCGTCATCGCCAACAAGCCGGTCTCGACTCAGAGCGCCGACGAGATGGCGACCATGACGATCAAGGCGATCGAGGATCTGCCCGAGTGGGAGCGGGTCGCCGACAAGGCCGCCCACACGACCAAGGACGCCAAAATCCAGGCGATCCTCAAGGTCCGAGCCGAGAGCTGAGGCTAGAGCGCGATGTCGAACCTCACGGGCGCAGCAACTCTCTCGATGACCGGAGCCGGGACCCTGACCCCGCCGACCGGCCGCATCGTCACGACGCCGGGTTCGACGTCCGCCAACAGCTACATCGACGAGCAGACCGCGACTCTTCTGCTGACGCGCGAGCGCCTCAACGTCGCGGCCTGGCACGCGCTCAGTTTCGACCAGCGCGAGTCCGCGCTCATCTGGGCCACGACCCTGCTGGACCAGTATTTCGACTGGCAGGGCTACCGGGCCGACCAGACGCAAGCGCTCCGGTTCCCGCGCAACGGCGCGTACGATCTGGACGACTGGGTCCTGGACGAGACGAACATTCCGGACGTGTTGCAGCGCGCGACCGCTGAGCTGGCGTTCGAGCTGGCGCGCAAGGACCGGCTCAAAGAGCCGAGCCTGTTCGGCGTCGGCTTGTCCGAGGCGAAGGTCGGTCCCCTGGCCGTCAAGGTCGACGAGAAGACGGGCCGGCTCCCTCAGCTCATCCCCGATTACATCGTCACGATGCTCCGCTCCATCGGCTCGCTCACGGGCCTGGCGCACGTCGGCTCCGGACGGTCCGTGCGGTTGAGGAGGGGATGATGGGCCTGTTGGACGAGGTTTTCGCCGACGTCGCTCAGACGTTGATCGGCGAGTTCAGTGACACGCCCGCGACCATCACGCGGACCACCCAGGACTACGACCCCGAGACGGGCGAGGAGTCTGGCGCGGTGACGCAGGAGGTGGCGGCAAAGACGTCCCCCCCCTCGCCCTTCGCCCTGCGCGACATCAACGGGACCAACATCCTCCAGGGTGACGTCACCGTCCTGGTCGCCTCCGCCGACTTGGGCGCGTTCGTGCCCAGTCATCAGACCGACACGCTCACGCGCGGTGGCATCACCTACCGGATCGTCTCGGTCGAACCGATCAGCTCGGGCGACTCGATCGCGGCCTATCAGCTTCATTGCAGGAGATGAAGGGATGGGGTTCGCGCAAGACATCACGCGGTTCATCGAGAAGACGCAGCTCCGCGCCGACCAGGTGCTGCGCAAGACCGGTTTGGACGCGTGGGCGTCGATCATGCGCCGCTCGCCCGTCGATACGGGCCGGTTCCGCGCCAATTGGCGCATCGCGCTCAACCGCCAGGTCGAGGCGTCGTCTCCGCTGCTGGGAGAACTCCAGGCAGAGGGAGGCGCGGCCATGAGCCCGGAAGAACGGGCACGCGCCGAGTCGACGCTCGCGGTCGCCCGGTTCGGCGACTCCATCCACATCACCAACAACCTCGCGTATGCGGGGCCGCTCGAAGACGGCCACTCCCAGCAGGCGCCGTCGGGAATGGTCGCCGTCACGCTCATCGAATTGCAAGCAAACTTCGCCAGGGCCAACGCTGCCCTCGGCATTGACCCTGGGGAGTGACCCAATGGCCAGCATGACCAACGCGTTCGAGACCGATCTGCTCGAGTTCATCTTCCAGGACACGGCCATCCCCTGGGAGGCGGCCGCGACCAACCTGTACGTCTCGCTGCATACCAGCTCGGCCGGCGAGGCCGGCGACCAGACGACCAATGAGGCTGCCTACACGAGCTACGCGCGCGTCGCGGTCGTCCGATCCGGCTCCGGGTGGGACGTGACGAATGATGTTGCGAGCAACGTCGCGGCCGTCACGTTCCCGGCCGCGACGGGCGGGAGCGAGACGGTGACCCACTTCGGAGTCGGGACCGACTCGACCGGCACGGGCAACCTCGTGTTCCACGCTGCGCTCGGCTCCGGCCTGGCCGTCTCGTCCGGCATCACGCCCGAGTTCGCCATCGGCGTCCTCACCATCACGGCCGCCTGATCTACACCTTTCGTCTCCGTCCCACGGGGCGGGCGCCGTTCCACCGCGCGGTGCCCGCCCCCTCTTTCCCGCCGGGTCGAGGTGAGGTCTCGTGGCGCAGATACTCGTCCCGGACGCTACCATCTCCAACACGGTGCCCTGGACCATCACGGGCGCCGCGACTGCGCATGAGGCGTGCGACGAGACGATCGCCTCGGCAGACGACCTCACCAGCTACATCCAATCCGGGACGATGCGAGGTGCCTCGCAGGGCATCTTCCTCGGCATCACGGCGCCGTCTGGCACGCCCGACCCGTCCGGTACCTACACGCTGGCCGTTCGGGTCCGCCGCGTGTCCGGGCTGGTCGCTCAGAATCTGACTGTCCAGCTCCGCTCCGATGATTTCACGACCACGTACGCGACCCTCGCCGCGACGACAATTCTCAGCGCGTTCACGACCTACACGTACGACCTGACTGGCGGCGAGGTCTCGACGCTCGCGGCCGACGGGTTCTCCAGTCTGGCGCTGTTCATGTTCGAGCCGTCGTCTGGCACGACGGTTGGCGTCCGGGTCACGGCGGTCGAGTTCAGCGTCCCGGACCCGGCCGGGCCGATCACCGGATCGGGTACGGCGAGCCTGACGGGATCGGGCAGCCTGACGGGACGGGGCGCGCTCGCGGGAGACGGGACGGCATCGCTCTCGTCGGCCGGCAGTCTCACCGGGGCGGGCGCCCTGTCTGGGGCCGGCACGCTCGGAGTGACGGCATCCGGAACGCTGACGGGCAAGGGGGCGCTGACCGGCGGGGCGACGGCCGCGGTCGATGCGGCCGGTACGCTCTCCGCCAAGGGCCAGCTCACCGGATCCGCGACCCTGTCGCTCTCCGCCGATGCCGACCTGGTGGGACGCGCGCCCATCACGGGCGCGAGCACCGTGAGTCTCACGGGCGCGGCGGACCTGTCGGGTAGGGGCGGGCTCACCGGCGCGGCGACGCTTGGCCTGACGGCCGCGGGTCTCGCGACCGCCACCGGCGCGCTATCGGGCGCGGGCTCCGCCTCGCTCACCGCAGCCGGGCAGATCGCCGGGAAGGTTCAGGCTTCGGGTGCCGCCAGCCTCAGCCTGACGGCAGCCGGCGACCTGGCGGCCGACGGACAGATCACCGGAGCCGCTACCCTCTCGATCGATGCCTCCGGCACGGTGACGGGTAGGGCTTCGGTCTCGGGCGACGCCACCCTGTCGGTCACGGCCGGCGGTGACCTGTCGGGCCGCGCTGCCCTGACGGGCGGGGCGACCGCTTTGGCGACGGCGGCCGGGCAACTGACCGGCACGGGCGGGCTGGCCGGATCGGCGAGCGCGAGCCTCACGGCCGCTGGCCTGGCGATCGGGCACGCCCCCATCTCGGGGTCGGCCAGCGCGGCGCTGACGGCAGCGGGCACGGCGACGGGCCGGGGCGCGCTGGTCGGGGCGGCCAGCTTGGGGCTCAGCGCGGCCGGAGCGATCGCCGCAAAGGGCGCGCTGGCCGGCGCCGCCACCCTGTCGCTGACCGGCACGGGCACGCTGGGCGCGCCCGGTCAGATGATCGGGGCCGCAACCCTCTCGCTCGCGGCAGCTGGAACGATCGAGGGCGCGGGGGCGCTGTCGGGGGACGGGACCCTCGCGTTGACCGGGTCGGGCGATCTGATCGGGAAGCGGCCCGCGACCGGCGCCGCTACAGCCAGCCTGACGGCAGCCGGAACGCTTGCCGGCAAGGGCGCGCTCCTCGGAGCCGCTACGCTCGGGCTCACGGCAGACGGCGAGTTGGACAACGCCTCGGAGGGACAGGTCTCTGGCGCCGCCACTCTCTCGCTCTCGGGCACCGCCACGCTGACGGGCCGGGGCGCGATGTCGGGCGGGGCCTCCGCCTCACTCAGCGCAGCCGGAGTGCTGGCGGGGCGCGGGCTCCTGACGGGAGCGGGAACGTCCGCTCTGACGGCCGCGGCTCTCCTGACGGGCCGGGGCGCTCTATCGGGCGCCGGGACGCTCGATCTCGATGCAGGCGGTGACCTGAGCCAGCAGACGGACCTGTCCGGCTCCGCCACTCTCTCGCTCAGCGCCGCTGGACTGCTGCGCGGCCGCGCCCCCCTGACGGGCGCCGCGACCCTGTCGCTCACCATCGCGGGCGACGCGGGCGGCGGGCTCCAGGGCGCGGACGTCCGGACGATCCGGCAGATCCTCCGGGGTCGGCTCCTGACCGTCTCGGGTCTCCCGCCCATCACGTGGGAGGGCAGGGCCTTCTCGGGCGCCGGATACCTCGAATTGTTCGTCGCCGAGGGGTTCGGCGTCACCGAAGCAGAGCAGGTGCGGGATGACCGCAGGGTCCTGACGCAGGGAGAGGCGCGCTACACCATCTGGGCACGCAAGGGCTCGGGCACGGAAGCGGCCGAGGATCTGGCCGAAGCGATCGCGCAGGCGTTCCCGCCCAACGCGTCAATCAGCGGCGTCCCGATCATCCGGACGTACCGGGGCACCTCGCGCACGGGCCAATTCGCCGGGCAGGAATGGTGGCTCGTCCCGGTCGTGGTCCGCTGGCGCGTCCACCGATTCCTCGCACTGGTGGGCTGACGATGGCGGGATTTGCATTCGACACGCGCGCGATTCGCCAAGCCTTCCGGTCCAGGCTGCTCGAGATCGAGGGCCTACCCACGATCATTGCGTGGCAGAACCGACCTTTCGAGCCGCCGACCGATGGCTCGATTTGGATGCGAGAGACGTTACTCGTAGCCTACGACCTCAGAGCTGCGGTCGGGCTCGTCCAATCGGGCGGGCAATACCGTGTCGACCTATTCGGGCCTGATGACTCAGGCACGGAGCAGCTCGAAGATTTGAGCCGCAAGCTCACGACATCATTCGTGCCTGGATGGGTGCTCTACCAGGACGGGCGCGACAGCCTCGAAGTGCTTTCCACCAGCCGCACACCCAGACGGCGAGACGGGATCTGGGGACACCTCCCGGTGTCCATCACCTGGACCGCCATGGCCGAGCTATCGGCCGGGGAATAGTGTGGAGCGCTTCCAATGGCTCTCGCATCGGGCAACCGCGTACGCTTGGCGTACGTGCAGGAGTCGACGCACGGCACGACGCCGGCCTCTCCGACTCTCGCGACGCTGAGATCGACTCAGCGAAACATCAATCTGAGCAAGAACATTCTCGAGTCGGCCGAGGTGCGCTCCACTCGTCAGCGCGCCGACGTGCGTCACGGGTTCAACCGGGTCGAGGGCCAGATCGGATACCAGCTCTCGCTCGAGGACTACGACGACTTCATTCGGTTCGCGATGGGAGGTTCGTGGGCGGCGTTCAGTGAGTCGGGATCGCCCAACATCACGTTCGCGACGGCCAGTGACACCATCACGCGCGATGCGGGCTCGTGGATCACGGACGGGATCCGACCGGGCGACATCATCACGGTCGGCAATACGTCGAACAATGATGGCGACTACCGAGTCGTTGGCGTCACCGCCACGGTCATCACGGTCGAGGAGGACCTGACGGACGAGGGTCCCGTCTCCGCGACGGTCGACCTGAAGGGCGAGCGGATCGACATCGGCACGACGCTCTACACCTGCTCGATCGAGCGGCAGTTCCTCGACGTCACGCAATTCGAGGTGTTCCGCGGCTGCGCGGTCAATCAGATGAGCTTCTCGGCCCAGCCCGAGGCGATCATCGGCGGGACGTTCGACATCGTCGGCATGTCGGCCGCCGCAATGTCCGGCAGCTCGGTCGGCGCGTCCACGACCGACCCGACGACCAACAGCCCGTTCGACTCCTTCATCGCGCAGATCTACGAGGGCGGCGGTGCCACGGCCGTGGCGACCGGGCTGGATTTCACGCTCAACAACAACCGCAACCTCCAGGGCGTGATTGGCTCGAAGTTCTCGCCCGATGTGTTCGAGGGCGACGCGGTCGTGACGGGCACGCTCCAGGTCTTCTTCGAGGACGCCACCCTCTACAACAAGTTCGTCAACGAGACGGAGTCGAGCCTCTGGCTCACTCTCGTCGACCCGACGGACGCGACCGCGTTTTTGAACGTCGTCTTCCCTCGTGTCAAATACAACTCCGGCACGATGGACCCGCCGCAGCGCGGGCCGATCGTCACGCAGATGCAATTCGAGGCGCTCGAGCATTCGAGCTACTCGACGGCCATGTGGGTCCAGAAGACCAACTCCTAATCGAGCTGGTCGGACACAAGCTCTCGGGCGAAACGGTTTCCAATACTGGAGGACTGATGGATCTCTCTTTTCTTGACACCCGCGCGGCTGCCGAAACGGGGATCACCGTGGAGCTCGTCCACCCGGTCACGGGCGATCCGATCCTCGACACGGAAGGCCAGCCGCAATGGATCCGTGCCTACGGGGCGGATTCGCAGCAGTACCAGAAGGCCCGGTATGCCGTGATCGACCGGGCGACGGAGCGGCGCGGCCGGGGAGGCGTGCAGGCGCCCAAGGCTGCCGAGATCGAGGGGAAGGCTCGCGAGATCCTCGCGCGCGCCGTCTCGGACTGGCAGATCGAGCTCGAAGGCGAGTGCCCCGAGTGCAATCTCCTGAACGTCCGCAGTCTCTTCGATCGATTCCCTTGGATCTACGAGCAGGTCGACGCGGCCATCAATGACCGGGGGGCCTTGCTGGGAAACTTGCCGAAGAGCTGATCGGATTCGCCCAGGAAGAATTCCAATTCCAGGGCCGGGCTGGTGGACCGGAGGCGGGGGACGGGTTCGACGCATCGCTCGAGGCCGTGCTCCGCCAGGTCGCCAAAACCAAGAAGGTCGACCCCGATGAGTTTCTCGCTCAGCATCGCCAGCACTGGGAGCCGCCCGACGGGCTCCAGCACGTCTGGGAGATGTTCTGCCGACTCAGCGGGCGGCGGCGCATGGGTTGGAGCGCGCCCGAGCCGATCGGATACTTGGAGATCGAGGCGTTCGCCCGGCTGCACGGCCTGCGGCTCTCGCCCTGGCAGATCGACCTCATCGCTCGTTTGGATTCGGAGTTCCTGAAGCACCATGGATCTCGCGGAACTCGAACTCAGAATCAGCTCGACCCAAGCGGAGACGGGGGCGAAGCGCCTCGACGCGCTCGAGCGATCGGCAAAGCGCACTGAGGACCAATCAGCGCGTCTGACCCGTTCGTTCGAGATCCAGTCCCAGACGGCCCAGGGCCTGAACCGGTCGCTCGAACGGGCCGCTCAGGCGTACGGGCCTGTGGGTCGGGGCGCGCAGGGCCTGGCCAACCAGCTCTCCAATACCCGCTCGTCCGTCGTCGTGATGGATGATCTGACCGGCGCGACGACCCGCGCGGCCGTCGCGCTCGACTCGGGGCGCGGCAGTGCCGTCCAGGTGGCGGGCGCGCTCGAGGACGTGGACCGGACGGGCGGACGGGCTGCGCTTGGCGCCCGACGCGTCGACGATGCGTTCGAGGCGCAGGGCCGGACGGCCTCGAGGCTGACCCGGACGCTCGCGGGGCTGGCGCTCGCGTTCGTGCCGCTCACGGCTGGGTTCCAGGCCGTGCGGGCGGCGCGGGGCGCGTTCGACGACATCGCCGGCCAGGAGACCCGGCTGGTCGGCATCGCCAAGACGACCAACTTGGCGGGCGCGGAACTCCAGGGCCTCTCCGATGAGATTGAGGGGCTGGGCTTCCAGCTCCGAGCCATCTCGACGAACGAATTGTTCGAGATCGGCCAGGCGGCCGGGCAGCTCGGTGTCCAGGGGTCGGAGAACATCGCCCTGTTCTCGTCGACGGTCGGCAAGCTCGGCACGGCCTCGAACCTCGCGGGCGAGGAAGCGGCCACGACGCTGGCCCGGCTGCTCAACGTGACGGGCGAGAGCGTCTCGACCGTCGGGACGCTCGCGTCGGTCATCGTCGATCTGGGCAACAACTTCGCCGCGACCGAGTCGGAGATCGCGGCAAACGCGCAGCGCGTCGCGCAGGCGTCCGCCATCTACGGGGTGACGTCCGGACAGGCGGCGGCGCTCGGCGCGGCGCTCAAGTCGGTCGGCGTCGAGGCCGAGCTGGGCGGAACGAGCATCGGCAAGACGTTCCGGACGCTCGATCAGGCGGTGCGCGGATCGGGTGACGAGCTGGAGCGCGTCGCTGCGATCGCGGGCGTCTCGGGACAGGAGTTCGCCGAGACGTTCTCGCAGAGCGCGACCCGCGGGCTCGAGCTGTTCGTCCGGGGGCTGGGCCGGATCAAGCGTGAGAGCGGCGACGTCGCCCAGGCGATCGACTCGATCGGGCTGGAGGGCGAGCGGCTCATCCAAGTGCTCGGCCCGCTGGCCAACCGGTCGGATCTCTTAACCGAGGCGCTCCGCCGGCAGGCTGCCGAGACGGCCAACGCGACCGCGCTGGACCGGGAGTTCAACGCGGCCAACCAGACGCTCGCGGCCAGCGTGACCCGGCTCCGGAACTCGCTCCAGGCGGCTTCGGTCGCGGCGGGCGACTCGGGTGTCAAGGGGTCGATCCAGGGTGTGATCGACGTCAGCGCTGAGGCGATCGCGATCCTCGCAGGCGTCCAGGGCGCGTACCAGAAATCCAGCGACGCAGGCCGGACCGTCGCCGAGGTCGCGAACGCGGTCGGTGACGCTTTCCTCTACGTGGCCGGGGTGGGCGTGGCGCGCGTCGTCCTTTCGACCGCGCAAGGGCTGGCCGTCTACGTCCAGCAGGCGCGGGTGGCTGCGGTCACGACGGACCTGTTCACTGGGGCCACGACCCGGGCGAATGTCGCGATGGCGGCGACCCGGGCGTTCGCGATCTCGAATCCGTTCCTTCTGATCGCGACAGGGGTGGGCATCCTCGTCTCCGCCATCTCTTTCCTCGGCTCGGATCTCGAGGACATCGCGGACGACGTCGACAAGGTGTCGGATTCGGCCAAGACGCTCGAGGAACGGCTGGAAAGGCTCGGTCGGATTCGCGTCGAGGTCGAGCGCGCCGAGGGCGTCGGCGAGGTCGAGCAGCAGATCGCCGGGCTCCAGCAGCGCATCGTGGAGCTGCGCGGAGTCTCGGCGGACTTCCGGGAGGACTTCGGCAAGCTCGACGACCGGGAGTTCATCGGCAAGCTTCGGGACCTGCAAGACAAGCTCGGCCGGGAGTCGTTCGTCGTCCCGTCCGTGGTCCTCGATCTCGAAGAGGCGGAGAAGCAGCTTGCCGAGCTGCGGGACAAGCAGCGTCGGGCGGCCAGGACGATCCCTGGCCCGGCCGGTGGTCCGCTGGACTTGACGATCGACACGCGCGGGCTCGATCGGGATCTGAGCGCCGCCGAGCAACGGGTCGCGGATCTGCGCCAGCGATTGGCTGGCGTCAGCCTCGAGGACGTGGCGTCGCAGCTCCAGACGGAAGCGGTCCAGGCGGTAGAGGACGGCATCCGGCAGGCGCGGCAGGAACTCGAAGGGCTCGAAGGCGAACTCGAGGGTAAACGCGCCGAGCGGGAAGGCCGGCTCCGCCCCGGCGAAGCCTTCCTCCGCGACCTCGAGCAGCAGCGCGCTTTGATCGAGGCCACGACCGACGCCGAGAAGCGCCGGCTCCAGGTGATTCAAGAGCGCGACCAGGTCGCGAGCAAAGAGCGGCTCAAGGGCCAGGAGCTCGAGGAATTCAACCGGCTGGTCGAGGAGCAGATCCGGCTGACCGAGGAGGCGATCCAGGCTGACGAGGAGCGCCAGCGGGTGCGGCGCGAGGGAGAGGAGGGCCGGCGCCGTCTCGAGGAGTTTGGCCCCTCGCTCCAGGCGGAGATCGACGCGCTCCAGCTCCAGGCGGACGCGTTCGACAGATCCAAGGGCGGGCTCGAGGCGCTGACGGCGCAGCGGCTGCTCGACGAGGTCGCGCAGCAGGCGGCGATTGGCGCGAGCGAGGATCAGCGCGCGGAGATCGACCGTCAGATCGAATCGGTCCAGGCGCTGATCGACAAGCGCCGCGAGCTGGCCGTCGAGCTGGAGAGGCGGCAAGCCCGCAGCCGGATCGACACGGAGTTCGAGCGGCTCACGACCGAGCGTCGCGTCTCGGACGAGACCGCCGCGGTACTGGAGCGAAACCGCGAGGCCGAGCTGTCGCTCAGCCAGGCGCGCGAGATCGCCACGTCGCTCGTCCGGATCGAAGCGGAGGCGAACGCCGCCAATCTCGAGGGCGTCGACGCGCTGACCCGCTCGTACGAGGAGCAGGCCGTCGCGCTCGCCCGGTTGGATCGCGGCCAGGAAGGCAGGCCGAGCCGGCCACGGGGCCGTGACACCGAGCTTCGGGTGTCGGGCGAGTTCGAGGCGGGCGTGGCCCGAGAGATCGCGGTTCTCCAGACGTTTGGCCGCGAGCGCGAAAAGCAGATCGAATTGGCGCGCCTCCGCGGCGATCTCGAGCGTGAGGCATCGCGACGGATCGAGGAGGGGCTGGAATCCGAGGGCGAGGCGAGGCGTCGGATCAACCTGACGCTCGAGCGCTCTGCCGAGCTGGTCGACCAGCTCCAGACCCAGCAGCAGCTCTCCCGCATCTTTGAGGGCGTGGGCGACGCGGGAGCCCGCGCGTTCGCCGAGATCATCACGCAGATCGACAACTCCAGGGAGGCGACCGAGCGGCTCCTCCAGGAGCTGGAGCGCATCGCGCTCGAGGAGTTCGTCATCGCGCCGCTCCGCGAGGGTATCGCCTCAGCCCTCACGTCGGCCAGCCAGGGGCTCCAGGGCCTTCTCGGTACGGGCGGGAGGGCTGCGGCTGACGCGGCCGACCAGGGCGCCGAGGCCGCCACGGCCGCGACCCTCCAGGGGGCCGCGACGGCCATGGGCGCGGCGGCCACGACGATGGGCGCGGCGTCCACGACCATGGGCGCGGCGTCGACCGGGCTGACCGCTTCGGCCGCGACCTACTCGACCGGGACGGGGACGTTCAGTTTCGCCGTCACGGCATTCGCCGCGGCCGTCCAGGCGTTCGCGGCCGGGCAGGCGGCCGGTGGAGCTTCGGACGCGCTCGGCGCGGGTGCCAGCGCGATCGGCGGGGCGAGCGGCTACGTGGTCCAGAGGTCGAGCGTCATCCCGTTCGCTCGGGGTGGCGTGCCGTCCAGATCGGTCGGCCGGGCACGGCCCGGAGCGATCGGATTCGACTCGCCCGACATGGCTGGACACCTGCTGTCCAACCGTCGGACACCTGCTGTCCAACCGTTCGCGACGGGCGGGTTCTCGACCGGCCAGTTCGCAAGCCCCTCGATCCTCGAGACGGCCGGCACGCTCGGCCTCGGCTACAGCGCGTACGGCCTGCTGCTGGGCAACGAGCAGGACGAGGAGAACGCCAAGACGGCCCTGCCACTATCGCTCATCGCGCTGCTGCTCGGCGGGAGCGGCACGTTGCCGTTCGCCAAGGGTGGCGTCTCGACCGGCGCGAGCACTCCGGCCGCCCGGTCCGCGGCGCCGGCGGCCCGGCCTCGAGGGCGGGTCATCCCGTTCGCCTCGGGCGGGTTCAGCGACATCTTCGGCGCGTTCGACCTGGAGGGATTGGGCGACCTGTTCAACCTCGGCAGCATCAGCCTCAAGGGCTCGGGCGGGTTCTTCGACTTCTTCACCCAGGGGCTGGGCTCGGACATCGGCACGGGGTTCGGGCTGTACGATCTGCTCAGGCGCAAGGACGACGGCGAGGACTACTCGATCCCGAGCCAGAACCGTCCCACGCAGGACCCGTTCCTCGCGCGGCATGAGCTGCGGTTCCCCGTCGACGACAGCCCCCGCCCGCCGGCCGTCCGGTACGCGACGGGCGGGATTCCGCCCAATCCTGGGCTCGCCCGGCCCAACACGATCGTCGCCAGCCCCCACATCTTCCCGATGGCCAATGGCAACATCGGACTGGTGGGCGAGGGGGCGAAGCCCGAAGGCATCTTCCCGCTCGATCCCGGCCGGGGCGGCGAGCGCGGCGTCCAGGCGATGGTCCGGAGTCTGGACGACGAGGGCCGGATGACGCAGCGCCAGCAGGTGCTGAGCGTGAGGCGCATGGCCAACGGTGACCTCGGCGTCGTGGCTGACCTGTTCGCCGCGGGTGGCGTCCTGGACGGTGGTCACCGTGACCACCTCATGGAGGCAAGTTTCCAACCTGATTACTTGAGCGGTTCGACCGCCCGGTTCGAGACCCCGCCGGCCGTCCAGGCGAGCGAGGATCGGGACGGCCAGCGGCGGGGCGGGGGAGCGACCACGCAGGCGCCGCCTCGCGAGAGGCGACGCGAGCCCGTGTCCGTCACGGTCACGCAGCAGATCAACGCGCGGGACGCGGACAGCTTCCGCCGCAGCAAGGCTCAGATCGCTGCCGACACGGCCCGCGGTATCCGGAGGCAGTTCTGATGTCGGGCTTCAAAGAGGACGTCGTATTCCCCGAGGGCATCAGCTACGGCTCGGAGTTCTCGCGCGGCTACTCGACCCAGATCACCACGCTCGATTCGGGCGTCGAGGAGCGGGTGCAACGCTGGGGCGCGGCCGGGCGGGCTCGCTACAACGCCCGGTATGGCATCAAATCGGTCGATGACCTGTTCGCCGTCCAGCGCATCCACATGATCTGCCAGGGCGCGACGTTCGGGTTCCGGTACAAGGATTGGATGGACTACTCGACCGGGCAGACCGGCATCGAGTCGGCCGTCACGCCGACCGACGTGCCGATCGGGACGGGTGACGGATCGACGACCGTGTTCCAGCTCCAGAAACGCTACACGATCGGCAACACGACGATCATCCGAAACCTCCAGAAGCCGATCGAGGGGACGGTGCGGGTCGCGCTCAATGGAATCGAGCTCGTCAGCGACTTCACCGTCAATTACGCGAGCGGCGAGATCACCAGTCTGATCGCGCCCAACGCCGGCGTCGTCGTGACTGCGGGGTGCGAGTTCCACACCCCCGTTCGGTTCGGCGAGGAGGTGGATGGCGGACTGCCCATCCGGATCGAGGATTTTGATTCCGGCACCATCCCGGACATCCCGCTGGTCGAGGACCTGGACACCCGGCACGCCAACGAGGCTTACAATTACGGCGGGGCCGCGCCGAACCATGGCGACATGAACGGCGCGGACGTCTCGATCAACGCGCTACAGGGGAGGCTGCACTGCTTCGCTCCGACCGACGGCGGCCTGTCGATCAACCTGCCCGATGAGACGTACTTGGCGCCGGGCGGCTGCCACTTCTTCCTGCGCAATGATGGCTCGCAGACGCTCACGATCCGCGATGCCGCCGGCAGTGCGGTGGCCACGATGGCACCGTCGAGGTCCGCGACCGTCGTGCTAGGCTACTCGGACGCGATCGGGACGAAGTCCTGGTACGCGCAGGTCTCCTGATGGGGGCGCGCAAGACGCAGGCGGAGGCGTGGTACGGGGGAGCCTTCTATCTCGAGACCCTGACGGGCTACGGCATCTCGCCAGAGGTCGCGCGGGTCTGGACTGTCAAGGGCACGTCCGGCGCGGCCGGCGTGACGCTGCCGGACGCTCGAACGGTGCTCGGCACGGGCTGGCCCGTCCTGATCGTCGTGCTGACGACCGACTCGACCGACGTGGTCCTGAAGGACGCGTCCGGCACGACCCTCGCCACGCTCGTCCCCGACTCCGTCACGCTCATCGGCCTGCTCGACGGATCGACCCTGCCGGGCGTCTGGTGTTTCACGGGAGAGGGCGACCCGAGGGATTACCTGGCCGTCTTTCACGGCATCACGGACGACAGCGACGTTCTGCGCCGATACGACCCCAACCTCTCGACCTGGCAGAGCGCGGCGGCATTCACGCGCGACCATGAGGAGTGGGCCTCGACGTTCGTCTTGCCGGCCGGCACGTCCGTCGTGGATGGCACGGTCGTGTCGGGCGATCACGATCGCTACTCCGCCGCGACGGACGCGTGGACCGTGCGGACGGGTCGGGGAAACGACTGTCTGTTCGCCCCGCCGGCCGTCGAGGGCGGGCTCGCTTACCTGTTCTCCAGCGGGCTGACGAACGGCACGGCCGACCGGCACGTCGACCGGTACGACGAGAGCGGCGACGCCTGGACGTCGCGGAACAACATGCCCGAGACGGCCGCGCACGGCGTGTCCGGGTCGATCGAAGCGGGCAAGATCCTGGTCGGTCTGGGCCTGGGCGGATTCGGCGTCGGGACGGGCGAGCTGCGCAACTACACGGTCTCGTCCGACTCGTACGCGAGCGAGGCGGACCACCCGTACGGCGACAACCAAGTCCATCACGCCGCGAGCTTCGCGCTCGAGTCCCGGCTGCACGTGATCGGCGGCAGCCTCTTCATCAATCAGGCGGCGCGGGCATCGAACAACAGCTTCGATTTGACGACCCGCACGTGGGTTTCGAGGCTCGACTACCCCCAGTCGATCCGGCGGGCCGGCGGCACGACCGACTCGGAGGGGGAGCTGGGCTACGTGTGCGGCGGCGAGGACTCGGGCGGGTCTCCGACCACGCAGTTCCGGTCCTACGTGTTGGACACGTTTCGAACCCTACCGGTCAGTCCGGACAATTGGGGCGGTGACATCGAGTACCAGCTTCGCCCCGTGGCGAAGCCGTAGACGGGAGGACGGATGAGCCTGTACGAAGAGGTCGAGGAGCTGCTGAAGGACCATCAGCCGTTCCACTCAGAGCTTCAAATCGACGCTTTCATCACGGCGAAGGCGGGCGGGACGCGGTTCGGCCAGTACAAACAGTCGCTCCGGGAGCTGGCGTCCCGCTGGTCGACCATGCGGGAGCGGTACCTCGAGAGGGCGTCGCTCCAGGGCGAGCTGAGAGTCCTGGAGTCGTCCGATCGGATGACCGACCGGGACGCTCAGATCGAGCAGGTCCGGAAGTCGATCCGGAGGGACGAGCTCGACCGGACCATCGCGGACGCGGAGCGCGAGTTCGCGCGGTTCCTCCAGCATGCCAAAGCGTTGAAGGCGGAGCTGGGCGATCTGACGGACGAGCGGCGCCGTGAAATGGAGCTGGAGTTCTGGGAGCACCAGCTCAAGACGCAGATCGCCGTCAGCCTGATCCAGTCGGGCCGCATCTCCGCCCCCATCCTCGAGATGCTCCCCTACCTGCCGGACGGGCCGAGGGACGCGATCATCGAGGCGATCGACCATCCGAACAAAACGGTCGCGTGGTACCGGGAGCTTCGGATCGAGCTGCCCGAATTGCCCGAGATCGAGTGGGAGTCGCCGCGCGACATCCCGGCGTTCGAGTTCGAGCGCGGGCGTAGCCGGCAGATCGGGAGGTGAGCCGTGCCGATCTTCGGGAGGTTGACGCCGTCCGCCTACGGGACGCTCGAGACGCAGACGCACTTTCTCGCGCGCTGCTACCGCATCACCGCCCGGACGCCGAACGGCAACGTCATCGGCCGGGTTCGACTCACCGATCATCCGCGTGAGATCGAGCTGACGATCGACCCGGATGATGCACCCGAGACGTTCCTTCCGACGGGCGCGCCCGAGGCGACGGCCCGGCGCTCCGAGATGGACCTGAAGGGCGAGACGCGAGAGATCCGCGGCGCGATCCAACCGACCACGGCGGGCGTGTCGCTCGCGTGGATCAAGCTGGGTCTCTTCCGCCGCGCGCGCGTCGAGGAATTCCTCGTCGACTACCGGACGCCGTTTCAAGGGCCGGTCCGGACCGATCATTACATCATCCGTTCAGTTCCGCGCCGTACTGGCTACGAGTACCAGTTCGAGATGACCGGGCTGGTCGCGGCGCTCGAGATCCCGGTCACGAAACCGACCGGGCCGCTCTGCACGGTCGAGCTGTTCAGCCAGGGATTCGGTCAGTGCAACGCGTCGAGTTCGGGATTCACCGAGACGTGCGAGATCACCGCGATCGTCGACCGCCGCACCTTCACGGTCGACGCGACGGACCGTTCCGATGGCTTCTGGGACGGGGGCAAGCTGTACTTCAACACCTCGGGCAGTGACAACGCGTTCACGACGCACGAGATCAAGACCTCGACCGGCACGGGAGCGAAGACGCTCGAGCTCGCCCAGCCGACCGGACTCCCAGTCTCGATCGGCGACAACGTTCAGATTTGGTCGGGCTGCAACAAGGGGGCGGGAATCGGCAACTGGCAGACCGGGACCCAGGACCTCGAGGGCCACTGCAAGAACCGGTACGACAATCTCGTCAACTTCCAGGGCGACCCTCACGTCCCCGGGCTTGATCGCTCGGTGCGCGGGCTGTTGGGCCTGTGAGCGCGGCGGTCGTGTTGTCACGCGACACCCTGTTCGCGCTCGCGGCCGAGACGATGGTGGGGACGCCTTATCATCACCAGGGCCGCGTGCCGGGTGTTGGGCTGGACTGCGTCGGCCTGCTGCTCTGCGCGGCCCAACTCGTCGGCGCGCCCATCGAGCCCGAGCGCGAGGACGAGCGGTGCTATTCGCGCCGCATCGAGAGTGACGGGCTGGTTCGCGGGCTGCGTCGCCGTTTCGATCAGGTCCCGGACTGTGAGACGATCGGGCCGGGCAGCATCGTGGCGATGTGGAAGCGGCGCCGGGGGCTGGCCCAGCACGTCGGCATCGTCAGCGCCTCGGGCGTGGATCTGATCCACGTGGACGCGCGCGCCGGCGTGACGCGCTCGAGCCTCGATGGGCTCTGGGGCAATCGAATCGTCACGACGTTCAGGCTGCGCTGATGGCTAGCATCACACTCGGAATCCTCGGCAACGCGCTCATCCCGGGCGTCGGCGGGGTCGTGGGTGCGGTCATCGGTTCGATCGTCGACCAGCAGCTGCTATTCCCGCTGCTCGCCAAAGGCCAGGGCGACGTCTCGGCGCCCAGCCTGCCGGCGCTCCGAGCCCCGTCCTACGATGAGGGTTGGCCCAAGTTCTTTTGCCTGGGCAAGGGCGTGCGGGTGCCGTGCAACATCATTGCGCTCGGGCCGCTGACCAAGGAGGTGGCCGAGTACGACAACGGCGTGGCCGTACGGCACGACCTGTTCATCGACCTGGCGGCCGAGCTGTGCGTCGCGCCCGGCACTCCCATCGAGGACGTGCCCGGCATCTACGCGAACGGCGAGAAGGTCTTCCAGTCGTCCGACACCATCACGTTGAACGGGTCGGACATCGACGTCATCCACATCTGGGACAACTCCGAGAATTCTTGGCGCAAGTTCTTCCGCGCGCCCATCGCGGTCGACGGGACCAAGCTGACGGAGATCCGCCAGGGCTACGACTTCACCGTCACGGGCTTCACGGGGGCGGGCAACACCGGCACGTTTCGAGCCTTCAACGTCTATCAGGACGCCAGCTATGAGGTGATCTTCTGCGGCTGGGGATTCGTCGTCGCGAACGACGAAGGCCCTGGCTTCAACGTCACGATCGAGCAGACCGGCGTGCCCAACGAGGTGGCCGGCAAGGTCGAGAGCCTGACGGTCTACACGGGCACGGACGTGCAGGTCGCCGACCCTGTGCTCGAGGCGGCGCTCGGCGCGGGCAACGTGCCGGGATACAGGGGCCGGGCCTACCTGGTGTGCGAGCGCCTGAAGGTCACGAAGTACGGGGGCGGGGTCCCGAGGATCGAGGCCATCGTGGTCGAGGACTCGGACCGGATGCTCGCCGAGACGCTCGTCTATCTCTCGACCGTCAACGGGTTCCTCATCGAGGACGACATCGACGTCTCGCTCGTGACCGACCAGGAGATCGATGGCATCCTCTGGAAGTCGGACGAGGCGCCGCTCACGATCATCAAGCGGCTGCTGCTGATCTACGATCTCGTACAGTTCGAGTTTGCGGGGAAGGTCTGGTACGCCTCCCGCGCGGTCCTGAATGACGATCGCATCACGATCGACCCCGAATTGCTCGCCGCGGCCGACAGCGAAGCAGGCACGGCCGCCCGGCCCGCCGAGGTGGCCGAGCCGGACAATCTGGGCGTGCCCCGATCCATTACGGTCCAGTTCCAGGACGCGACCCGCGTCTACCAGGAGGGCAGCCGGACGGTCCGGAGGCTGACGGGCGAGACCGAAGTGAATCAGCGCATCACCCTGCCGGTCTCTCTCGACCCGGCCGACGCGGAGATCCTGGCGAAAAAGATCCTGTGGGGCAGGGTGGCGGCAGAGACGGGTGTCCGGTTCACGTTGCCGCCGTCGATGATCGGCATGCGTCCCAGCGACTTGGTTTTCCTGGCGGTGCCGGAGGACGACGAGCGTTTCAACTACCGGGTCGAGCAGGTCGAGGAGGGGGCTAACCATCTGCTCGAGCTAACGGCCGTTCAGGAGGACCCCAGCACGTTCGACCAGACGGGCGAGGGCGGGGGCGGGGGATTCGACGACGACGTCGACTATCCCATCACGGTCGCGACCCTGCTGGACGTGCCCGCGTTCCTCGAGGCCGAGTATCAGAACGGCTTCCACCTGATCCACTTTGCCATCTCGGCGCCGGGTGCGACCGTGCCGGTGTCGGGCTCGGTCTTCCGCCGCGAGTCCGGAGAGACGAGCTGGACGAGCGTTGGCGAGTTCTCCAATTTTTCGACCGTTGGCGTCACGACGAACGTGCTGGGCGATGCGGAGTCGGCCTACCCGGATGAGGCCAGCACCCTCACGGTCGTGATGGACAACGGCACGCCCGTCTCCGTCTCGACCGAGGCGTGGCGCGCGGGAGAGAACCGGTACCTGATCGGCGACGAGATCATCGACGTCCGGACCGCCACGCTCGTGAGTGATCGCACCTACACGCTCTCGGGGCTGCGCCGTGGCCGGCTCAACACCGAGCAGCACACGGGCTCGCACGTGGCCGGTGATCGCGTCGTCTTGATCGGCGCGAGCGGAGCGGGATTGATCCGCGAACCCATGGGCGCGACGTTCCCGCTGCTCGAGTACACGTGCGTGACGAACGGGTACGACATCGACGAGATGGACGTCCGGTCCGCCCAACTGACCGGCCAGTCCCGCCTCGCCTATTCGGTCTGGAAGCTCGAGGCCGTGACGGACCCGGCGACCGGCAACATCACGGTCTCGTGGCTCCACCGCGTGCCGTTCTACCCGATGTTCTCGGGGCTGCGGAGCGAGGCGAACATGCGCTGGAACGTCCTGATCTACAAGCGAACGCTCCTGGGCGACGAGCTGGTTCGCCAGGCGACCAACCTGGTGGATGAGTCCTACCCGTTCCAAGCGTTCTACACGAAGGCCCAGCAGACGGCCGACGGGATCGTGGCGGGCAACACGATCGTGATCGACATCCGGCAGGTCGGGACGGATTCGAGAGCGGGGCGGGCTCCGACGGATGAATTGACGGTGGTGGCGATCTGATGGGGCTGACTCCAAAGCTCAGGCTGTTCTACGTGCCCGAGGGCGGGCACCGAGCCGAGGACGCGCTCAACGCGGGCATGCTCCTGTCGGTCGATCCGGGCCGAATGATCGGCGTGGAGGCGAAGCAGAACGACCCGCCCGGATCCCCGACCGATGGCGACGTCTGGATCATCGGGGAGGCCCCGACGGGCGACTGGGCCGGGCAGGATGAGAATGCACTGGCCTATCGGCTCGGCGGCGCGTGGGTGTTCCTCGCCCCGTTCCTCGGGCTGGTCGCGCACGATGCCGACCTCAGCGTGGTCGACTTCCGCGTCTGGAACGAGCTGCCCGACAACCCCGACTGGACGCCCGTCCACCCGCGGCATCAACCCGGCACCGTCTGGGCGCTGACGGGGCTGAGGGACGGCGAGCCCATGTTCTCGGCGGCCAAGTTCGTCGCCGCCCTGCCCAACGCCACCACGCTGGTCGAGCCGCACGGGCTGATCGGGCTGGACACGACGCGGATCGTGACGGCCAAGGGCTCGGCGCGATCGCCTGGCGGTGCCGTCTACCCGCTGCCCGCCATCATCCCGGGGACCGGGTCGATCGGGTTCTCGGTCACGGAGAACAACGTCTCCATCACGACCGACTTCGACGCGTCCGGCTGGAACGGCCAGGTCAACCTGGTCGGCTACCTGCTGGCCGGCGCGTTCGGCCCGTCCAAGTTCCTCGGCATCATGCGGGGCACGACGTCTCAAGCTGTCCTCAAGTACGACCCGACGGCAAACTCGTGGGCCAACGGTGCCAACTTCATTCAGAACCACCAGGAGAACGGGACCTCCACGCACGGGGCGGCCGGAACGTACTGCTCGGGCGACTCGGGCGGGACGCTCGCCGCGCCCACGCCCTTCACCCGGTACAACGCGGGCGACTCGTTCACCAGCCGGACCAACCGGCCGACCGCGTCGGTCAATGCGCCGTGCGGTGAGGGCAGCACGGCCGGAACGGTCGTGTGGTTCGGCTCGACGACCGGATCGAGCTCGTCGCACAAATACGACGAGGACACGTGGACCGCCATCCTCGACATCCTCGACGCCTACAACCGCGGCGTCGCGACCATGACGCTCTCGAATCAGATCTTCGTCGGGTTCGGCAATGATCAGTCGGCGCTTCGGAGGTACGTCATCACCTCGGACGGCTGGTCGAGCGCGGGAGCGTCGCATCCCAACGGCAACGCCATCTACGACTCGGCGTACTTCCCAATGAACGCGTTCTCCGACTGCCACGTAGCGGGCGGCCGGACCAGCATCTCGGGCTCGGCCACGACCCAGCACCACAGTTACAACATCACGTCCGAAGCCTGGACGGCGCGGCTGAGCGTGCCGGCGGAGGTGAAGTACGCGGGCGGCGCGCACGAGCCCCTCAATGCCCGCGGCTACATCACGAGCGGGACGAACCTGTCGGACACACCCATCACGACGACCCGCACCTATGCGGTCGACACGTGGATCACCGTCTCGGAGGCGCCCTCGGCGCGCGGCGAAGTCCACGGCCAGTTCGCCGTGATCGAGAGGCCGTAGAAAGGAACCGCCATGGCAACGACTCCCAAGCTCGGCCTCACGCTCCTGGACCCCGGTGGGGTGGGAGGGGAGGACCTGGTCAATCAGGTCCTCAACTACATGGACCCGGGCATCGTGTTGGCGGCCGAGGCGAAACAGAACGTGCCGCCCGGCGCGCCGAGTGTCGGCCAGGTCTATCTGGTCGGACCCGCGCCCACGGGCGCGTGGGCGCTCCAGGACGAGGACACGATGGCGTTCTGGTATGGCGGCTGGCAGTTCCGTGCGCCCTACGAGGGCTGCCTCTGCTACCGGAAGGACGTGGGCGAGTGGTTCAGTTTCTCGACCGACTACACCGTCCCGACGTTCGCGGCGCTCAAGCCCATCTGGTCGACTACTCAGTATCCGTTGCTCGGCCGGATCAATGGCGAGGGCCGGTACAGTAAGCTCATCGACGTCGGCGCCCTGCCGAACAACACGACCAAGAACGTGGCGCACGGCATCAGCAATCTTAAGCTGACCGAGCCGGTCGAGTTCGTCGGCTCGGCAGTCGATGCGAGCTCGAACCGCTATCCCGTGCCCGTCACGATCGCGGGAGTCGGCGCGGTCGGATGCTCGCTCGACGCGACCAACCTGAACGTCATGACCAACTTCAACGCGTCGACCTGGACGGCAAAGATTCTCATCGTCTACGCCCTCAACCCGAGCTGATCGGAAACGGAAGGGCGGCAACCAATTGCACATCCTCAGGCACTGTCCCTCGCCGATCCGCAGCCTCATCCTCGCCGCGTCGGTCAAAAAACCCCGTAACAAAGCGGCCGTTCGTGCGACCCTGAATCAAGACGGGTCGAGCCGTGACGACGCGAAACGAGGGGGCAGCGTGTCCGGCGAGAAGGTGAGTTCGAGCGAGTGGACTAAGTACGTCCTGATGGTGGTGTCGACGCTCGGGCTCGCCATGACGTTCCACATCAACTTCGCGATCCCGAGTCTCCACAACGACATGAAGGACATCGCCGAGGACGTCGTGGCCCGCCGATTCGACCAATGGGAGAAGGTCCGGCAGGAGCAGATTGGCGAGATCCGAAAGTCGATCGACCGGATCGCCGATAGAATGGATCGGATCGACCGAACGGTGGCGTCAGAGCTTCAGAATCTGTCCATACAGCTCACCCAGTTGACACACAAACTCCAGGAGAAGTGACCATGCCCGAACTCGACGATTGCCAATGCACCGCCTTGATCGTGTCGTCCGGTTTGATGCCGGGTCATTCCTGGCCCGCCTGCGCGCCCAACCACGACATCTCGATCGGCAACCCGGTCGCTGGCAAGTGCAACCACCCGCCCGACTGCCCCGAGGAGGACGCGAGGCGCTGTGAGTTCACGCTCACGACCGACTTTACCAACCACACCTGCCCGGGCCTGGGCATCACGCTCCAGGAGCGCGACATCGGGGATCCCGATTGGGAGGACCTGGGCATCGAGACGACCATCCCGAAAGAGCCGTGGTCCATCGTGCTGAGGCCCCAGTGTGGAAAGGAGCGCAAGATCAAGGTCCTGTACGCTGGCGCTAGCATCTGGGAAGCGGTGGTCCGGTGCTCCAATTGCACGGCCGCGAACTGACGTTCTCCAAGAAGCTGACGGCGTTTTTCAGCGTCGTCAGCCTCCTGATCCTCGACCGGTGGCTCGGCCTGGATTTGGGCGAGGACACGCGCCGTGAGATCGTGGCCGTCGCGGTCGCCTACCTGATCGGACAGGGCGTGGCGGACTTCGGTAAGGGACGGACACGGGAGACGAACGCGTGAGCAACATCGGACAGCAGATCGGCGCGAACATCCGGGGGCAGTTGGCCCAGTTCCTCGAGGGCTCGGCCGAGGATCTCGAACGGTACGGCCAGGAGATCACGCGCGACCTCGAGACGGCGATCGCCCGGCAGAACGAGGCGATGCTCGAGGAGCTGCGCGCGCAGTTGCGAGCGCTCGGGGCCAAGCGCGCGATCGAGGCGAACCAAGCTGGCTGGGCGCTGCTCGATCACATCATCGCGGCCGGGTTCCACACGGCGCTCGCGGCCCTGCGCGAGACCGCGCTGAATCTGAGTTCGGGGCCTGGTGAGAGCGAGGCGCGTGGCGCCGGGGGGTTCGCCAGGCTCCGGCTCGTTTTCCTCGCCGGGCTGATCCTCGCGGCCGCGCTCGCGATCTGCGGTTGCGGCGCGCCCGGCACCATCCCGGCGAGTGAGATCCGGGACCTGGTCCGCATCGTGACGGATCGGCACGACGCCTACGTCGAGGCGGATGCGGCCATGGACGAAACGGAAAAGTCGGTCGCGCTGCGCTCGAGTGAGATCCTGCGCGACGTGGTCGAGACGGCGGCGGCGCGCTAGAATCCAGCGTCCCGGGCGTCGGCTAACCGGTAAGTCAGCGATCTAAAAGCCGCGCGGCGCTGATCGAAGATGCAGGTTCGAATCCTGTCGCCCCGGGGCTTCTTCCACTCGACAGCATCAGAACTGACCCACACCGCGCCGAGGAAACCGGCGCACTGACGAGACTCCTCGCGAGAGAGAGCGGGTGTCTGGATCGGGATGATCCGGGCGCCCGTTTTTTTTCGATTCCCCGCTGGACTTATCGTGTCGATTAGTCTATTATACTCATGTCGACGCGAGGCACGGAGCCGAGCGCGACAGGACGACGGATCGAGGAGACGAATCATGACGACGACCTACACCACGACCGGATCAGTTGGCGGATCTTGCGACCACGCTCACCGGACCCTTAGCGGAGCCATCCGCTGCCTCGAGCGACACCAGGACGGCTGCGCGAGCCAGGGCGGATACTCCGACCGTCGCATCGTCCGATCGGACGGGCAGGTCATGACTGACTGCGGGGATGAGGGCTGGCTCGATCAGACGGAGATCGAGGCCGAGCGCGACGACGAGGCCGCGCGTCTCGACGCGCTCCGCGAGCAGCGCGCGCAGGACGAGGAGGCGTGGCGGCGCGGCGAAGCCTACCGCCGGGCGCAGGAAGGCGGTGCGCGATGAGTGGCTACAGAGCATGGCTAGGGAGGCTAGAGCGTATCGCCGAGCGCGCCAAGAGGCACACCCTAGAGGGTGATGGACCTCCGGAGCGCTGGGGTCCATCGTATCGGCATGACACGATTCGAGGACGCCGTGCCCTCATGCTCCACATGGAGCTGGTCCGCCAGAAGCGCGCCCACTACGAAGCTTCGAGGTGGCGCTAATGCCCGGCCCACATCGCCAGCTCCGCTGCTCCGCCGAGATCCATCAGGCGCTCAAAATCATCTGCGCCATGCGGGGCGAGCAGCTCACCGAGTACGTGGAGCGCGAGCTGAGGGCCGCGCTCAAGCGGGAGCGGCGCCGAGTCGAGGTGGACGAGGCGATCGCCGCGATCGACCGGGCGCTCGAGACGGGGGATTGACGACCGCTCTCGGCCCTCGTATCGTCGCACTTTCCGCGCCCGCGCCAGCCCGGGCAACGCGGCCCCAGATGCTCAGCCGGGCAATCCTCGGCTAGGCTGGCACTCTACGGATCGCGCTCGAGTTGGGCTCGGACATCCGAAAAGTAGCGCTCCTCCCAGTCGCGCTTTCCCATCCCGTCTCCGCGCTGAGTCATGAGCGCGGAGACGCGGAGTCGCTCACGGCTCAAACGTCCCCCCATCGTCATGGCGTAGACGGCCGCGATCGGAAGGTCGTAGAGCGCCAAATAGGCGAACACGTCCAGAGCGGACCAGAGCGATATGGGTGCGCAGGTGCCAGGGGAGGAGTGACCCCAGATGCGATGCCTTCTCGCGCGATCGTTGCTCTCGTCGCTGCGGATTCCTGTCACGTAACGCGAGGCCCCTACCATCTCAGCCGCCAACGTGAACCCGCCGGAGGCCGCTGCGCCTCGCTCGTACCTGTCGAACTCGACTCGGATCTCGTGGTATCGCGCGCCCGGGTGCAGAGCGAGGAACGCATCCCTCACGGGCAGACACTCCGGGTTGGCAATCGGATCGGTCCGGACCCAGACGAGCGGAGCGTGGACGCCGGCCCGCATCGCCAGATCCGCCACAACCACCGAATCCTTTCCCCACGAGACCGACACGTAACACGGCCCGTCGGCCACGAACCGCTCGAGCTCGTCCATCGCGCGCTCGATCTTAGGTCCGAGGGACGCGGCGTGGAGGAGGTCGCCGCGAGACGCCTCCTCCCACGCGGCCAGATCCTCAGACGTCAGTCTGTGCGATCGAATGAGCGGCACGCTCGATCTCCGGGTCGACCGTGCAGATCGTACCGGCCGGGACCCGGTCGACATGCCTGGAGTGCAGCCAGTAGGGGGGCTCGACGCAACCGACGTCCCGGCGTTCCGCGGTCTCGCACCATTCGGACGGGAGGTGCCGGACGGCCTCGCCATCCAGCGTCCAGGACCATCGACCCTTCGGGTCTTCGAGCGCCTCGACGTCCCACGAGCGGACCACCCCGTAACCCTGGCGCCGGTGCGATCCGAGGTGCGTGACGCTTCGAAGCAACTTCTTCACCTCCCTACGGTGACCGACCAGGTACCAGAAGGCATGGGGGGCGGCGATCAATGGGACCGGGAGCATCTTGTCGCGGTCAGGCCCCTGCGCCCTGTTGACCGGGCGCCCCAGCAGCTCGACATCCTCCGCGTCCCTGCGGCTCACCATCGTCTCCATGCAGACGTGCTTTGCGGCCCACTGGATAGCCGAGCAGAGCGGCACTTGGTGACCGTCCCGCTCGAGTACCGCGATCCACCGGCTCGGGTGGGCCAGCTCGCCGATGCGGATGGCGCGCTCTGTGGGCTCGCCTCTCGATGGAGCCGTCCCACCCTGCACGCCCCGGTGATGCGCCATCAGGATGCCGTCGAGATGGAGAGGCCCGCCGCCCGCGACCGGT
>JAVJTD010000295.1:0-2059 GCA_040219065.1 Planctomycetota bacterium
TCAGTGTCTTCAAGACGGCGATGATCAAGCTGGCCAAGGCCAGATCGGCGGCGGGGCACTCCTGGATGTCGAGGATCCGGATCTCGAGGGCACGCTGCGACACGAGTGGGCGAACGCCCGCGGCGCGATCGCGCGCTTCGAGCGCGGTGCCATCGAGATCCGGATCCTCGACATCCAGGAGTGCCCCGCCGCCGATCTGGCCTTGGCCAGCTTGATCATCGCCGTCTTGAAGACACTGACATCGGAGGATCAGGTCCCGGCCTGGAACGTGTGGTCGACCGAGGTGCTCGCCGAGCAGCTCGAGCGCTGCATCGACGACGGGGAAGACGCTCGCCTCGATTCGAGCTACGCTTCGGCCCTGATGCCGGGATCGGCGGCGAAGACGGCCGGCGAGCTCTGGCGAGAGCTCTTCGATCGGCATCAGGATGTCGACCCGGACGTGGCGGCTCAACGAGAGACGTTGAATACGCTGCTTCGATCGGGGACGCTGGCGACTCGTCTGGCCGGTGCTCTCGGCCCGGAGCCCGATCGGGCCAAGCTCGAGAGCGTGTATCGCGAGCTGTGCGACAGCCTGCACGCGGGCCAGTTGTTCCGAGCGGCGACGTCCTGAGACCCCAACGCCTCCATCCCCAGAAACACGAGAAAGCGACCCGACCGTGCAGAAGATCGAACTCAAGGAATTCGAGAACCGGATCGAGCTCCGTCAGCTCACCCTCGACGACTTCGACGACCTGGTGGATCTCCAGGCGCGCTGCTTCCCCGGCATGACCACATGGAGCCGAGAGCAGATCGAGAGCCAGGTCTCTCTGTTCCCCGAAGGTCAGCTCTGCATCACCTACGAGGGCAAGATCGTCGCCTCGAGCAGCAGCCTGATCCTCGACTTCGATCTCTACAGCGACTGGCATGATTGGCGGGCCGTGTCCGACGGCGGGTACATCCGGAACCACGACAACGATGGGGACACGATGTACGGGATCGAGATCATGGTCGATCCCGAGTACCGCGGCATGCGCCTCTCGCGCCGTCTCTACGATGCCCGCAAGGAGATCGCGCGGAGTCACAACCTCCAGCGCATCGTCATCGGCGGTCGCATTCCCGGCTACCATCGTCAGGCGGATCAGCTCACCGCCGACGAGTACGTCGAGAAGGTCATGCAGAAGGCGCTCTACGATCCGGTGCTCACCGCGCAGGTCGCCAACGGCTTCCAGCTTCGCCGACTGATTCCGAACTACCTGCCCAGCGACAAGGAGTCGCGGGGTTACGCCACCTTCCTCGAATGGGTCAACCTCGCCTATCAGGCCGACGAGTCGAGACGTTTGCACGCCGTGCAGATGGTCCGCATTTGCGTGGTGCAATACCAGATGCGCGCCATCGACGACTTCGAGGACTTCGAAAAGCAGTGCCAGTACTTCGTCGATGTGGCCGGTGACTACAACAGCGACTTCGTGGTGTTCCCCGAGCTGTTCACGACGCAGCTCTTGTCCTTCATCGAGAGCAAGAGACCCTCAGAAGCCGCGCGCCGGCTCGCCGAGTACACGCCGCAGTACCTCGAGCTCTTCACCGAGCTGGCGGTGAAGTACAACGTCAACATCATCGGCGGCAGCCAGTTCCTGCTCGAGAACGACATCCTCTACAACGTCTCCTACCTGTTCCGGCGGAACGGTACGCTCGAGCGCCAGTACAAGCTCCACACCACGCCATCGGAGCGCAAGTGGTGGGGCGTCCATCCCGGTGATCGGATGAAGGTCTTCACGACCGACCGCGGCAAGATCGCCATCCAGATCTGCTACGACATCGAGTTTCCCGAGCTGTCCCGCATCGCCGCGCGCAAGGGGGCGCAGATCCTCTTCGTGCCGTTCAACACCGATGAGCGCTACGCCTACCTCCGCGTGCGTCACTGCGCTCAGGCCCGGGCGATCGAGAACCACTGCTACGTCGTGATGTCAGGCTGCGTCGGCAATCTGCCCTTCGCCGACAACGCGGACATCCACTACGCGCAGTCAGGGATCTTCACGCCGGCGGACATTCCCTTCAGCCGAGACGCCGTCGCCGCGGAGTG
>JAVJTD010000443.1:0-21032 GCA_040219065.1 Planctomycetota bacterium
GGTCCACTCGGCATGGAGCATTCGGGCACCTCGACCGAGCTGCTCACGAACAACCCGATGGCCAGCAAGGGCTATCAGTGGGACCCCATGCTCGAGCGGCATCTCGCCAAGAGAGTGCGCCCGATCTCGAGCTGCGCGCCCGCCGGCGCCATCAACTCGAGCGTGCTCGACATGACCCACTGGATCCGCTTCCAGCTCGCCAAGGGTGAGTACGCGGGCCAGCGCCTCCTCGCCGCCGAGCGCTTCGACGAGATGCGCGCACCGCAGGTGATCATGGGACCGGGCGTCGGCTACGGTCTCGGCTGGATGCTGAGGCAGTGGAAGGACCGGAACATCGTCGAGCACGGCGGTAACATCGACGGCTTTGCCGCCCAGGTGACGCTGGTGCCCGAGGAGGATCTCGGGTACGTGCTCCTGGCCAACGTCACGGGTGCCGCTCTGCAGCAGGGCTCGATCGAGATCGTGCTCAGCAGCCTGCTCGAAGAGCCGAAGCCAGTTGTCGCAGCGTGGCCGGAGGAGCAGCTCCAACCGTATCTCGGCGACTACTACCTCGAGGCGCTCAAGGCCAACGTCACGGTCAACATCGACGGTGGCAAGCTGGCGATCGACATCCCCGGCCAGACGAACTTCAAGATGCACTGGCCGAACGATGCGGGACACTGGGTGTTCGAGCTGACCGACACGATCGAGCTGAGCTTTGCCGAGGCGGTCGACGGCCAGGTACCCGAGCTGACCGTGCATCAGGCCGGCATGGAGATGAAGGCCAAGCGTGCGTCCGCAGACAGCGGCCCCGACGTCGGGATCTCCCTCGAAGAGGTCCTCGCCCTGGCGAAGAAGGGCTTCGGAGAAGCCGATGCGAGCGCCTACCGGATCATCGGTCGAACTCACATGAAGCACCAGGGTGCGTCCGGCGACTTCGAGATGATCGTCAGCACGGATCAGCGCTTCCGGCGTGTGGCCGACTTCGGCAAGTTCGGACGGATGGAGACGTGCTTCGACGGTGAAGACGTCTGGAGCCGGCAGCCGGGTCGCCCGGTCGAGAAGCTGCTAGGGGTGGAGCGCGAGGCCGCCTTCGCCGAGAACATCCTGCTCCTCGCCACGTGCGACTGGAACGCGCTCTTCGAGAAGCTCGAGCTGCGCGAGTCGACCGAGGTCGACGGTGAGGCGGTCTTCGTGATCGAAGGGAAGCCCGCCCACCTGCCGGCTTCGAAGTTCTATGTCAGCCAGGACTCGGGACGGATCGTGCACATCGATCAAGGCATCATCGCCGCGGGCATCCAGACGATGACCCTTCGCGTGGAGCAAGGTGACTTCCGCCAGGTCGGAAACCTGACTCTGCCCTTCTCGTCGCAGTCGATGCACGACGCGACCGGCCTGATCGAGAATCGCGTGTGGTCCATCGAGCCATACCAGGTCGACGACAGTACCTTCGTCATCTCGGAGAACTGACCCGCCGGATCGAGACGAGCCCTCCCGCCGAACGCGGGAGGGCTCTCGAACCGGACGTCTCCCGTGTGTCGCCCGGTCCGACGATTCTCAATCGATGTAGAAAGCGAAGCTGCTGAAGACCAGGCAGAAGGACGGCGGGAAGAGGCTGATGCTGATGCTGATCGACTGCACCGAGACGCACAGAGGCTGCAGCGCCGGCGCGACGTTGACCAGGGACAGATCCAGCGGGATCGTCTGAGCGACACCCGACACACCGACGTCACCGGTGAGGGGAGCGAGGCTGCCGCCCGTGGTCAGGACGGTCGAGAGGCTGAGCCCCAGGTTGGTGAGGATCGGGTCGGCGACGAGGTTGGTCGTACGACCGTCGCCAGCGGGCAGCGTGAACGTTCCCGAGGCGTCCGCGGTCAGACCACCACCGAACGGCTGGGCGGCGAGCAAGCTGAGCACGACCTCGTTACCCGTACCGGCCTGCTGGGCAGCCACGTGACGAATCGCCTGAGCATCCGCTGGGGCGCCCGGGTTCATGATCGAGTTGGCCGAGCGCGTGTGGAGACCACCGGTACCGACCGAGGCCGTGTCGAAGCCGAATGAGCCCGAGGTCGCACCCGAGGGATCACGGTTCGTGCGCTGAAACGCATCGACCTGGAAGTAGCTGTGGCTCCACTCCTGGGCTCCGATGAGCTGGCCGGCCACGTTGGCGACGGTGTCCTCGATGAAGGAGAGACCGCCGGTGTTGATGTTTCGCTCGTTACCCGAGCCGGTCCAGTAGTTCTGGTTGCCGACCGTCTGGTTCGTCTCACCGCGCATCGAGAATGCGAAGTTCTGCGAGGCACCAGACAACGTCGACGTCTGGGTGAACGTGGTTCCCCACGTGAAGGTCACGATCCAGAACCAGGGCGCATTGCAAGGCAGCGAGGTGGCCCAGGCTGCCGAAGCGACGACCGTTCCGGTGTTCTGGGAGAAGTTGCCGCCGCGGCGGAACTGCATCAGGCTGAAGCCGATCGGCTGGACGATCGAGGGCGTGAGACCCGCCTGTCCGTTCCAGGCCTGGAAGCCGTCCTGCTGAACGCCGAGGCCGTGCACCGCATTCTCATTGGCACCGGAGAAGTTGCCCATGCTGGTGGCGGATCCGAACGAGCGGGTGTAGGTCGTCGTGTTGCTCGGGATCGTGCCATTGCCGAAGAAGTAATCCACGCCGTTGTGATACTCGTGGAGGTTGGTCTGCGCCGCGGCCGGGACCGCGAGCAGCAAGGCGACGATCGGGAGGCAGAAGAGCACTGAGGACTTGGACATCTGGGAACACTCCTAGCAAGGAAAGTCGGAAACAAGGGACGGAGAGCGACGACGAGCCTCCCGGAGAAGAGAGGACGTCGTCACTCCCCGACACACGGGTGCGATGATTGCGCCGGCTCGGCACCGAAGCTCGCGATCCGGAGCACCCGCGCCCCGGGGGCAGCCCCCTTGGAGCACGGCGAATCGCGAGAGTGGGTCGCGTCGACACAGCTCTATGGGCAGACCGGCTCCGCAAACGCTCAGGACGTCACGGTCCGAGCGAGCAGGACTTCGAATCACCGAGCGGCCGGCGGATCGTCCACGGACGCACCCGCGACTCGGCGCTCGGCGATAAACGAAGCAGCCTGGCGCGTAGCCGGCCGGCAGCTTCAGGAATTGTGAGGAGGAGTGGGTTTCAGATTCTCGGACCGGAGGGCCGTCCCCGTCGTCAGACCGGGTCGCCGTCCAAAGGACCCCGAGGTTCCCATTCGAGACATTGGCTCACTGAAGGCGAGATCGCGAAGCACCGACGAATCCCAATCGAATAATCCGAGAACTTTTCAGGGAGCCGACTCCGAGTGCCCCTTCCGCCGCGCGCCCGAAGGCATGATCGAATACTCATTCCCTCGGCAGCCACTTACTTCGTGTGCCATCGCTCGACGGCCGACGAGTCCGCCCATGAAGGGTTCTGTCTCCAGCCGATTCGACGCCCTTGCCTCGGCCGAGCGGATGGGGCACGATTGGCGGCCGAAAGGAGGGCCCTCATGGCCTCGAACGGTTCCGAGTCGGAGTCGACGCTGCCGCGTCGCGGACCCAAGCCCATCCCCACCCACGAGCTGCGCTGGCGCTGTGATCCTGCGGTGTTCGACTTCGAGTCGACCAAGGAGGTCGAGCCCGAGTCCGGCGTCATCGGACAGAACGAGGCGGTCGAAGCGCTGAAGTTCGGACTGCTCACGCGTGCCCCCGGTCAGAACATCTTCGTCCGCGGCCTGACGGGCACGGGGCGGATGACCCTCGTCCACCGCCTGCTCCAAGAGCTGCCGATGGCCTGTGCGCGCACTTGGGATCGCTGCTACGTCCACAACTTCAAGCAGCCCGACCGCCCTCTCCTCCTGAACCTGCCGCGTGGCAAGGGCCGGCTCTTCCGCAGCCGCATGGAGCAGTTCGCCCGCTTCGTCAGCACCGATCTGGCAATGGCGCTCCAGAGCGACGCGATGCGACAGCGGCAGAAGGCGCTCGAACGTCAGACCCAGCAAGAGATCGACAAGATCTCGGGCCCCTTCACCGCCTCGCTCGAGAAAGCCGGCCTCGCCTTGGTCAACGTGCAGGCCGGCAAGGTCGTCCACTCGATGATCGCGCCCAAGGTCGAGGGCGAGCCGATCGCCCCTGAGGAGTACGAGCAGCTCGTCCAGCAAGGCAAGATTCCCAAGGAGGATTGGGACCACTTCCTGAAGAATCGCGAGACCTACCAAAACCAGCTCGAGTCGGTGGCGATCGAGGTCAACCGCGTCCGGCGCGTCCACGAGGACAAGGTTCGTCAGCTCTTCGAGGGCGAGACCCGGGTGATGCTGAAGGAGTCTCTCCGCGGGCTTCGGGAGGAGCTCCCCGACGAGAAGGTCGCCCGGTTCCTTGATGAGCTGATCGACGACTTCGTCGAGCACCGCCTGCCCCATCTCGGCGAGGCCGAGAGCTTCCTGGCGCTCTATGAGGTGAACCTCGTGCGCGAGCACGAGTCCGGCGAGTCGTGTCCCGTGGTGATCGAGACGCTGCCGACGCTGACGAACTTGTTCGGCTTCGTCGACCGAGCCTTCACTCCAGGCGGAAGCGGTCACTCCGACCACCGGATGATCCGTGCCGGCTCCCTACTCCGCGCCGATGGCGGCTTTCTGATCTTGGAAGCGAAGGACGTGCTCTCCGAGCCCGCAGCCTGGCAGGCCCTGCTCCGGACGCTGCGCACCGGCCGGCTCGAGATCGTCCCGCCCGAGATCCCCTACTTCATGCTCGGCCAGTCGATCAAGCCCGAGCCCATCTCGCTCGACGTGAAAGTCATCCTCGTCGGCGAGGCAGACCTCTTCTACCTGCTCGACCAGTATGAGCGCGACTTCACGAATCTCTTCAAGGTGCTCGTCGACTTCGACACCGTGATTCCGCGCACAGCCGAGAACATCCGGCGCTACGCCGGCGTCATCGCTCGCATCGCGCACGACGAGTCGATGCTCGCCTTCGATCGCGGCGCGGTCGCGGCCCTGCTCGAGCACTCCTCGCGCATCGCCGCGCGTCCTGAGCGCCTCACCGCGCGCTTCGGCCGCGTCTCGGACATCGCCCGCGAGGCGAATCACCTCGCCTTGATGCGCGCGGACTCGCAGGTCCGCGGCGACGACGTGCGTCTCGCGGTCCAGCGCGGCAAGTCGCGAGCGGACCTGCCGTCGCGCCGCTTCCGAGAGCTGCTCACCCAGGGCACGATCCGCGTCCAGACCCGCGGCAAGGTCGTCGGCCAGATCAACGGTCTCGCCGTGATGCAGGCAGGCAACCTGACGTATGGCTTCCCTTCGCGCATCACCGCCACGATCGGTGCCGGCTCCTCGGGCGTGATCAACATCGAGCGCGAGTCGGCGCTCTCGGGAGCCATCCACACCAAGGGCTTCTACATCCTCGGCGGACTCTTGAGGCACCTCCTGAGCGCGGACCACCCCTTGGCTTTCAGTGCCTCGATCGCCTTCGAGCAGAGCTACGGCGGTATCGACGGCGACTCGGCTTCGGGCGCCGAGATCTGCTGCCTGATCAGCGCGCTGACCGGCGTGCCGATCGATCAGCAGCTCGCCATGACCGGGGCGATCGACCAGTTCGGCAACATCCAGGCGATCGGCGCGGTCAACGAGAAGATCGAAGGCTTCTTCGACGTGTGCCACGACATGGGACTGACGGGCGAGCAAGGCGTCTTGATCCCTTCGGCGAACGTCGGGGACCTGATGCTACGCCACGACGTGTTGCAGGCCTGCGACGAAGGACGGTTCCATGTCTACGCCGTCGAGAGCATCTTCGAGGCGCTCGAGCTCTTGACCCAGACCGAGCCGGGCTGCTGCGACGAGGAAGGCAACTTCCCCGAAGGCACTCTGTTCGAGATCGCCTCCGACCGCGCCTGGGAGTTCTGGGTCAAGGCGTCGATGCGCCCCGAGCTCCGTCAGGTCGAAGACGCGACCGAGACCGATGAGGACGAAGGCGAGGAGCCTTCTCCCCTGCCCACTCCGCTCGGCGATGCCGGGCGTGGGGACTCCGACAAACGCTCCTGAAACGCTTCTCTCGAAAGGACTCCACGATGGCTCGATCGACTCGCCGTCAATTCCTGCAGACTTCCCTCGGAGCCGGCGTCGGATTCTGGGTGGGAGCCCGAACCGCCTACTCCCTGCCGCGCTCGGCCAATGAGAAGCTCAACTTGGCGATCGTGGGTGTCGCCAATCGCGGCCGAGACAACCTCGCGGGTGTGCGCGACGAGAACATCGTCGCCCTGTGCGACATCGACGACAACTACCTCGCCGCGGCTCACGAGCAGTTCCCGAAGGCGAAGGTCTTCAACGATTTCAGGAAGCTGCTCGACTCGGACGGGATCGACGCGGTCGTCGTTTCGACGCCCGACCATACCCACGCGCCGGCCGCGATGGGCGCCTTGCGCTCCGGCCGTCCGGTCTACTGCGAGAAGCCTCTGACGCACACCGTCTGGGAAGCTCGCCAGCTCACCAATGCCGCCAAGGAGACTGGCCTCGCCACGCAGATGGGCACCCAGATCCACGCCGGCGACAACTATCGCCGCGTGGTCGAGGTCATCCGCTCGGGCGCGATCGGTAACGTCACCGAGGCCCATGCCTGGGTCGGCAAGGGCTGGGCGGACGGTCGAAGGGGTCAAGGCAATCCGCCCGTGCCGAAGCACATCCACTGGGACCTCTGGCTCGGCCCGGCCAAAGAGCGCCCCTACCATCCTTCCTACCTGCCGGCCAACTGGCGAAAGCACTGGGACTTCGGCGGCGGAACCCTCGCCGACATGGGCTGCCACTACATCGATGTGATCTTTTGGGCGCTCGATCTCGACTACCCGCACAAGGTCGAGGCCGAAGGCCCGCCCGTCCATCCCGAGGGCTGCCCCAATGCGCTGAGCGTCAGTTGGAGCTTCCCGGGTCAAGGAGATCGCCCGCCGGTGAAGCTAGGCTGGCACGACGCTGGCCGCCGGCCTGAGGCCTTCGAGGAGCTCGGCCTGCCGCAGTGGGGTGACGGTGTGCTCTTCATCGGCGACAAGGGACACATGCTCTGCGACTACAACCAGTACCGGCTCTTCCCCGAGGAGAAGTTCCAGGACTTCCAGCCGCCCGAGCAGACCATTCCGCAGTCCATCGGCCACCACCGGGAATGGATCGAGGCCTGCAAGACCGGCTCACCGACGCTCTGCCACTTCGGCTACTCGGGACCTCTGACCGAGACCGTACTCCTGGGAACCGTGGCCTACCGTGCCGGAACGCCCATCGAGTGGGACCCGAAGACGTTGAAGGTGAAGGGCTCGGACAAGGCTCAAGCCTTGATCCAAAATGAGTACCGCGAAGGCTGGTCGCTCTAGACCAGAGCGCGGACAGGCCGATCACATTGCCGCGTCGATGCGAGGTGACTCTCGTGTCGACGGGCTGGTATGCGCCTCCGCCTGAAGCCGTGACCAGGAGGAACCGATGAATCCCGTACCCGAAATCGACGTCGAGCGAGCGCGCGAGCTGCAACAGAGCGGCGAGGCCACGTTCTTGGACATTCGTGATCCGGCGTCGTTCGCGGCCGGACACATCGAAGGAGCCACGCACCTGACCGATGCCAATGTCGAGTCGGTCCTGTCGGGGTTGTCCCCCGATCGCTGCGTGGTGGTCGTCTGCTACCACGGCAACTCCAGCCGCGGAGGCGCAGCCTTCCTGCTCCAGCGAGGCTTCCAAGAAGTCTACAGCCTCCAGGGCGGCTTCGAAGCCTGGCGCGCGACGCAGTCACTCTGAGTATCATCCGAAGCTTTGAACATTACTTCCCGGGGAGGGACCATGCCGACCGGCCAGAACGGAGCCGAGCCCGAACGACCGAAGGTGGCCGTGAAGAAGAGCGCGATTCACGGCCGAGGGCTCTTTGCGCTCGAGAAGATCCCCAAGGGCGCGTTCCTCGGGATCTACGAAGGCCCCAAGACTCGCCGCGACGGCACCTACGTGCTCTGGATCGAGGATGACGACGGAGACGTCTTCGGCATCAACGGTCGCAACGAGCTCCGCTACGTGAACCACTCGGCTAGGCCCAACGCCGAGTTCCGAGGCGAGGAGCTCTTCGCGCTTCGGACGATCCAACCGGGCCAGGAGATCACCCACCACTACGGCGCGGACTGGGAGTGAGAGCACGGGGACGTATACGCGGGGGTCACGGAGTCTCCACACGGGGGACACGGAGTCTCCACACGGGGAACACGGGGAGCACGGAGTCTTCACACGGGGAGCACGGGGGGAGTTTCTAGAACCTGCCGGTAGCACCGAGTTCCTTTGCAACGAACAGGCGCTTGGCCGGTGTCGGCATCGAGGGCTCGCGGCGAGCTGTCGAACAGCCGCCTGGACGGTGTCGGCACCGAGCGGTCGCAGCGAGCTGACGAACAGGTGCTTGGCCGGTCTCTGCGTCGAGGGTTGACCGTGGCAGCGAGTCCTTCTTCGAGCACCCAGTCGATTCAGCGAGCGTCGGCTCTCGGGGGACTGCAGGGTCCGAATCGAACTGCGTCTCGTCGCGAAGCAGAAGAACCCAGTCCTACCGACAGGTCAAAGAACCTCTCCCCGTGCTCCCCGTGCTCCCCGTGTCCTCCATGTGGTCGACACCCCCTCCCCTTCGAGTTAGGATTCTCGGTCGACGGGGGAGGACCGAGCGACGCGGGCGCGCGTCGAACTCTCGGAGCTTGGCTGCGTTGAATCTCGGATTCGACGCCCCGACGTGCGACCTTGGAGACGACGATGCTGCACCGTTCGACGCGAGACGATTCTTCGGGGACCTTCGTCCATCACCAGAGGTTCCAGGTCGAGTACGACTACCCTGTTCACTTCACGAAGAGACTGTTCTCGCCGGACAACGAGCTGCTCGCCCAGGTCCTGGACCGCAAGGGGGAGGGTCGGCGCCACCGCGTCTTCGTCTGCATGGACCAGGGCGTCACCGAAGGACATCCCAATCTCGTGCGTGAGATCCGGGACTGGTTCCACCGTCACCTCGACATCGCCGAGCTGGTCGCGACACCGGAGATCATCCCTGGCGGTGAGCTGTGCAAGAGCGACTGGCAGACGATGCAGGATCTCCTGGTCACGCTCGGCAACAACCATCTGTGCCGACAGAGCTTCCTGATCGCGATCGGCGGCGGTGCGCTCCTCGACATGGCCGGCTTCGCCGCGGCTCTGGTGCATCGAGGCATTCGCTTGATTCGGCTGCCCTCGACCGTGCTGGCGCAAGACGACGCCGGCGTCGGGGTGAAGAACGGCATGAACGAGCACGGCATGAAGAACTTCCTCGGCACCTTCGCGCCGCCCTTCGCCGTCATCAACGACTTGGCCTTGCTCACCTCTCTGCCCGACGAGCACTGGCGAGCAGGATTGGCCGAGGCCTTCAAGGTGGCGATCATCAAAGACGAGGACTTCTTCACGTTCCTGTGCCGCAAGGCGCCCGCGCTGGCCCGGCGAGATCTCGACGCGATGGGAGAGGCGGTTCGGCGCTGCGCCATCCTGCACCTCGATCACATCGCCAAGAACGGCGACCCATTCGAGCTCGGCACGGCGAGGCCTCTCGACTTCGGTCACTGGATGGCCCACAAGCTCGAGACGCTGTCCGAGTTCCGCATCACCCATGGAGCCGCCGTGGCGGCCGGCATCGCCCTCGACTCCTACTATGCGGTGCAGCAAGGCCTGATCACCGAGGCCGAGCTCCAGACGATCTGGTCCGGCCTGACCGAATGCGGCTTCCCGCTGTGGTACCCCGAGATGGACGAGCGAGACGGTAGCGGCCGACTCCGTATCCTCGAAGGCCTCGAGGAGTTCCGCGAGCACCTCGGCGGCACCCTGACGATCACCTTGCCCCGCGGCATCGGCCAACGCGTCGAGGTCCACCACCTCAATATCGACCTCGTCGAGCAAGGTGTCTTCGCGCTCCGAAACCGTCAGCAACAGGCCGGCCGCTCGAGCGCTTGATTCGTCAGGTCGTCGCCACTTCTTCGACGACGATTTCGCTTGTGCCGCCCTGCCTCGCGCGTTGGAATGCGCCGTCCAAGAAAGAGCCATCACACTCCCAGGAGGTGCCTCAATGTCGCGGTCTGTGCTCATCGTCTGCCTGTTGTCGGTTCTCGGTAGCTCGGTCTCGGCCCAGACGTCGCAGAAGGCCGGCCCGATCGAGAAGCGAGCGCTGCGGTTCGCGGTGATCGGTGACTACGGCGAAGCGGGCGCCGCGGAGGCAGCGGTCGCCGAGGTCGTCCATCGGTTCGATCCGGACCTCGTCATCACGGCAGGCGACAACAACTACCCCGTCGGTGCCGCGGCGACGATCGACCAGAACATCGGTCAGTACTACGCGCGCTACATCGGCTCCTACCTCGGGAGCTACGGCTCGGGAATTCTCGGCAACCGCTTCTTCCCGACGCTCGGCAACCACGACTGGCTGACGCCCGGCGCAGCTCCGTACCTCGCCTACTTCACCCTCCCGGGAAACGAGCGCTACTACGACGTGCGCCGCGGTCCGCTGCATCTCTTCGCGATCGATAGTGACCCGCACGAGCCGGACGGGATCGATGCGGCCTCGGTCCAGGCGATCTGGCTGCAGAACGCACTGGCGGCGTCGAGCGCACCGTTCAAGGTCGTCGCGTTCCACCACACCCCTTACTCTTCGGCCGAGCACGGCTCGAACAAGACGCTGCAGTGGCCCTTCAAGGCCTGGGGCGCCGACCTGATCCTCGCCGGGCACGATCACACCTACGAGCGCATCGAGATCGGTGGCCTGCCGATCCTCGTCGACGGCTTGGGTGGCCGCAGCCGCTATGCGTTCGAGCCGACCATCTTCGGAAGCCAGGCGAGGTTCAACGCAGCCGACGGTCCGCTCCTGGGCTGGATCGAAGAGGATCGGATGACGATCCAGTTCGTCACCACGACCGGCTTCGTGATGGACACGACGACGATCGTGCCCAGTGCCATTCCCCCGATCGAGACCGAGCTCGTCGGATTGGGCTCTACATGGAGCTATCTCGATGACGGCACGGATCAAGGCACGGCCTGGACGGCGCCGGCCTTCGACGATTCGCTCTGGGCCACGGGTCCGGCCGAGCTCGGCTATGGCGACGGAGACGAGGCGACCGTCGTCTCCTTCGGTCCGAACTCGAGCGCGAAGTACATCACGACGTACTTCCGACACGCCTTCTCGGTCGCGAGCCCGAGCGCCTTTGATGTCCTCTGGCTCCGCGCGGTCCGGGACGACGGCGTCGTCGTGTATCTCAACGGCACCGAGGTGTACCGATCGAACCTGCCCGAGACCGCGATCGACTTCTCGACTCCGGCCAGCGTCGCCGTCGGCAGCAACGAGGAGGAGGAGCTCTACGGCGTCGAGATTCCGGCGTCGGCCTTGGTCGCGGGCCAGAACGTCCTCGCCGTCGAGATCCACCAAAGCGACGGCACGAGCTCGGACATCTCATTCGACCTGCGCCTGACGGGAGTCTCGGGCCGCGTGACGCGCGTGCCGCGGGGCGCCACCTGGAGCTACTTCGACCAGGGCGTCGACCTGGGCACCGCCTGGCGCGAGCCGGCCTTCAACGACTCGCTCTGGTCGAGCGGACCGGCCGAGCTCGGATACGGAGATGGCGATGAAGCGACGGTGGTGAGCTTCGGACCCGACGTGAACGACAAGTATCCAACGACCTACTTCCGTCACGGATTCTCGGTTGGAGCGCTCGAGACGATCCAGGCCGCACGGCTCCGACTCGTCCGAGACGACGGCGTCGTCGTCTACCTCAACGGCACCGAGGTCTATCGCTCGAACATCAAAGCCGGCGAGGTCCTCTACTCGAGCTACGCGGCCTTTCCGATCTCCGGCAACGGCGAGACCGAAGCCACCGAGATCCTCATCGACCCGAGGTTGATCGTCCCGGGCCAGAACCTCCTCGCCGTCGAGATCCACCAACAACGCCCCGACAGCTCCGACCTCAGCTTCGACTGCGAGCTCTTCACCTGGTGACACGGAGACACGGAGCTTCTTACACGGGGAGCACGGGGGACACGGAGCTTCTTACACGGAGGGCACGGGGGAAAAGACACGGAGGGCACGGGGAGAGGTTTTTTGACCTGTCGGTTGGACTCGCAGCACCCATCAACGCTCGAGGCCAACCCCGGCAACGCACTCGATCAGTCGAGAAGGACTCGCGACGACCGACAGGTTCAACAACCTCTCTCCGTGCTCCCCGTGCTCTCCGTGTTGGAACCTCCGTGCTCCCCGTGTCCTCCGTGTTGAAAACCTCCGTGCTCCCCGTGCTCTCCGTGTTGAAAACCTCCGTGCTCCCCGTGTCCCCCGTGTTGAAACCTCCGTGCTCCCCGTGTCCTCCGTGTGGGAACCTTCTTCCTCCGTGTTTCCCCCCTCGAAAATCACGATCTCGTTTCGTAGCAAGGGCCTGAGGTTGAAACCGGATAGGCTGGGGCTCGAAGAACCCGCGAGATTTCGGGAACGAGATCCGACTCGTGGCGTTGTATCGGGACCCCAGACCGAGAGAGAGAGGACCGAGGAGCCCCCATGTCCGAGCGAACGGCGAGCGGCGGTCTGTCGCGCCGGCACCCCTGCGCACTCCTGTCGCTATGCCTGGTCTTGTCCAACGTATTGCTAGCGACTTCCTGTGAAGATCAGGCCGCCGGCGAGGGGCTTGCTTCAGAGGCGGACGCCGGTCCCAGGCCTCCCGACGCGATCGCCATCGACGTCACGCCGATCTCCCGCGAGTCGATCTCTTCCTTGTATTCGACCAGTGAGACGTTGCGAGCCGAGAAGCAGGCCGTCGTCATCGCCCGTACGTCAGGCATTCTCGAGACCCTGCTGGTCGAGGAAGGCGACGCGGTGGAGGAAGGGCAGCCCCTCGCGCAACTCGAGGACGACGAGCAGAGGATCGCCGCCGAGCAGGCCAAGACCGCCTGGGAGATCCAGAAGCGCGAGCTCGAGCGCATCCAGAAGCTCCACGACAATGGCATCCTCACCGACACCGACCTCGCCGATGCCAAGCGGCTCGCCGACGAGCGCAAGAACAGCGCCGAGCTCGCCGACCTCACCTTGTCACGGACGATCATCCGCGCGCCCTTTTCCGGCACGATCGTCGAGCGCTTCCTCGATGTCGGCGCCACCGTCTCCAACGGCACGTCGGTCTATCACCTCGCCGATCTCGACCCCCTCTACGTCGACGTGCGAGTCCCCGAGCGCCAAGTCGCACGCATCGCCCCCGGCCAGTCGGCGGTCGTCACGAGCGAGACCCTCGAGTCGCCCATCACGGCGAAGATCGAGCGCATCTCCCCCGCCGTCGATCCCCAGACCTCGACCGTCAAGGTCACCCTGGCGATCAGCGGCACACGGGCCGGACTCAGGCCAGGCGGCTTCGTTCGCATCGCCATCGTGACCGACACGATCGAGGATGCTTGGATCGTGCCGCGATCGGCTCTCGTCGCAGAAGGTCGCCGTTGGCAGATCTTTCGCTTGCAGGAGGACGAGTCCTCGGTCGAGCTCCTCGAGGTGCGCCCCGGCTACGAGCAAGGCGAAAGCGTCCAGATCGCCGAGGTCCTGAGTGACGCCGAGCCCCTTGCCGCGGGCGACCGCATCGTGTCGCTGGGTGCCTCGGCATTGAAGGATGGCTCGCCGGTGCAGCTTCCTGTGACCAAGAAGACCGAGGCAACACCGCCCGACCTGGCGAACGAGGGAGAAGCCGCGAGCGATGAGCTGACCGAGACCCCGAACGACGAGGGCTGATTCCGTGTCGATGCCCTCCCTTTCGGTGCGCCGCCCCATCACGGTCTTGATGGGAACATTGGCCGTGGTCGTCTTCGGATTCATGGCCGGTCGGCGTTTGCCCCTCGAGCTCCTGCCCGACCTCGCCTACCCGACGCTCACGATCCAGACCGAGTATCCCGACGCGGCTCCCATCTCGGTCGAGCAGTTCGTCACCCGTCCCATCGAGGAATCGGTCGGCGTCATTCCCGGCATCCGCGACCTGCGCTCGGTCTCCCGCGCTGGCTTCTCGGAGGTCACGCTCCAGTTCGACTGGGGCGAGGAGATGGACTTCGTGGCGCTTGACGTGCGGGAGAAGCTCGGGCTGGTCGAGCTACCCCGCGAGACCGAGACGCCGCGCGTCCTTCGCTACGATCCTTCGCTCGATCCGATCGTGCGCCTCGCGTTCACCGGCGAGCGCGACCTCGACGAGCTCCGGCAGCTCGCCGAGCGCTGGCTCAAGCCCCGGCTCGAGGCCGTGCCTGGCGTGGCCGCCGCCAAGGTGCGTGGTGGCCTCGTACCCGAGATCCAGGTCGAGGCCGATCAAGATCGACTCGCCACGCTGGGCCTGACACTCAGCGATCTCGGTGCCGCACTCGCCGAAGAGAACGTCAACCGGCCCGGCGGCACATTGAAGGATTGGGGCTCGGTCTACCTCGTTCGGACCCTGCACGAGTTCGAGGATCTCGAGCAGCTCGAGCGCACGATCGTCCGCGAAACGCCCCAAGGGCGAGTGCGCGTCGAGGACGTCGCGGAGGTGACGCGCGGCCACCGCGACCGCGACGAGATCACCCGCGCCTTCGGTGAGGAGACGATCGAGATCGCGCTGCACCGCGAAGGCTCGGCCAACACCATCGAGGTCGCCGAGGCCATCCGGTTGGAGCTTGACCTCATCCGCGGCGAGCTCACCGGCGACCTCGGCCTCGTGCAGCTCACCGATCAGTCGAAATACATCGCCTCGGCTCTCGATCAGGTGTGGTCGGCGGCCTTGATGGGCGGCTTGCTCGCGATCCTGGTCCTCTACTTCTTCCTGCGCGACGTGCGGGCGACCGTGATCATCGCACTCACGATCCCGGTGTCCGTCATCGCGACCTTCTTGCCGATGGATCGCGCGGGCGTCTCGCTCAACATCATGTCCCTGGGCGGGCTCGCGCTCGGCATCGGGATGCTGGTCGACAACTCGATCGTGGTGCTCGAGTCGATCGACCGCCGCCGCCGAGAAGGCGAGGCCCGTCGCGTCGCCGCGGCCGAGGGCGCCGGAGAAGTCGCGGGCGCGGTGACGGCCGCGACATTGACGACGATCTCGGTGTTCTTGCCGATCGTCTTTGTGCAAGGCATCGCGGGACAGCTCTTCTATGACCTCGCGGTCACGGTCTGCCTCTCGCTCGTCGCTTCGTTGGTCGTCTCCTTGACTCTCATTCCCAGCCTGGCCGGCTTGTCCCTCGGTGAGCTCGTGACGACGCTTCCCGAGATGCTCTTCCCTTGGGATCGCGGCAGCAGCACCGCGGACGATCCACCGGGCACGCTTCATCTGGGCCCGATATCCTTGCGCCCGATCGGCAATGGCCGGCACTGGTTCAGCCGCATGCTGACGTGGCTCCTCCTGCCGGTGCGACTCGTCCTCGTCGCCGCGGCGCTGCTGGTACTCGGCGTTTGGTGGTGCGTCTCGACGCTGTTCCACCTGATCTCCCTTCCGGTGGCCAAGACGCTCGACGGCGTGGGCCACGTCTATCCCGGCGCGCTGACCCGTGCATTGCGGCTGCGCTTCTTGATCCTCCCGGTCACGATCGCGATCTTCCTCGCGGCCCTGTGGTGGATCCCGAAGCTAGGGACCAGCCTGGTGCCGGACCTCGCCCAGGGTGAGTTCGCCTTTCAGCTCAGCTTGCCCGAAGGCACGCCGCTCGAATCCACGGCCGAGGTCGTCGAACGAATCGAAGCGCTCGTGAAGGACGACCTGGGCGACGCGCGGATGTTCTCCGTCGTGGGCAGCCTGCCCTCCTCGGCTTCGGGACGGCAGACGCTCGGCGAAAACCTCGCGCAGATCAATGTCGTCATGCCCGACGACGGGACGCGGGAGGCCGAGGAAGCCGCGGCCAGGCGCTTCCGTGAGGTCATCTCGTTGTTCCCCCGCGTCGATGCCGAGCTCGTCCACCCATCGGTGCTCTCGGTGCGGCCGCCCATCGAGGTGCACGTCTTCAGCGACGATCTCTCAGTTCTGGATCGCGCCGCCGATCAAGTCTTGGCCGTCCTCACGTCGGACTCGACCTACACGGACGTGACGACGACGATCGAGCCGGGTAGCCCCGAGGTCACCGTCGTGCTGGATCGTGAGCGCGCTTCCCGTCTCGGTGTCACTGCAGAGCTCTTGGGGCAGTCGCTCCGGCACCAGATCCGCGGCGAGCTGGTTGGCGAGTTCCGCGAGGCCGAGGAGCGCATCGACATCCGCCTGCGAGCCTCCGCCGGCAGCCGTGACCGGGCTGAAGACGTCTCGAGGCTTCCGATTCGGCTCAGCAACGGCACCGTCGTTCCGGTCCATGCCGTCGCCGATGTCCAGATCGACCGAGGCCCCGCCGCGATCCACCGTGTGGGTGGCGCCCGCGTCGCTCAGCTCACCGCCAGCATCGAGTCGGGTCAGCTCGGGCAGAGGCTCGCCGAGCTCGGAGACGCCTTGCGCGCGAACCCGCTTCCCGGTGACGCGGTCGCCGAGCTGGCCGGTCAGAACGAGGAGCTCGAAGTCTCGGTCGCCAGCTTGAAGCTCGCCTTGGCGCTCGCCATCTTCCTGGTCTTCGTCGTGATGGCGATGCAGTTCGAGTCGATCATCCACCCCTTCGTGATCCTGCTCTCGGTGCCGCTCGGCTTGATCGGCGTCGTGCTCGCCCTCGCCATCACCAGCTCTCCGATCAGTGTTCTCGCCTTGATCGGAACGGTGATGCTGGCGGGGATCGTGGTGAACAACGCGATCGTCCTGGTCGACGCGATCAACCGTCGGCGTCGCAGCGGCGAAGCGCTCGAGCCAGCGATCATTGCGGCCGGGCGAGAGCGATTGCGACCGATCCTGATGACGACAGCGACGACGGTGTTGGGCTTGCTCCCGATGGCGCTCGGGCTAGGCGCGGGCGACGAGCTGCGACGGCCGATGGCGATCACCGTCATCGGTGGGCTGTCGGTCGCGACGTTGCTGACCTTGATCGTGATCCCTTGCCTCTACCGCCTCTTCAGCCGGCGCGATCAGATGCTGCGGCCGACGACGTCGCTCGAGGAGGCTCTGGCCCATGAACCTCAGCCCAATGGCAGCCCATCGCTCGAGCCGGCCGCGGGGGCGTCCCGATGAAGCTCTCCGATCTCCCCATCGATCGCCCCATCGCGACGATCATGCTGCTGATCAGCTTGATGGTGCTCGGCGCCGTGGCGATCACGAACCTGCCGCTCGACTTTCTGCCGCTCGTCAAGGAGCCCGAGATCGACGTCGAGGTGCCATTCCCCGGCAGCCATCCCCTCGAGGCGCTGCGCGAGGTCGTCCAGCCGATCGAGGAAGAGATCGCGACGATCCCCGGCGTCGAGGCCATCGAGAGCTCGGCGGGCTCGGGCCAGATCCGCGTCGAGACGCGCTTCTCCTGGTCGTCGAACATCGACCTCAAGCGGATGGAGGTGCGCGAGGCGGTCGAGCGCGCGCGCCGCCAGCTTCCCGAAGAGGTCGGGCACATCAGCGTCGAGGGCGACATCAACGCTCCGGGCGGCGGCTCGGCGCTTCGCGGCCGCATCTCCGCCGAGCGCGATCTCTCCGAATCGTGGGAGCTCCTCGACCGGCGCATCAAGCGACCGCTCGAGCGCGTGGCGGGCGTCGCGCGCGTCAACCTCGAGGGTGTCGAGCGGCAGCGAATCCAGATCGAGCTCGACCTGCCTGCGCTCAAATCGCACGGCATCGACCCTCAGGACGTGCTGCGCGAGTTCAACGTCTCCAATCAAGACCTCGATGCCGGCACGATCCACGGCGACGTGCTGCGTTACGACGTTCGCACGGTCGCACGCTTCCAGGACGTCGAGGAGATGCGCGAGCTGCGGCTGGGCGATCTCGGCATTCGCCTCGGCGACGTCGCCCGCGTCGCGCTCGAAGAGCCGCGCCTCGACTACGGTCGCCATCTCGACCGGAAGTTCGCAATCGGCATCGAGGTGTTCACCGAGCCGTCGGCCAACACCGTCGCCACCGTCGACCGTCTCATGGAGCGCATCGCCGAGATCGAGAAGGATCCCGAGCTCAAGGGCATCAAGCTTCTCGTCTGGAACAATGCCGCCGAGGAGATTCGGAGCTCGCTACTGGGACTTCGCAACGCGGGGCTCTACGGCGGCATCCTCGCGGTGCTGGTGCTCTTCCTGTTCTTGCCGAGGTTGAAGACGACCGCGGTGATCGCTGTCGCGATCCCCTTCTCACTGGTCGTGACCTGCGGCGCGATGTTCGTGCTCGGCGCCGAGTTCAACGTGCTCACGATGCTGGGCCTCATGCTCGGGGTCGGCATGCTCGTCGACAACGCGGTCGTCGTCATCGAGAACATCCACCGACTCCAAGGTCAGGGCATGCCGCCCAAGGACGCGGCGCGAAAAGGTGCGCGGGAGATCTTCCTCGCCGTCGTCCCCACCACCGCCACCACGATCATAGTCTAGTCTTGGCTGCTCGTCACCGAGCGCAGCCCGCTCACGATCTACATCGGTGAGGTCGCGCTGGTCATCTGCCTCGCCGTCCTCTGCTCGCTCCTCGTCTCGCTCACGTTCATTCCTCTCGCCGCGGCCTACTTCGCGCCCGGCAAGGAGGTCCGCCCGGGCTTCCTCCTGAGGCGCCTGGTACCGGCCTATCAGGGCCTCCTGGCCTGGACGTTGCGCCACCGCGTCTTGACGCTCATCGCACTCATCGCGTTGGCTGGAAGCTCGGCCTACCCGATCTTGAAGATCGAGAAGACGGGCGAGCCGGCGATGCGGGAGCAAGCGGTGCGTATCCAGTACGACGTGCTCGACCCTGCGCCGAAGGAGGTGCTCGAAGGGTACGTGAACCAGGTCGAAGAATGGCTCGAAGCACGCAAGGAAGAGCTCGGCTACGAGAACATCTACTCCTGGTTCAGCGAGAACCGCAGCACGATGACGCAGGTCTACCTCGCCCCGGAGCGCGCCTCGAAGAAGGGCATCGCCGCCCTCAAGGCGAAGCTCCAGGCCGAGCTCCCCGTCGTGCCAGGCGTGAAGCTGGAGGTCGGCGACCGCATGTGGTGGCGAGGCGGGAGCGACGATCGGCGGCTGGCGGTCATCGCGGTCCACGGCGAGGATCCCGAGTATCTCGAGCGGCTGGCGGGTGACCTCGAGAAACGACTCGAGCAGGAGCCCGATGTGCGCGAGATCTGGGGACCGAGCCTTCGCGCGCAGAAGGAGGTGCGCATCCGCGTCGCGATCGAGCAAGCCCGCAATCTCGGCCTGACGCCGCAAGACGTCGCGCGAGCGACCGCTTTCGCGTTCCGCGGGCAGCGGCTACGCCGCTTCGCTGGCGATCACGGTGAAGTCGAAGTGGTGATGGGCTTGCCCGACGACTTCCGCGGTGGATTACCCGCCCTCGCCGAGCTTCCCATCCCCAAGCAAGACGGCTCGGGAACCGTCCCTCTCGCGGCGGTCGCTGAGCTCGAGATCGCGCGCATTCCGCCTCAGATCCAGCGGCGCGACCGCAAGACGACGAGCTACGTCACGGTGCACTTCGATGAGACGAAGGTGCTCGACACCGAAGCCGCGATGGCGCGCGCCACTCAAATGATGGCCGGCTTCCGATTACCAGACGGCTACCACTGGGACTTCGGCGAGTGGGGCGAGGAGCGTGACGAAGCGCTGGGGACGATGCTGTCGGGGGTCGTGCTGTCGATCATCATCATCCTGATCTTGATGGCGGCACTCTTCGAGTCGTTGACTCAACCGTTCGCGATCATCGTGACATTGCCGCTCGCCTTCTTCGGCGGCTTCTGGGCGCTCTGGCTCTTCGAGTTCGAGCTCGACGCGATCGGGTTCATCGGGGTGATCATCCTCATCGGCATCGTCGTCAACAACGGCATCGTGATGGTCGATCACGTGAACCGCCTTCGGCGAGAGGGATGCGATCGGGTCGACGCGCTGTTGACCGGTTGCGGGCACCGGCTGCGGCCCGTCTTGATGACGGCCATCACGACGCTGTTCGGCCTGGTGCCGCTGGCGCTTTCGGGGTCGACCGTCGCTGGCACCTACATCGACTCCTTGGCGGTGGTGGTCATCGGGGGACTGGCGACCTCGACCTTGTTCACACTGGTCGCCTTGCCCGTCTGGTACACGGTCGTCGAGGATCTCCTGACCTTCGTGCTCCGACTGCTTCCCCATCGGCTCGAGATCCGACTCCGCGCTCCGGGTCGGCGCGGCGTTCTCGTCGCTCGCGGCTCGGAATGAGACAGCTCGGGCGGACGGTCTCGATTTGAGGCGGTGGCGGAGGTCCGGCGACCGGGCTCGATCGCAGCCGAGCCGCTACCGTAAAGCGTTGCCTTCCGGACACTTCGAGGCGATGCTTCAAGAAAAGATCGGTCGTCAGGGACGACTGGTCCGCGCCTTGTATTAGGGCCGTCCGTCTTCGCAAGGTCGACTGGACACGAGCGACCGGCGAGAGACGAGGCGAAGGCCACACGCAGGGCCGACACCTCCCGACTACAATGAGAAGTGAAGCGCCTCGTCGAAGCCGAAACGACGAGGCGTTTCCATTGAGACGGCCCTGTCCGAGCTGATTTTCCGTTGGCCAGCGGCCGCCCCAATTTCGTAATCTGCGCGGTACAAACGAGTCGCGTCAGACACCCCGACCCCAGCGACTCGAAGAAGACAGAAGCCACTGGCGATCACACACGACAATTCAGTCGCCGACCGAAGCCGCGGTACGCGACTGCCTTCCCGCACCGAGGCTTGCTTCATGAAGCCCATCGCTCGTCCCCCACACTCGAACGGCCGCAGCCGGCCCGGTCGTCGTTCGCGATGCCCGGAGCAGCGAGGCTCGGTGCTGGTCGAGTTCGCGATGGTCGCGTTCATCCTGTACCTGCTGCTCGGTGTGCTGCTCGACTTCGGTCGACTGATGTACTGCGCGCAGGTGCTGCAGCAAGCGGCATCCGTCGGCGCGGCCGAGCTGGGCAAGATGACTCTGCCGGCGACGTACTCGTTCGAAGACGCGATGAAGGACCCCGACGTCCAGAGTCAGATCTTCGACGAGCAATTCCTCATTGAACACCTCAGAATTGTGGAGTCTTCGGACCGGG
>JAVJTD010000465.1:0-10339 GCA_040219065.1 Planctomycetota bacterium
GCCCCGAGCGGAAGAAGAGCACCTCGGCTTCGGCGTCCCACAGAGCATCATTCAGGCAGGTGAGCGGGTAGGAGGTGTTTCCCAAGTAGGAGAAGCGCTTGTCGGTGACGCGAAAGTGGCGGTACGACTGGAACCAGTAGCCCAGGCTAATTGCGATGTAGATCCCGGCCGGGATTCCTCTGTAGGTGTGCTCTTGGCTGGTCAGAAGATAGTAAGCTCCGATGCCGGCAAAGGCGCACACCGCGAAAGCCACGGAGACGGAGAGGCGAGGACCTCCATGCTTGGGCTTGCCGAGGACGAACCTGGTTCCATACTCCGGCCCGAGCGACCCTACGCCCAATTTGGTGGCGATCCCACCGATGACGAGTCCCGCCAGGACGAAACAAAGCAGCTCACCGATCATGACGCTCCTACCAGTCCCGGGTCACTCCCCCGTCAATCGCGCGTCCAGTCCTGCTTTCGGAAGACCTCCCAGCTTCCGCTTTCGGTCTGGCGCGACACCTCCACATGGTACGCGTCGTCGCTCTCTTTCGTCCAGGTCGTGCGTCGCGGCTCGCCGATCGGGCGCCTCGTTTGAGCGGTGAGCGACTTGCCCAGCCATTGGCCGCCGACATTCGAGAATTGCATCGTTCGATCGTCGAAGGACCACCACTCCCATTGCTTCTGCGGGACGACGTAGGCGCCGGCGAGGAGGCGACGCTCGAGCTCGCCGTTCGGCCCCTTCGAATCGACGAAGCCGATGTGGAGGGTGCCGGCGAGGAGTGCGGATCGCTTCGAGCTGAGCGTGCGCTCTTGCCAACCCTCTTTGCCCAGGACCTGCTCCTTGCCTGACCAATCACCGAGCCAGAACGCGCTCTGGGTCATCAGCTCGGGCGCCGGGACGTCATCCTTCATCCATGGATCCAGGATCATCGCCTGCTTCCTCGACGAGGCCGGCGCCGTGCGCGAGAACTCCATGATCCAGCTCGTCTGCCAAGTCTGGCCGCCATCCTTCGAGGTCGCCGAGTCCCAGCGCATCGATTCCGGCAAGGCGTCCGAGAACGTGTAGCGGTTCTTCACGATCTGGCCGTTCTGGCCGGGGTACTCCGAGAAGAACTCGCCGCGGCCGTGGCGGAACTGACCCTTCAGGGTGCCGAACTGGCCGATGCCGTTCGCACCGGGCCAGAAGAGAAGGAGGTTCCATATCTTCGCCGCGGGGTCGTAAGCGCGCAGGCTGAACCCGATCTGAGAGCGCCCGTGGATCTCTCCTCGCCACTGCTCGAAGACGGCGGCGCCGCCGAGCACGGGAGTGATCCGGGCGTTCGCGGAGCCATCGGTCCGGTACTCACCGCCCGGTTGAAGGAAGCGGTTCTCGATCTCCCACTCACCGACCCAGAAGTCGAACTGCCGGCACTCGGGTGGGAGGTGAGAAGAGACATCGTCTTGGGGGAAGGTGGCGAAGGTGGCGAGCAAGAGAATTGCGGAGAGGGACAAGAGGCACCTCCTCGGGGCACGGTCGGCAGGCCGTCCGCCTCTACAAACGGCGAATCCTGCTCACTCGCCAGCTTTTTTCCGAGCGGCGAGAATTCCGCCCGGACTCGTGGCGGCATCGCGGGCCCGAGCCCGTTAGGGGTTCTTGTCCCCCACGATCGAGCGGCTTCGATCGTACACAGAGACCCATGCTCCGCGGGGAGAGCCTCGTGACGATCACTGTCGTACCGGGAAAGCTCGCGCTCCCCGCGGAGTCTCTTTCCTCGAGCCCGGTGACTGGAAGAGGCACGAGATCGTCCGGCACGTTCAGAGCCAGGTCGTTCGTCTGGAGACCGGTGGCGCTCGGATTCGGAGCGCGACGAGGTCTCAGTCCGCCGCGCTCCAGGGGGGCAAGTATCGTGCGTGAGCTGGGGGCCGCGATTCAGGCCCCCTCGGGCCCACGGCATCGACTCACCACTGCGTACGATCGTGCTCCCAGGACTCGGACAAGTGGTAGCCTCGATTCGACCACTCGCTCCGTGTCAAGAGCTCGGTCGAGTCGAAGGTTCCATCGTCGTTCGGGTCCGAGAGAAGCAGCGTCTTCGAGTTGGCCACACGATCCAATGATTGGGCGTGCTTCCAATAGATGAGCTCGGAGAGAACGTACTTGGGCCCTTCGGTCGGGTGCTTGCGATACAGGATCGACCGGACATCAGCCAATTGCGGCTGCTGGCCGACGTTCAGGATCGGTGTCAGTTGATGCGGAGAGGGAACATCGAGGCGAAACAGGGTGCTGTCGCCATGGGAGATGAGGAGCAGAAAGCGATTCTGCGGGTCGACCTCCAGCGCTCGGATGGGACCGATACCGGGAGATGCCATGTAGAGCACACTTCGGGTCACGACAGGCATGGGCCGATTCGCGAGAGGTACATATCCACCTCCCCCTCCTGGTTGTCCCAATGCCGGGTAGGAGAATCTCCACCGCTCGATGACGACGGTTCCGTTGTCATGCACGCCGGCGACGTAAAGGTCCGAGATCTCGGCAGTGGCTGCCTCGATTCGTGCCCGAGCGATGGTGATCGCATAGGAAGTCGAGAGGCTCTGCTCTTGAGAGGACCAGGCAGAGCCGGCGGCCTGTCGCTCTCTCCGCTTGATCTCGACTCGCTTCGCGGGCGTATTCCATCGAGCTCCGGCCCGCTTGAGGGGATGACGATCCAAGACCCATTCGTAGCCTGCGTGAACCGGAGAACGCGAGAGCTCCTGAGGAACATCCCACGACAGGCAGATGGCTGCGAGCATCCATACAGTGACCATTCTCGATGCTCCTTCAACAATGCTCACACTCGGGAACGTAGGCGTTGGGGCAAGGGAACACCTCGCTGGATGATGTTTCGTCCCCAGTCGAAGCGGCGCTCTTCCATGATGACTTCTACGAGGCTCATCGGCGGCAAGGACGCATTTCCCATCCGCAATGCTTGCTAAGGCTTGGCTTCGATCGGGCCCGCAACTCACAAAACGAACCCACCCATGCGAGCATGGTAATTGAACCGATCGCGAGTCAACTTAAAAGTACAACAGTACCATGCGCGATATCCAGCCGGCGCCGGCTCGAAGCCTCCCTTCGAAATGGAAGCCAACGTTCGATTCAGGCCCTCGGGGGGCATGCATACGCCATGGCCGGGCTTGAAGCGGTTTACGCCTACCTCAGCAGACTCGATACAGAGGAGCCGACAGAATGCGTGATCAACGAGCCGCCGCTCTGAGTGCGCCGGCAGGAACCTATGGACGATCCGGGCCAGAACGGTTGGCGATCCCTTCAGTCCTGCCGGACTCCGGCGAGCTCCGGTTCATCCCAAGGAATCGTCGAGAGCGAGGTGCATGGCGTCACGCGGCAACGCTGCCCACAATGACACTTCGGCGTCGAGCTCAACGCCGGATCGATCTAATCGTCTGTCGCCCGTCCGCCTCACTGATCGATCGCGCTTCGGTAGAGCTCGAGGAACTCGCCTTTGGTCATGCCGCCTTCGTGGCCGGCGAGGACTTGGCCGTTCTCGTCGAGGACGGCGGTGTAGGGGAGGGAGCCGCCCCATTGGAGGCGAGTGACGAGCTCATTGGCATCGCCATCAAAGATCCAGACGGGGAGAACGAGGTCGCGCTTCTCGAAGAACGCGCGGATGCCGGCCTCGTCGATGGGGCCGGCGGGGACGGAGAGATCCATGGAGATCGTGACGACTTCGGAGCCGTCCTCGAAGATCGTCTTCGCCGCCTCTTGCAGATCCGGCAGCTCGGCGACGCAGGGCGGGCACCAGGTGGCCCAGAGATTCACGACGGTGTAGCTCGCCTTTGGGGCATCGAGCGCGGCGGCGAGCGCTGACCAATCGAGTGTCTCGACCTCGAGCGCCTCGGGCAGGGAGCGGGCTTCTCGCTGGCTGGCCTTGGGAGTCGGCTGTCCGCTGCAGGAGGCGAAGATCAGGGTGAGGAGAGCCAAGGCGATTCGCGTGGGATGGAGCACGTCGCACAATCTTCTTTATATCAAAGCATCAAAAGAAAACGGCGAGGCGCCGAAGCGCCTCGCCGTCAGTTTTCCAGCCGACTGTCAGCCGTCGATCTTGGTCACTCGCTTGATGGAGCAGCCGAACGGCGTCGTCTTCTTGTGCTCGACCTCGCGGCCGGCCAGGAGCGCATCAACGGCGAGGCTCACGAAGTCCATCGCCTCCTTGCCGAGCTGGCCGCGCTGATCGTTGTCCACGCTGCCCTGGTAGCTGAGCACCAGCTTCGGATCGAGAATGAACACGTGCGGCGTGGTCTTGGCGCCGAAGCGGTCGGCGATGACGTTGCCCTTGTCCACCAGGACGTTCATCGTGACGCCTTCCTTCTCGACGTACTTGCGGATCTGGTGATAGGGATCCTCGGCGTCCGCGTCGATCTCGGACTTGTTCGAGTCGATCGCCAGGAACACGACCTCCTTGCCCTGATACTTCTTCACGAGCTGCTTGAACTTGTCCTCGTAGCGCTTCGAGATCGGACAGTTGAACGACCAAAAGTCGAGGACGATCACCTTGCCCTTGTAGTCGGCGAGCTTGTGATCCTTGCCGTCGAGGCCGGGCAGCGTGATGCTCCCGTCGACGGGCTTGCCGTGCTCGAAGGTCTTGTCGGCTTGGACCTGCTTGCCCTGGGCCTCCACCTTCTTCGCCTGGGCGAAGACGGGGGCGGCGAGCAGTCCGGTGGCGAGGGCGGCAGAGAGGACGATGTTGGTCTTGCGCATGGCGCGCCTCCATCAGTTTTGTTCGAAGTGGCCAAGCTCTCGCGGGGTCGGGCCCGGTCGGCTAGGCTGTCTACACGATACGAGGACCCGTTGTCGGACGCGAGATCGGTCTCACGGTGGGCGGCGAGAGAGAAGAGGAAGCGGAGATGCCCTGGATCCGAGTCATCGAGGAGGACGAAGCCGAGGGCCTGCTCAGGGACGAGTACGAAGCGGCACGCCGGCGCGCCGGGCGCGTGTGGCAGATCATCAAGATCATGAGCCGACAGCCTGCCGTCCTGAAGTCCTCCTTGAGCCTCTACGGTCTCGTCATGCACGGCCGCTCACCGCTCTCGCGCGCTCAACGGGAGATGCTCGCGGTCATCGTGTCGAAAGTGAACGACTGCCACTACTGAACGGAGGCGCATGCTTTCGACCTCCGTGCCGAGGTCGACGACACATCCTGGGTGACGGCGGTGAAGGAGGATTGGCGCTCTGCCGAGCTCTCACCCGCCGATCGTGCGCTCGCCGCCTTCGCGGAGAAGCTCACCCGCGAGCCGGCCGCGATGTCGCCCAAGGATCTCGAGATCCTTCGAGAGCACGGCATGGACGACGAGGCGATCTCCAGCGCGACTCAGGTCATTGCTTACTTCAACTACATCAACCGGATCGCGGACGCGCTCGGCGTCGACCTCGAGGAGTGGATGCCGCCGCATCCTCACGGAGATCGCCGGCACCGGAACGACCTCCCCTGAAGCCGACCGCGCCGATCCGCAAGAAGCCCTGACACTCATGCGATCGATCATCCCCTGGATACTCCGCCTCGGTCTCGGGCTGTACTGGCTGTTCGTCGGCCTCGTCCCCAAGATCCTCCTGGCCCCCGGACCCTCGGACCGCTCCGTCCTCGGCAGCTTCCATCTCTCTTGGCTCGCCCAGCCGCCCGTCTGGCTCGCCCTGGGTGTTCTCGAAGTGCTCCTCGGCCTCGCCCTCCTCGCCGGCGTCCGCGTCCGCGAGCTCGCCGGATTGCAGTCCCTGCTCCTCCTCGCCGGGTCCCTCTGGGCGATCGTCCTCGATCCCTTTGCCTTCACCTACCCGCTCGGCGGCTCCAGCGGGAACTTCCTCCTCATCGCCTTCGGCCTCGGGCTGGTCGTGACCGGCGGCGGCGAGTGGCTGTGCTGGGATCGGCGCCTGGATCGGCGACGTCCCGAGCGGGCGCTTCAAAGGGCCGAGCGCGCGGAGCGCTGGATCGCGGCGTGTGCCGCCCGATTCTATCGAACCCAGGCCGAGGGGCTGACCGACGTCGAGGTCTCGGGCATGCTCCTTCGCTACTCCGGCGAAGAGGAGGCGGTCGCGGCTGGCAGTCGGAATCGCGGCAGTGGGCTGGGCGGCGTGCTCGGTTGGCTCACGGCGAAGAGCGGCACCCGGGCCGCGCTCCGCACCAACCTCGAGCTGGAGCAGCGAAGAGCGGATCAGGCCCGAAGGCGCCTCGAGCTCGCGGCTCGCCTCGGGGCGGCGGCTTCGCGGCGATCCGCCGAAGCGACCTGGCGCCGGGCGGACGAGCGGACGGCCAGCTTCGAGAGTCGGCTGACCGATCTCGGAGAGGGGTTACCGGCAGAGCCTGACCGGGGAGAGCCTGCATGAGGTTCTATCGCAGCGAGCGCTCGCGCCGTCTGATGTACCGCTCGCAAGTCGGCATCCGGCCGTGGATCCTGCTCCCGGTCGCCGGCGCTTTGATCATGGCTCCGCTCTTCCTGTTCTTCGTGGCGACCACGACCTTCGACGACCAGGTGATCTGGACGATCTTCAACTCCCGCTCCTGGGGGATGAACATCCCGCAAGCGCTGTGGGTGGGGCTGGTGACGTTCCTCCTCAGCTCGGCGATCTCCTTCGGGCTGGACTGGCGGCAAGCGGCTGAGCGGAAGCGACCCGTCTCGTGGATGTGGGTGGGGCTGATGGTCGTCATGGTCGGACTCGCGGCGTCTGGCTATTCGCTGCATCTTTGGTCCGAGGACCTGCGACACTCGCTGCTCGAGGGGAAGGGGCTCACGGCGCGCGCGTCGCAAGAGCTCCTCGAGTACGCCTACTTCGATCGGATGGAGCGGCGCTTCAAGGTGACCGAGGAGCGGCTCTGGAAGGACTTGCCGATGCTGGGCGTGCCGACCGAGCGCAGCCGCGGCGAGGCGAATCATCAGCGCGATTGGACCGAGGCGACGCCGCTGGTCGAGCGCAAGGTCGAAGCGACCGAGAGGATCTTGATCGCCACCTTCGAGACGAGCCGCGCTGGCGACGAGATCGACCTCATCATCCAGCCCGAGAGATGGCTGAAGGGAGAGCCGGACCCGACCGAGGACTGGTCGCCCGAGGTGTCGGGTCTCCTGGGCAACGGCACGAAGAGGACCTTCAGCGCGACCGAGATCGAGAACGCGCTCGGGTACGGCCTCGAGGAGCTGATCGGCGAGCGGTTCGTCGTCTTTTGGAGCTCGGCGTGGGAGGATCGACTGAGCCCCGCCACCGAGGAGAATCTCGGGCGGGTCGAGCAGTTCCTCGAGCCAGGAGCCATCGGCGGAGACGATGATGATCGATCTGCGAAGTGACACGGTGACGAAGCCGACCGAGGCGATGCGTCGCGCGATCGCGTCCGCCGAGGTCGGCGATGACCTGTTCGGCGAAGATCCCACCGTCAATCGATTGCAGGACGAGGTCGCCGACCTACTCGGTCACGAGGCGGCCCTCTTCGTGCCGAGCGGGACGATGGGGAACGAGATCGCCATCAAGCTGCACACGCGCCCGAGCGACGAGGTGCTCTGCGCGCAGGACAGCCACATCGTGCATTACGAGACCGGTGCCCCGGCGCTCCTCTCGGGTGTCTCGATCGGCCAGATACCCTCGCGGCGAGGTGTGTTCGATCCCGAGGCGTTGCGGCGCGCTCTGCATCCCGATGTCTTCATGATGCCGCGCTCGCGGCTGCTGATCGTCGAGAACACGCACAACCATGCCGGTGGCACGGTGTGGCCCATTAGCGCCACCGAGGATGTCATCAGCGCCGCGCGTGCGTCGGGTCTCGCCTTGCACCTCGATGGCGCCCGGCTGTGGAATGCCGCCGCCGCGCTCGGATGCGAGCCGCACGCGCTCGCCGCGTCCTTCGACACTGTCTGCGTCAGCCTGAGTAAGGGGCTCGGTGCCCCGATCGGCTCCTTGTTGGCCGGACGCCGTGTGCTGATCGAGGAAGCCGTCCGCTGGCGCAAGCTCTTCGGAGGGGGCATGCGGCAGGTCGGTCTCCTGGCCGCGGCCGGCCGTCACGCCCTCGAACATCACCGCGGGCTATTGGTCCACGATCATGAAAGGGCGCGTCGCTTCGCCGCGGTCGGTGAGGAGCTGGGCTTCGAGATCGCGGGGAAGCCCGTGGAGACGAACATCGTGATCCTCGACGCCACGCCGCTCGAGCGATCGGCGGACGAGATCGTGACGCGGATGGCGGAGCGAGGCGTGCGCGTGCTCACCTTCGGCACGAACCGTCTTCGCGCCGTCTTCCATCTCGACATCGACGACGCGATGACCGAAGCGGCCTGCGAAGCGCTGAAGGCGAGCGCGTGACCCGGGAGCGCTGACCCGAAGGGCACGGGCAAGAAGGATGAACACGGAGAGCACGGGGAACTCGGAGAGGGCCCATTCCGGCGGAATCGTCAAGTTCGTCTCGCTGCTGATGGTCATTGGATTCCGCCAGAATGAGCCCAAGGCTCCGTGTCCCCCGTGTCCTCGGCGTCCATTCTCCTCCCCTGCTCTTCGTGTCTGCCCCCCGTGCCCCGCGTTCACGCTGACACAGTCCTGGCTGGAGGCACCCATTCACGGGTCGACGCATTCGGTGAATTCTGACAGCATGGGGACGAGCCCTGCCACCACGCGCCCGCTCTGGAGAAAACCATGAGACGCTTTCTGCCTTTCGCGTGCCTGCTGCTGTGCTGTGGAATGGCGATGGGATCGGCGCAGATCTTCGTCGATGCTCAAAACGCGAGCTGTCCGGGCTCCGGGACCCAGCAGGATCCCTTCTGCCTCATCCAGCTCGCCATCAACGCGGCCGCCGACTTCGACGAGATCGTGGTCGCACCCGGTCTCTACCGAGAGAACATCGACTTCCGCGGCAAGCAGGTCCGGGTGCGCAGCACCGACGGACCGGACGTCACCATCATCGAGGCCACCAATCCCGGTGCGACCGTGAAGTTCCAGAATGGCGAGACGTCCACCTCCATCCTCGAGGGCTTCACCGTGCGTGGCGGATCGCCCGGTATCGAGGCGAGGCAGATGACCTCGCCAGCGATCCTGGGCAACACCATCAGTGGAAACAACCGCCGAGACGGGGCGGGAATCTACATGATCGGCTCGTCCGCCTACATCATCGGCAACGTGATCGAGAACAACACGGCCGAGCTCAAGGGCGCCGGCATGTTCATTGTCGGTGGCTCGCCCTACATCCGCTCGAATACCATTCGAGAGAACAGCGGCGGAGTGTCCGGCGGCATCGAGACGACCTCGCGCTGCAAGCCCCACATCGCGAACAACGTGATCCACGACAACTGGGGCCGCGGTATCGCGCTGACCAACTCGACCATTGCCACGATCATCAACAACACGATCACGCGGAACACGTCCTACGTCGGCGCCGGGATCGAGCTCCTCTGGAGCTCTCAGGCTTACGTGACGAATACGATCGTCTGGGACAACATCCCCGACAGCACGTCGCGCGGAGTGAACTCGAACATCGTCGTGCGCGCCTCGAACATCGAAGGCCAGAACTTCGGTGGGCAGAGCATCAACCAGAATCCCCATTTCATCTTCCCGGTCGGTGGCGACTTCCGTCTCTCGTGCGACTCGCCCTGCATCGACTCGGGAGTCTCGAATGGTGTGCAGCTCCCCTTCGAAGACGCCGACGGTGAGGCCCGCGTGCAAGATGGTGATGGGGACGGCTTCGCTGAAGTGGACATCGGCGCCGACGAGTTCGGCCCTTTGTGGCGCTTCCAAGGGTTCCCGCGTGTCGGTGGCAACCTCGTCAACTTCATCGTCCAAGCGCCGAGCACTTTCGCGGGACAAACCGCGATCCTCGCGATGTCATTGAGCGACTCGGAGACCGGCGTGGTCTTGCCCGGCGGCATGCGTCTCCCGCTGCAGCCCGATGGGCTGACCCAGCTCTGGCTGTCTCTGCCGGCGGCTTATCGCACGGCGACCGTGACCGTGGCGTGTCACTCGCTGCCCAACCAGACCAAGCAGTTCAAGATCCCGCCCGGCTTCCCCATCGGCGTCGAGATCTTCTGGAGCGGGTTCACGTACGACGGGACGGGCACGATCACCGACGTCCTCCCGGCGAAGTCGCTCCTGACGGAATAATCGGCTTCGAACGCGATGCGCATCCTGGGGCCTAATCCCCGGGATGCGCGGTGCATTCGAAGCGGTGCATTCGAAGCGCCGCATTCGGAGCGCCGGCTTCAGCCGGTCTCGGTGTCCTCCTGCCGAACACTTCGGAGAAGACCCTGCAGCTCGCATCCGAGACCGCGTGGCTCGATGATGCCGGGTGCAATCGGACCACCGGATTCGCAATGACTCGAGAACGAATGCGAGCCTTACAGGCTTGGAGGACGAGAACACGAGCCCCCCGGC
>JAVJTD010000467.1:0-41940 GCA_040219065.1 Planctomycetota bacterium
CGATGTCGGCCACGACATCGACGCCACCGTCTCCGGAGCGAGTGGTGACCTCGACGTTCTGGTAGTCCATCTCTTCGAGCAGGCGCTTGACGAGGTGCTCGAAGGCGAAGGAGTCCATGTCGAGCAGCAGTTCGCGGAGGCTCTCCCGGACGGAGGCCTCCTGCTTCTTGGCCAGGGTCCAGAGCTCCTGCTGTTCATCACCACCGAGGGCCTCCTCGGTGCCCACGCGCTGCAGGTAGGCGAGCCCGGCATCGGTCACCGAGTACATGGTGCTCTTCCGGTCAACGAGGCCGCGGTCGAGGAGGTTGTTCAGTCGCCGCCGGAGGGTGTCGCGGAAGGTCGAGGGACTGCCAAAGGACGAATGTCGGTTGAGATACTCGGTCCACTCCTCGAGGATGCCGCCGGCGCGGGTCGGGCCGTTGTCGGCGACCAGGGCGAGGAGTTTGGCCAGCCCCTCCTGTTCGTCGAGGAAGACCTCGGCCTCGCCGCCTTGGTGCTCTATGAAGTCGCGGGCTCGATCGGTAAGCGCCAGGGTGCCGTCGGGTCCTTCCTCGATGAGCTCGTACTTCTGGCTCAGCAGCCAGTGCCCGTACGTGTGGCGCGGGTTGACCGTCTTGCCGCTCTTCATCCAGATTGCGCTCGCAAGGTCCGCGTCGTCGCCCGAGAGTCGCTCCGGAATCCACGCATCAGGGTCGGTCCAGTCCACCGTGTTCTGCGGTGTCCCACGGAGCTCGCCGAGCGTCGCCTGAAGGCCGGTGACCTGCTTTCGCGGGCGTCCCGGCCAGACCTTCAGCAGATGCCGGACCTCTCGATAGGTCGGGAACAGCGGCGTGCGTACGCGCTGCTCGGTCTCGTCCTTGGCGGGGATGCCATCCTCGCCCTCTCTCGGAACGGCGTCCGGCAACGGCAGCTCGGCCTTGGCTCCAGCGGCGTGCAGTGCTCGCAAACCGAAGACCCCCGGGCGCACCCGCACGAACTCGCTCTTGTTGCCGTTGCGCTTGATGTCGACGGCAATCATCGCGTTCAACGACGCGGCCGGTGTCTTCGACGACGAGGTTGCGAGCCCCCGAGTGAGCACCTCGTCGGTGAGCTCTTGGTAGTGGAGCGGACCGCGTTCACGGAGGACGTCTGCAGCAGCCTGTCGGAGTGTCTTGGTATCTGCCATCTCAGTCCTCCACCGCTGTCTTGGTCGCCCCGCCGTGCTGGGTCACGCGGGGGCGCAGCTTCACTTTCACGGCCCCCTTGGTGAACGACTCGTCGGTTGCTTTGCTGGACCAGAGGTAGGCTTCGCCGGGACGCAGATGGGACATCTTCTCCGGCGTCAGCCCGCCGAGAGCGGCATTCGCCTTCTGGATGTGCTTGAGCCACGCCGGCGAGTTGAACTTGTGGAGGAAGATCTGGCTCGAGAGTTCGATGAGCGAGACGGGCACGGACGGTGGATCCTGGCTCGCCACCATGATGCTGGTGCCCTTGTGCCGCATCTCGCGGACCACTTCGACGAGGCCAGCGACTAGGTCCGGGCTCTCGATGTACTTGTGGGCCTCGTCGAACACGACGAGCTTGTTGAACGGCTGCTCCTCTCCGTCGTCGTCGACGAGCTTGGCGTCGGCGAAGAGCTGGAGGAGCACCACGAACAGACCCAGCGCCTCATCCTTCTCGATAAACTCGTCGCGGAGGTCGACGATAATCAGCCGGCCCGGGTGGATGAGCGACTTCAGGCGAACGTTGTCGTCGATGTACTCGGCGGCCAGGTCGAGGCGCATGCGCGCCATGTCCTTCAAGTGGTCGGGCAGGCTCGCGCCATCGATGCCTTGGCGCAGACCGGCGAGTGTGAGGTCGTTGCGTAGCGATTTCATCACGCGGTTGAGCTGGCGGATGTAGGTCGCCTGGTTGCCGACGGCGCCCATCAGGAAACGCCAGTGGCTCGTTTGGAGCTCGTTCGCGGCGAACTTCAACGGGTGTACCTCGATACCGGGGTACTCCTCGCGTCGTTCCTCCAGCTTGTCGCCGGGGACCAGGAGAATGACATCGGTCAGAGCCTTGGGCTCCGCACCATAGGTCTCGCGCAGCGCCCGAATCTGCGCCTCGTCCGAGTTGCCTTCGACCATCGAGGTGAACTCGGGCCGGTAGTCCATGGTCGGGCTGTAGTGGAAGATGACGGTGGCTAGCGGCTGCGGAAGCAGGTTGATGTGATCGACGGGCAGCGACGCCATCTCGGCAACGGAACCGAGCGTGTAGCTCTTGCCTCCGCCCTGTACACCGAAGAGGCTGATGGTGTGTGTGTGGTTGAGGTCGATCGCGACCTTGCGTCCCGCGATCTCGCCCACGATTCCGTACTGCGGTGAGGGACTCGTCACCCCGAGAAGAACGTCATACCGCGGCCCGGCCGCCACTTCCTCCGAGGCGTCCGGCTCGGACGCGTCTTCTTTCGGCTCTGCCGGTTGCTCCTTGGCAGGCGCCTCTGTCGAGGCGACAGGCTTGGGCGTACTCGGCGTGTCGGCGGTGCGCCCAACCGATGCAGGGGCAGCCGGAGCTCGCGGTGGCTTGGAGCGCAACGGCTCGTCGACTGGCTTCGGCGGGGGCGCTTCGCTCTCTGCCTCGCCGAGGGTCCGCTTGGCGCGGAGCTCTTCCCAAGAGACGGAACGGTCCCGCTTGCGGCTGAGGAACGCGGCTTCGTCCAGGGTCGGTACCGACGGCGCGCGCTCCCGACGACGCTTGATGGCAACCATGCCGGCGGGCGTTGGTGGGGAGCCGGGGCCGGGCTCGCTGCTTTCGGCGACGGACGACTCGGTCTCGGGTGCGGCGGCCTCAATGAGCTGCTGGATGAGGTTCGCGCCGATGCGGTGGTACTCGATGCCGCCCTCCAGCTCCGGCGGCTCGGTACCCGGCTTCTCGAAGTCGAAGATGATGGCGGCACGGGTGAAGGACAGCTGATAGCCGTCCTCGACGGTTCGAAGGAAGAAACGAGCCTCTTCGGCCGCGGCTTCCGAGACGACACCGTATCGCTGTGCGCGCTCAAGGTAGAATTCGAGCAAGGTGACCATCTCGCGGCTCTTCACGAGCCGATCCGGACGGTCGACTGGCGTGCGCGCGGGGTCGAAGTGGTACGCCAGCACCTGCTCGCTCTGGGCGATCTGCTCCGCGATGCTGGCCTTGAGCTGGTTGAAGGCTCCGAGGTCGCCGACCTGGTTGTAGCACTTCACTTCAACCAACCGACACGTGATGATGCGCTCGGCTACGTTCAGATCGAAGAGCGCGAGGTCGGTCCGTTTGAAGCTGACCTCGTCGCCGATCTCCTCCGCATGCTTCTGGATGGCGCGGTAGAGTTCGAGGTGCGCATCGAGGGGCACGACGATCTGATTCTCGAACACGCCCTGGTGCTCCAGGTACATGCGCGAGAGCGCCAATCCGAGGGCCTCTGCCCGCTGCGTTGGCGATGAGATGAGCTTGAGCGCCAGCCTTCCCGAGAGCGAACGAAGCTGGTCGAGAAGCGCGACAGCATGCCGCCCTTCGGCGTCCAGGCGGTACTCCTTGAGCACCGGGCGCAGCATCGCTTCGAGCTCGGCCACCGACCGCGACGTGATGACGAGCCGGTGTCCGGCGTTGCCCAGGGACTCAGGCGAGTGGTCGATGAGGTAGTCGGGCCGACCGGGCTTCCCGCCGTGGTCGAAGAACTCAATGCCCATGTTCCGGTCGAGGGTCAGCACCCAGTCGCTGATCTCGTGAACCTGGTGCAGGAGGGCGCGATCGTCGGTGTCGAGGGCGAGTGTCACGACCGGGCGCAGGTCGAGCCCCGTCTGGCCCGTAGCAACGGTCGCGGTGGCACTGGACAGCGCCGAGGACAAGTCCGCGAGGAGATCCGTCAGCGCCTCGGCGTCCGCCAACGGTGTCGCGAGACCGTGGCGAGGTTGGCGACGCCAGGCAACGGCGGTCTCATCCTCTTGGTAGTCGACCTGGAAGTCCTGCACGAGCCCATGGACAGGAGCAGAGGCTTCGCGCGGGGTTGCCCGGGAGGCGCCCACATCTTCCGCGGGGAAGACGTCGAAAAGCAGCGATAGGTGTGCCGGGTGGGCCTCGGGATCGCGCCTGAAGTCCGCCGTCCCCCGCACGGCCACGCGCAGCTTTGGCCGCAGATGGCTGTCGCTGGGCACCGCGAAGGCGTCAGCCTCTCGCGCGGAGACGGTACCGCTTGGAGAAAGGAGCGCGTTCAGTCCCTCGCCCACACCGGGGGACTCGGGATCGGGCACGAAGAGTCTGATGTCGTAGCGGAGGTCCGCGAAGGCTTCCTGCTTCTGGAGGTGCAGGAGCATGTCGGCCAGCGGCGTGGCGCGCCCCGCATTGAACGCGTTGATCGTCAGCGTGTGGACGTAGGGGTGCTGAACGAGATAGCGCTGCACCCGGCTGGCCAGATACTGACCATCGATGACGGTGCTGCCGACCGCGGGCTCTGGCAGGCCGAATGCCGAGCACACGTCGCCGATCAGACCGCGTGGATCTTCTTCGTGCGAGGGAGCGTAGAGCGTCCAGAACGGGTTGAGGTTGTCGACAGCCGTCAAGACGTGCCCGGCTTCGGTGGGCAACACCGGGGGGAAGCCGATCGGAGCCAGCTGCCGCAGGAGCGCCTCGCGTGTGGGGGCGATGAACTCCTTCGGAGCGTCCTTGGCAGCCTCGAGCCACGACTGGCCAAGCTCAGCCCAGGCTGCGAGCCACAGCGCGCGCAGCGGATGCGTTGGCGCTACGAGCGTGGCCTCGCGTCGGCGACCACGGTGATCCGTCACCGCGAGGAAGACCGAATCGACAGCGAGCACTTTTCGGAGATCGGAGAAGGCTCGCTGCGATTCGAGCGCGTTCGAGGCCTCAGTCCGACGCCCCAGCTCGCGAACGAGGTCGAGGTACGCCGCAGCGTATTCCGTGATCGCGGATTGGACACGTCGGAAGTCGACGCCCTGGGTGACGAGCTCCTTCGCCCCGTCACGGACAATCTCGAAGTAGCGAGCACGAGCAGCAAGGAATGCCTTGGTGGCCGGCGTGTCGGGCCATTGGGCCACTTCGCCTGTGCTGGTTCCGGCCACTCCTAGTGAGATCGGAATGCGCCAGCACAACGGCCCGTCCGGGGCGCCCAGGATCTTCTGCTCAACCAGCTTGAGCGGACGCGACACGGGAACGTGTACAAAGCCTTCGCGAGGAAACTTGGCCTCGAGCATGTCAGTGCCGACGGCACGACCACGGTGCTTGCGCTCGGCCCACTGAACCGCCGACGCCTGTATCGGCTCGAGATCACGTCCATCCATCAAGGCGCTGAAGCGAAGGCGAAGCGCGGCGTGCTCGAGGCTGGTGTCCCGAGGGACTGCTCGCTGCGCTGGCTCGATGTCGACCTCGTCGTTGGGCAGGACATAGAAGAGGTCGCTCTCGTTGGGGCGAATGGCGGCGTCGTCGCTATCCTCCGGCGCCCATGGCAACGGATTGCCGGCCTCGTCAACCAACGGGATGAGGTCGCCATCCTCCGTCTGGGGGAGCACTCGAACGAAGTGCCAGCCTTCCTCCCAGTCGACCTTGCTCAGCTTGTTGAAGCTCACCTTGGCTTGCTGGGACGACGTCTTCCAGACCGTCTTGCTGCGCACAAGTCCAACAGGCCCTTGCTCCTTGGAAATGACCTGGAGTACGAACTTCGCGAGCCCCTGAACGCGGCCGGGGTGGGGATCGACCCGGAATCCGACGCTGAACTTCTTCAACCCTCCGTTGCCCAGCGGGAGAATCTGTTGGCCGATGAGCTGGTACAGCTTCTCGTCGTCTTCGTCCTCGGCGACCTTTGGCAGGTCCGTGGTGATGTCCCCGACGAAGATGGCATCGGGTTCCTGACCGCCATCCTCGAACTCCCAGCGGTTGAAGGCCAGGGGCCACAAGCTGCGGTCCATCACGATGCGACGGGTCCAGGCTCGCGGTTCCTCCAATCCTGCTTCCGCGACGAAGCTGCCCAGCTGGTTGCGGAATGCTCGCTGGCTCAGGCCGAGGTCGAGGACGCGCCCCCGCTCAGACTTGGGTGACCAGGTCAGCTTCGCGACGCATTCACGGTTGCGCGCGAAACGTTGGGGGGTCTTCGTCGGGTCTTGGAGCAGCTCGAAGTCGGGGACGAGCCCGAGCTCGTAGAGTGCCCCGCCGTAGGCTTCTGGGTCGCCGCCGTTGACCTTGCCGGTCAGGAGAAAGCCCACCACCGACACGGAGTCGGCGAACGGCCACGGCGAATCGCTCTCACGAAGTCGGCGAAGCCCTTCGATGAGTCCACCGCGAATGGCGGCCGGCAGGTCGCGGATGAGCTGGTCAGCGAGCTGTGCGTAGACATCGCCGATAGTGACTTCCTCGAACGTCGCGACGCCGAAGGAGTCCTCTGCCGCGGCTCGAATGTCGTTCGGCACGAACACCATGAGCGGTGGCCGTTGCGTGCCGTCGGCCAGCGGATTCCGCAGCTCGACGAGCTTTGTGCTGCTCACGCCCAATCCGTCGGGGATCCCTGCGCTGTGCCCGTTGCGAAGAACGACGACATTTGCCGTAGGCACCTCTGCCCGCAACCGCCCACAGAGACGAACCATCAAATCGAGCTCGAGGTCGGACACCCGCATGCAGTGACCGAGGTCGCGGTTTCGGAGGCGGTCGGCCAGTGACGGCACGAGTACCTTCTCCAGCTCCGCAGCGATGTCGTAGCCTTGCAGCTCGCGAAGCCCCTGGGTCATGCCTCACCTCCAGCGGTGGGGACCGAGGCGTCCTCGGCGATCTGGTAGCGCGGCGTGATCGTCTGGGTCACGTAGGCGTCGGAGAGGTCGCGGTAGAAGCCCACCTCACGCAGACGAGAGACGAACGCCTTGGCGTTCTCACGGAGGGCCTGTCGGTCCGCAATGCTCGGTGGACCGAAGCCATCGCCGCGGGGCAACTGGTCGATGTGAAGCCCGTAGCGCTCCCGCAGGAACACCAACAGCTCGTCGATGCGAAGCTCGCCGGTGTGGTAGCCGAGGTTGCCGCCGGGCCGCAGGACGGCGATCTGCAGCAGCACTTCGAGCAAGCGGCTGTCGAGCACGAAGCGGCGCGGAGCGTTCTTCGTCCTCGCCTGAGCGATCAGAGCGCCGGGACGGTGCTTGAGCATCAACGAGTCGATGCACTCCGTGATGTACTGGCGGTGGAACTTGCCTCGCAGCGCCACGAGCATCTCGATGTACGTCTCGAACTCGGACAAGCCCATCTCGGTCACCGCTTTGACCTCGGGATCGAGATCCGCGTCCTTCGCTCCGCTCGAATCCTGAATCAGGCCGTAAACGCGCTGGCCGAAGAACTTCTCCCGCTCGCCCTTGTGCATCGGCTCGAGGAGCTGGAGCACCTCGCCAACGCTGAAGTTGCCGCTGGTCGGCTTGTTCAGCTTGCCGCGCCGCACGAGATCGATGGCGAACTCGTCGAGCTTGCGGGTCGCGAAGTAGGCCTTCACGAAGCTAGGGATGCGTCGGTAGTGAGTGTCTGCGCTGCGTTCCGCCAGCGCGGCCATCGCAGAGCTCGGTTGGCCAGCTACGTCCACCAGCAACCCCACCCGGTACGGGCAGTCCCCATGCGGGTTGTCGATGCTCTTCGGGTTCATCGGGCATGCCGAAGGCGCACACGTAGGGTCGGATCCCTTCCGCTTCAGCAGCGCCGGGAGCAGCTTGAAGAGTCGCAAGTTGTTCAGCGCGAGGTGAAAGGCCAGCAGCACCTTCAGGTAGTCGACCATCACCGAGCGCGGGATGAACGGGCGGTAGAACAGCAGCCGCTGGATGTCCTCGGCAAGGAGATCTGCGCTTCCGACACAGAGCGGCGCGAAGCTGTCCCGGCCCGAGCGGGTGTCAGGTGCATCCTCGACCTGATCGAGCAAGCGAAGGAGAGCCTGGGTCTCCACGTCCAACGTGCTCTCCGACTGGACGCGCCCAGTGACCTTGTCGTGGCTCTGGAAGAAGAAGTCGTTCAGGTGCTCGAGCGCCTTCTGCCCGGCCCCATTGCGAGCCCAGTAAATGGTTTCGTAGAGGTGTTGCGCCGCCCCGTAGTCGCGCGAGTGCTTCGGATTCCTGAAGCGGTACGTGAAGCCATGCAGCGGACGCGGTGCCGCGACGGCTTGGTTGGCCTTACCGCGGTTGACCAGATCCATCAGGTGGGTCTCGACCCACATCGTGACCACGTCGCGGTGGTTCTGGAATCCGCCAAACCACTCCGGGTGCTCGAGGAACTCCTCGACGAAGTCCTCGACCGTGTTCTCCACACGCTTCTTCAGGCGGCTCGGGTAGCCGTTGTGGGCGAGGCGCGCGAAGAAGGCCGTCAGCACCCGGTCCATCTCGAGCTGCTTGAAGTCGAGATACGAGATCTTCGGAAGTCGGAACTCTCGGTCACGTTTCGACAATGCCATCACACCACCTCCGTCGAAACGCGGTCCATGTCGAGGCGGCCATCGCCGTGCCGCTGGATCTTGAAAAAGTCGTGTCCGCTCGTTGTGAGCAGCACCTCCTGGTACGGCGCAGAGCCGAGCACGTTCTTGAAGACGGCGAGACTCAGGTAGTACCCCTGCTCCTCCTCGATGCTCGGGCGATAGCCTTCGTTGAGGCGCTGAAGCATCTCGAAGACATCGAGGTTGATGGGCAACTCGGCGTCGTTGCCAGAGTCAGCGCGGTAGCGCAGCACGAGGCTGTCCGGCATGTGCTCGACGAAACGGGCCCGCGCGGCGCCGTCCCGAACCTCCAAGGAGAAGCGGTCCCGTGGGTAAAGCCGGTAGCTGCGGATGGTGCCGCCGTGGACCTCTCGCACTTGCAGGGCGAGGCTGCCGCCAAGGCGCTCGGGGTCGCTGAGCCCTTCGCCCCGGTTGATGGCGTGCAAGAGATCCGAGAGAACGCCGGCCGGCGTGCGTTCCCCCTTCACCAGTGCGAGCATGTCCTCGCCGGTCTGGTAGGGCAGCATTCGCTTCCAGCTGGCATCGCGACGCTCGAAGAACGCCCGCCGTCGTGCCATGGCCACGTACGCTTGATGGGCGGCGGCGCGATGGGTGCTCAGCTTGCCGCTGAACTCGCGGGGCAGATCCTCGAACAGCCGCCGCAACACCTCGCGGTCGTAGGATCCACGTTCGCCGAACCGGAACAAGCTGTGGTCGGCGGTGGGGGACACGAAATCGAGGGAGCGGTCGAGCTTCGGATCCGACGCCAGGCCGACGTCGACCTCGCGGAGCAGCGAAAGCAGCCGGTCAGCGTTAGGAGCCGAGCCGCCCATCCAGCTGTTGAAGTAGAAGGCCTGCGCGATCTCATCCCGCTCGCCGCTGCGATACAGCTCGTGGATCTCGCCGCAATCCCGCGTGCCCGCAAGCATGAACGCCAATGCGGAGCGGAGGTCACGCAGCGTGACGTGAAGGCGCCCGCGGAGGTGGGTCAGGGTGTAGAGCGATTTGAGGCGCTCGGTCACCTTCGGTCCAGCGGTCTCGTCTTGGAACGTGCGGGCGTTGTGGAAGGCGTAGCACTTGTCCCGCAGGTCGCAGCGCTGGCACGGCTCCCAGAACTTCTCGTGGGTCATGCGCCGAACGAGGCGGGCCAAGATGGAGTCGTCGCCGCCTTTGGGGTCGCCCTCGTAGCCTAGCGGGTCGGTAACCACGCTGCGGAGGTTCAAGTTGATGACCGCCACGCCGTGTGCGGGTTCGCCCGCGACGAGCCCTTCGGAGATGACCTTCGAAAGCAGGGGGAACGTTGCCCCTTCGGTGCTGAGGAAGTCGACCAGGCGTCCTTCGTTGATTGCGATGAGTCGGACCTGATCGCTCGGCCACGCGGCGGCGTCGTTCCCCGCGAAGGGCTTGAGGAAGGCGCGCAGCACCGCGTCGCTCGTCTGGTCCCCCTCATCCTGGCTGCCGTCGTAGTTGCTCTGGTAGGTGCGCCCCTTGAACTCGAACTGGCAGCCGTTGCTGACGGATCGGTCCATGACCGCGCCCTCGTCTTGAGCACGGGTTTCGAGCTTCTGGAGGAAGGCCGTCTTGCCGTCTCCGGCGTTTCCGGAGATGACAACCAGGCGGAACTCGCCCGCCAGCACCGCAGGCACCAGGTCTCGATCGAGCGCGGTCTCTACGTAGGTCTGCTCGCCCAAGACGTCGAGGCCGCGGGTGCCGGCATTGCTGCGTCGGCTCTGGCTGTAGAGCGTGAGCAGGTGTGACACGAAGGGGTTCGTGTTCGGCGGGATGTCGCCTTCGCCACCACCGCCGTCAATGACGGACGAGGTTGATTCAGCCGGAGGGGGCAGCGACCGACGGGCCTTCTTCACGCCTTCCAGCGCGCTGATCAGCTCGCCAGTGGATGCATAGCGGTCTGCTCGCTTAGGCGCGATGGCCTTGAGCATGACCTCGACCAGCTCTGGAGCGAGATCGCCGAAGCCCGACCACTCACGTGGATCGGGAGGTGCCTTGCCCGCTGGTGGCACCGCCGTTTCCCAAGGGTACCGGCCGGTGACCGCCTCGAACAGCGTGAGCCCGAGCGCATACAGGTCCAGGTCGGCAAGGTCCCCTGACTGCGGAACTGAGGCCAGGTCGAGGTCCGGTGGCAGGTAGCGCCGCGAACCACCGCCGTGCCCGTTGCCGGACTCCGACAGCACGGAGACGTTGAAGTCGATGATCTTCGCACCCCGGTCGGTCCACAGCAGGTTCCGGGGCTTGATGTCGCAGTGGTAGACGCCGTGCTGATGGAGATGCGACAGCCCAGCCGCCACTTGACGAGCCAGCTCGACGGCGTCCTCTGGCGAGAACAGAGCGGAATCGATCATCTCGCCGACGTCGAGTCCCTCGACGAACTCGAAGACTATGAAGGGAGGACCGCCAGCGGGAAGCAGGTCTGCGTCGATGACCTTGACGACGTTGGGATGCTCCGGCGTGCGGAGTAGCGTCCGGTACTCCTTCTTGAGACGTTCGAGCGTGCTGTGGCGGTCACGCAAGATGAGCTTCATCGCGCGCGACACATCACCGAGGGTGTCGATCACCTTGTAGACGACGCCGAATGCGCCGGGCTTCCCGAGCCGCTTCTCGACCACGTACTTGTGGGTCAGCGAGACCCCCGCCCCGAGCTTGCTGTAGTCGATGGCGGGCAGCTCTCGTTCGGCGTCCGGTTGCAGCCTTGCCTCGGGTTCAGCCGCGGCCTCCGACGCTGCAGCGTCGCTCGGGTGGAGGATCGTGGCGAGCTCTGCAACGGCCCAGGCCGCCGAGGGTCGCTTGTCGGGTTCGAAGGTGCAGAGCCGCTGCAGCCACTCGTCGAAGCCTGCCGGAAGCTCGCTGCGAAGCTCCGATGGTTTGGTCGCGAACTTGGCACCCTGGTCAAAGACTTCGGTGGCGCCGGGAAACGGTCGCTCGCCGACAAAGAGCTCGTAAAGGACGAGGCCAGCGCTGAAGATGTCCGAGCCCGGTGATGCCGCACTGGCTTCGCCGATCATCTCGGGCGCGAGGTAGGCGGGCTCGAGCTCGTCGACGATCTCCGCCGCGATGGTGCGGCTCCGGTCAGTGCCCGCGCGCGCGAAGTCGAATCCCGTCAAGCGAACGCGTCCATCGCTCCCCACGAGGACGGTGCTCGGGGTGACGTTGCGGTGGATGACGCCGTGCTTGTGCGCGTGCTCCAGGGTGTCGAGGAGGTCCGCAGCGATGCGGAGCTTCTGGTCGAGCGTGAGCGCGAGGTTCGGCTTGTCGATGTGAAGCCGAAGCGCCTGCCCGGGAACGTCCTCCGTCACCAGGATGTAGCGGTCCTCGAACTCGGTCGGGAAGAAGTCGCGCGCCCCCACGATGCCCGGGTGCCCCGGCATGCGGCTCAAGGCTGCGTAGGCATTCGAGATGCGCGTGCGCTGAGCGTCGCGCTCGGCGTCCGGAAGGTAGGGGTCGGCCTGGTAGGCGCGCAGCAGCACGCTGCCGGCTCGTTTGCCAGCAAAGCCGTTGACGGCTCGGTACTCGAGGTACTGGTTCGTCGCCCCGAGGCGCTCGGTGACCTCCCAGCTCCCGAACCGCAGGGGCCCGCTCTTGGGCCTGGCCACACCCTGCAGCGCCTTGAGCACCATGTTGTGCATCGAGGCGATGTTCTTCGAGAAGCGCCCGGAGACCCGGGAGGTGTTCTGGAAGAAGGCCGCGCTCTTCTTCAGCGTGGTGACGTTCGGCGCATCGCGGCCGCCCGGATCCTGCAGCACAGCATCCGGGGCCGTGAGCAGGACAACGCCCTCGACGAAGATGCCCTCGAGGTCGCGCCGGCTCGGCTGGCTTTCGGTGATGACGCCTTTGATGCTGCGTGCGTGACCTCGCAGCTTCAGAAGCGGCGACGTGTAGGGCTGGCGCCCATCGGGGTACCACTTGGGTCCGTAGACATCGATGAGGCCGCGCGTGCCCTTAACGTCGACGAGGTAAACGGCGTGCGGTGCGACAACGGCGAGGTCCACTTCGAAGTACTCGCCGCTACGGATGACCTCGAAGTTGTGCAGCACGAGGTAGCTGTCGGGCAGGCTATCCCGCAGGTGCGCGATGGCGAGGCGCTCGGCCTCGTTCACGGGCTCACCGATGGGAATGACCTTCGCCATCAAGAGGCCTCCTCGATCAGCTGCTCTACGAGGGCGACGGCCTCAAGGTTCATCTGGGCTGCCGAGTCTTGAAGATCCCACGCACGTAGGATCAGATCCGCGACGCTTGAACGCACGCTTTCCGCCGGCCACGGAATCGACATGTTGCCTACCTGTACAGGGTCTAGCTGCGGGATGGACGACCCAAACGCGTTCCGAACGATGGCCAGGTAGCCCAGTTGGCACGTGAGCAAGGCGAACAAGTACGCGGCGTCGAGTCTCGACTCGGCGACGATCCGCATGAGGTGATTCGAAACAGCCCCGCCGTTGGTTTGTGGGCCCACGCGGACAATCTGACCTATCAGTCCGCCGACTTGCCCGGCGTCTTGAACAAGTAGCCAGTCGGATTCCACAACGTACTCTCTGATTCCGGGTGCGTATCGACTGAGGTATCCCCTGGGCTGTGGGTTCAGATGGAACAACTCACTGCCCGAGAAGTACGGATAGCCGTGAGCTGGATCATCGACGTGTGGGCGCTTGAAGATGCCGGGCGTGAACACGTTGGCGACGTCGGCGAGTCGTCGCGAGTCCGCCGTCTGCCCCAGGGCAGTCGATGCCTCCTGAAGTCTTGGGGAGTGGTGATAGGCATCGAGTCGCGAGAGCAGACGAGATGGCACGTCAAAAGCGCAGTAGTCTGTCGCTCCCTCAGAGGATGCCGTTGGCAGTGAAAGCTCTCGTGTTGCGAGGCTTCTTGCATTGTGGATCAAGTCCATCGCGTCAGAGCGCTTGGAGGCGGAATTCATGAGCAGTGAATTCACCCGGGACTCTTGCTCATCGGTGAACCTAGGAACCAACACGGAACCAACATGAGACGGGTCTACATGCTTGATGTTGCCACCATAGATTTGCCTCCGAATCGCGACGCGGGCGTGTCGGGTGGCCAGGAATGCACCTAGATATCCAGGTCTAATACGCGATTCATCTGCCACCACGCGAATCAGATCGCCTGAGGCGCATAGGCCACTCATGTCGCGTCGAACGAATACCGCTTTGCCGAGATTCATCCCCGAGCACGTGACGAGCGTCATGCCCTCGTGAAGAGCCAGTTCATCGAGCAGCCGTCCATGGGCGGTGGAGATGCGAGAAGAAGGCCGAACCACGAGCCGCTCAATATCCTTCGCGGAGACATAAGGGCGGCCGTGCTCCGGGCTTTGCGCCTCTATCTTGCGGAACAGCCCCCCCTTGAAAACACCTCTTGGGCCAACAACGGAGGAAACGGGAACGGACGATTTGCGAAGCACCGACAGCTGTCGAAGCGACTCTTGGTCCTCCGACAGGTGGTAGCCGCCAGTAAACCGGAGACCATCAGCGAGTTCCGACGCACGAATCGTCCCCACCCTCATTCGCCGGGCTCCTCGTTCTTCGCACGGAACGCGTGATAGGCCGCACCGATTGTCGGCAAGTCATCGTCAAGAACTCGCTTCTTTCGGCGAAGCTCGCGGGTAACGAAGGATCCGTTGACTCGGATTCTCTCCGTCTCGAATGCTTCCTCAAGGATGTCCTCACCCCTCGGCGAGCGCTTGTACAGCGTGTTGCCTCTGCGGTCGTATCCGACCTTCTCGGCGACGGCCATAAACACCCGATAGTCGGCAGCTTGCCCCAAATCTTCTGCTTGCCTCACCTGCCTACTCTTCTTCTTGAGAAAGAGGAGGCTCGTCAGGATGTTCACGTTTGCCTCAACGACAAACACCTCAACGGGGAGGTCGACGCTCGCTAGTACCCAACAGTGCCGAAGAATCCACGACCGAATGTACTCGTCTCCTGGATTCCCGAGAATCCCATCAGGCAACACAATACCCATGCGGCCATTATCTCGTAGCCATCCGACGCACCGTTCGATGAATAGGATCTCTGGAGCAACACTGCCCTGCAGGCGGCCGGTCTTCCTGTATCCACCATCCTCGGCGCGCTCCCAGACGTGTGCGAGCTCGTAGTGCCTTAGGATGTTGGGATCCGTGATGGGAATGTCGGAGCCGAATGGGGGATTCGTCGCAATGACATCCATGGTCCCAAGGTCTGCGCTCTTCCTCGCGTGTTCCACACCCGCGAGGTGTCCCGCTGGGAACTCAAGCGAATTCATGTGGAAGATGTTTGCCTCTGCGTTGCTCGCCATCACCACATTCATCTGAGCTGCGCGAACTAGAAATTGGTCGAAGTCGGCCCCGAAGAGGCTGCTCCTTACGAAGCTCCCAAGCCGGTCCTGAATCGAGAGAAACTCGTCGGTTGACTCATCGCCGACTGCCACTTCGGCGTCCGCGTGAAATTGCTTGTTCAGATGATCGAGAATCGCCACCAGAAAGCCGCCCGTGCCACATGCGGGGTCGAGCACACGCTCGTTGGGTTTGGGGTCGAGCATCTGCACCATCAGCTTGATCGCGCCGCGAGGCGTAAAGTACTGGCCACGGTCGCCCCGCAGGTTTGTGCCCACGATCTCTTGGTAGGCGGCCCCCTTCGCGTCGACGTCTGTACGCCCGAAGTCGTACTTGGCGAGCTCGGATACCATGAAGGCCAGCGCCCGGTCTGATAGCGTGATCTCCTCATTGCCACGGAAGATCGAGGAGTATTTCTTCTTCACCTCTTTGAAGAGAGGCTCGATGCGGGAGCGGATCGCTTTGCGGCCCTTCTCCTCAAACTGCTCGGTCGGCCCGGCCCAGAAGCGACGCGAATCGCCCGGCTGCCGTTCGTCGTGCATCTTGGCGAAGATCAGATAGAGGAACTGCCAGAAGGCCGCGTCCTTCGGCATGCCCTCGTTGCCGTGGATGAAGTTGTGGCATCTGCGGAAGGCGATCCGCAGCATCTCCGGGTCAGCACGCCGCATGCGCGCGTTCGAGACGACATCGCGCGTACCGATGGACTCGTCCGCCATCGGCCAGTCACCGATGGGCTCGAACTTGACATCAAAGCGTGTCTTCTCGCGGCGAAAGAAGAAGAATTCGAGTCCGTTTGTCCACAGGCCATAGGCGCAGTTCTGAGCTTCGGCCATGGCTCCCTGCAGCAGACCGAACTCCTTCTCGGCCTGCCTGTGGTCACGCATCTTGTACGCGCCCTTCTTCTGGTTTTTCGGCTCCTTGTCACACACGACCACGCGTCGCAGGTTCTCCACGCTGTGCTCGGCGCCGGCCTCGAAGATGGCGATGTCGATCTTCTTGTTGCGCCCATCGACCTTCAGCTTGAAGTCGGGCTCCATGTCGTCGACGGAGATGCCGTATTCGTGGAACAGGGCGCGCGCGATGCGCTGGCGCACCTGCTCCTTGGCGCTGTCCTTAAGCGGCTTGCCGGTGATGTAGTCGAGGATCTTGCCCTCCTCGAGGGCCGTGACCTCGCTGGCCTTCTTCTTCGAGCCGCCGGATTTCTTGTCCAAGGCGGTCGCGCTGCTGGCCGCCTTCTTCTTTTGGGCGCCAGTCTTGCCCGTTGCTGCCTTAGCCATTCGTTTTCGACTCCTCGTCTGTCAGTTCGTCCGAAGAGCCTGCTGCACCCCCGGCCCGGATCCACTCGTCCACGTCCTCCCGCTTGAACTTCCAGAAGCGCCCCACCTTGTGGCCGGGCATCCCCTTGGCGGTCACCCACGTGTAGACGGTGTCCTTGGAGACCCCGAGGTACTCCGCGATTTCGTCAACTGATAGCCAGCGGTCTTCCATCGAGTCCTCTCGGAAGCAGACGGACCTGTCCAGAGAACGGCAGGTTAACAGCCGGTCTTGTGGGTGTCAAGCGGGTTTTGTTGGGTTTGGCCTGCTTCAGGCGGGCTTGTTCTGTGGAGATCGGCGCCCAGATGTGCCGCGGCCGGCCCCACGGCGAGGGCCTGTCCCTCCTGCCCCCGCGAAAATACTCGCCAAATCAGCCGCGGCTTCAGACGTCGCCGGGGACGAGGAGGCATTGGCGACCGTCACCCCCGCGAGGGCTGCCAAGCCTCCGATGGCTGCCCCCGCGATCGCCCCGTCCTTACTGCGGCTCAGAGCCAACCCGGCGAGCACACCGATCGCGATCATGCCGACGACGGACGTGCCCGGTGTCTCCTGGAGCGCCTTCTCGAGGGCGGCAGCCGAAGGCGCCCGTTCGAGCCGTGCGAGATAGTGCGTGCCAAAGTCCTGAACCGCCAACCGGGTCTCGTCGCCAAGGTCGAGCCGGTAGTCCGCGCGCTGTCCAACAGGAAGGCCAACACTCAGTACCAGACCCGCGTCGCAGGGATGTTCGACTTGATAGGGGTTGAGGCGAACCAGCGCTCCTGCCGGGTGGGTCACGAGTTGGCTCGCGACGTCCTGCCATCGAAGAGGGGCGAGTGCGTTTTCGTTCCACATGACTAGCGCACCTCCGTCAGGGACGAGGCTTCGTCGCGGAACAATTCGAGCAGCGCTACACGGCGTCGCTTCAGCCCTTCAGCGCCGCGCTGCCTCGCCCGTCGAAACCGTTGGTCGAGTGCGTTGCGCGAGACGTCCCCCATCGCCAGGAAGTGCCGCCGCTGGAGGTGGTCCACGGTGAGCTGCTGCTCTCCCAAGACGGGCGCAATGGCGTTGCGGATCAGCAGTGCGTCGGTCGTGTCCATCTCATTCAGCTGCGCTTCGATCTGGGCGTGTCGGCGCGCGGCCTCGATGAAGTCCGACTGCAGGGTTGCGATGGCTGCCCGCAGCTCGCCAACGTGCTCGTCAAGGCCATGCAGGGCGGCTGCCACAAGCATGTGGAACGGTCTCGTGTCCGCGGGCGTCGGGTCTCCCTCCGCCATCCATCCATTGATACGGCTCTCCGCGATTCGACTGAGTTCGCCGACTTCGAGGCCCACGCCGATGGTCTCCGTCGGGAACCACTTCACCATCACCACGAGCTGAAGCCGCACCCCCTCGAACAGGAAGAAGCGAGCAAGTGCCTGCTGCAGCGGTTTGGTCGGGTCTGCCGCCGCTGCAACAAGCGCCGTTCGCATGGCCTCAAACGATGGCGGCTCGGGTGATGCGAGAAGACGTCGAACCCATGCCTCAAGCTCTGCGGGCAACGACATCGTCAAGATGTCGTCGACGGCAGCATGCAGGCGAGCGAGCTGAGGGAAGTTCTCGAAGTCGAGGACTGCGTCGGCCAATGGAACCCCGCGCGCCGTGGCGGTCTGCGCGTCGAGTGCCAAGCGTTGGAGCTCGAACTCCAGCTGGGCCAGCCCATCCTCGAGTTCGCCAGGGGCAATGAGCTCGTCCAGAGCCAGGTGCTGGATGAATGCTCGGAGGGGTTCGCGGAGCGCAAGTGAGTTCATGGTCTCTTCGTATCAGCCGATCCGTCGAAATCTGACACGAGCCTCCGACAAAGTGGTGGATCTCAGGAGGTACGCCCCGAACCAGTGGCGATCAGGTGTGTTTTCTGGGCTTCGTTGCGCGCCATATCGCCGCCTGGTCCTCCCACACCAGGCTCTTGAGCACCCGCCGGAGGTCCCGCTCGGAGATCGGCTCGCGGCCGGGGAGCACCTCGAGGTGGAGGACGTCCTCTTGGATCGGCGGGGCCAGGAGCAGCAGGTTCATCACCTGGGTGAGGCGAGCGCGGTTGAGGCCGTGGGCTCCGGCCACGTCGGCGTAGTCGCGGAACTCGCCGGCATCGATCCGGGCCTCGATGTCGTGGGCCAGGGCGAGGAGTCGGGCGACACGGGCCGGGTGTGGGGTTCGCAGGCCCTCTTCGCGTTCGGCTCGGCGCGAGGCTTGCCGGCGGTGGCGAGGCTGGAAGGCGAGTTTGCCAAGCGCACGCAGCGCAACGTGTCGTTCCTCGGGCGACCCCGACTCGGTGTCCATCAACTCCGGTTTTCGGTTCCGCGAGGCTGCCCACGCGACGGGACCGGACATGGGGCGAGCCTCTCGTCCACCGCCGCCACCGCTGCCGACCACGAATTGCAGAGCAGACGCTTGCTCCGCCCACGTCTCCCAGGGGGCGGCGACGACCTTCACGGCGTCAGCGATATCGTCGATGCCGACGCGCGCCACCAGCGCCTGGACCGCTTCCACGGGCACGACCTGCCCGACTAGCTCGACGCGCCGCCCACGGCGTCCAGCGCGTCAAGGCACGCACGCCACCGCGGTCCAGCCGCGACGGCCTCGGCCAATGCAGCACGGGCGACCGCCTCGCCTCGGCTACACATCTCGGAGAGGACGCCGACTGGAAGCCAGAAATCCGCTTCGTCAGCATCGGGGTCCTCTTCCGCGACACGCCGGCGCAGAATGTCGATGTTCGCTCCAGTGGCGATCAACAAGCGCGCGTAGTAGTCGTCGCGCGCCTCAACCTGCCGGTCCCATCGCGGGTCGTTCAGCACGCAGTACAGCAGGTCGTCCGAGGCACGGGGGCCCGCATCGACCGCCGCGCGAAATCCAGCTCCGCGACCTTGGCGAAGAAGCTCTCTGATGGAGCTAGCCACGCACGGCTCCGTGGGCACCAGGTCCGCCGGCAATCATGCTTTCGACCAGGGCATCAACGCTGTCGGTATCGATGTCGGCAGGGAGCGATGAGGTTTGCGCTGCGGCTTCCATTCGAGAGCGCAGCGAGTCTGCCTGTGCCAGCAGCGAATCAAACGACATCGCCCCATCACGGATGGCCGACAGCTCGTCGGCGTCATCGCGCCGCACGCGGAGGTCGCCGGACTCGAGCACCTCGAGGCCCATGCGCATGAGGCGAATCAGGTGCATGGCGTGCTTGGTGTCGTAGCCGTGCTGACGCTCGAGCTCGGCGCGGGCCGGGTTCCGATGGGTCTTCCAGGTCTGGTAAGAGTCCCAGTGCTTCATGGCCGCCCGATACTTCTTCTCGGCGTTCAGGGCGGAAACCACATCGGGCGGCAGCTGGAGCCCGTGAGTGGCGACAGCTCGCATGCGGTCGTCCAAGTCGTCTGCGGATGCAGAGAGCCCGTCCCTGTAGAACGCGTCGAGTCGCTCCTGCACGGCGATGCGTGTTGGCTTCGGCATGTCGATGTTGTCGATGCCGTAGCTGCGGATCTTGTCGGCGATGCTCTGCTCGATGCGGTTCTGGTCATCCCGGCTGAGGGTGCCGCCCGCGATGGGAAGCCCAAAGTCCTCGCGAGACGGCTTCTTCGTGGGCGGGTTCAAGAGCCACGAGCGGTGCGTCTTGATCTTCTTGAGCTGGGCCATTGCGTAGCCATGGAAGGTCTGCTGCACCTTCTTGGTGAGGAACCTCTGCCGCTCGTCGTGCAGGCGTCGCCAGGCTGGCGTATCGAAGACCCAGTCCCGCTCGTCAGCAAACAAGATCTCCAGGGCGTTGGGGTTCGCAGCCGCACAGAGCCCGACGAACTTCGCGACATCGAAGACGACGCACTCGGTCTTGATGTCGAGGGCGCGCGACGCGGTCGGATGGTCCTTGATGCGAGGGACGACCGTCTCGGCGAGCGGCTCGGGCAGCTCACCCTCGTACTGCTCGAAGGCGCGGAACAGCGACAACCTCACCGAGAGCGGGGCGACACAGACACCGCGCAGATCGACGTCCGAGCCATCACGCGCAGTGCCGTGGGCCTGACTGCCAGCAAGAGTGAGGAAGATGGTGTGCTGCTCCAGCGGAAACATCAGGTTCCCTCCGCGGCCGTAGCGTCCAGACGAAGGCGGACCACGAAGTCTTGCAGCGCCGCCACCGAGGTCGGTTCGTCGGGGAGTTGGCTCGCGTCGTGGGCCGCTTGGAGCTTCGCCTCCAGTCGATCGAGGAGGCCGCCGTGTTCCTCCATGTCTCGCTCATCGAGCGCCATCTTCTCGGCGCCCGCCCGCTTGCGGGCGACCAGCTCGTCGATCTCAGCAAACCGGAAGCGCTCGTTCAGCACCTGGATGTTCGCGACGACCTCGCCCGTCTCCATGAGATGAATCCCCGTAAGCAGAACGCGGTAGGCGTAGAGCAAGTGCTTCACCGTGGGATCGGGCTCGGCGAGCCGCTTGCGGCGGCCGCGGGCGAAGCCCTGGTAGTGCCGCACCGTGGGTTTGGTCACGCAGCCTTTGCCGAGCTCGATCAGCTCCTCGTGTGCGGGCGTCGACAGCACCACGAGCGGCGAGAACAGCTGCTCGAGCACGTAGCCGTTGTGGCTCGTCATGAGCCGCGCGAACTTGCGGATGTCGTGCGCCACCCAGTCGAGATCGATGATGGTCTTGTCCTCGATGGTGATGGTCTCGCTGGGCGGGTGGAGCCCGAGCATCTCGCTCGCCGGTAGCATGAACGCGCCGCGGAGATCGACGTCGCTGTCGGGCGAGGCGAACCCGTACAGGTGAGCCCCGCTGATGGTAGCGAAGATCGGCTCCGGCCCCTTGCGAGCCACCTCGACCAGGTGGCCCTTGTCGAGCATCTCCCAGACCTCGCGCTGCTGCTCGGGGGTCATCTCGGGACCTCCTGCAGTGGCAGATATGGGTGCGCGACGCTCATGGGTCTGTTTTCGCATCAGAGGGACTGAATGCCCAGTGTCAGGTGCTGGCGATGGGCAACGAGACCGTTCTCCTGGATCCAGTCGCGCGCTTCGTGGCAACTTCGGGGGCGATGTCGATGCCCAAGACAGGCTCCCGCCGAATCGTGACCGAATCGTGGTGGACGGCACGCCGTTCCGCTGGCGGGTCCGGTCGCGCCCGACGTACTGCCAAGGCAACGCGTGGTCCCCGCTGACCGTCGCGGTTGAACGTGAAGCAGGAGGGGCCGTTCTGGTGTTCGTCTTTGGCGGGGCTCGACCCGACAACTGGATAGGCGAGTCGATCAGCGTCGCCACGCCGGGCGCTGTCGCGTCCGCAATCCGGGGAGCCGTCGAGGCTGGCTGGGAAGGCGATGGGAATGGCGGTCCAGCGTTCTTCGGGATCGCCACCGGTCGGCTGGCATCTTCGATGCGCGGCGTGTCGGTCGAGCACAGCGACGCAGTCACGCAGGGCAGCCAGGGTGACTGGCAGGCATACGACCCCGAGTGGCTCGTGCGCCTCGCCAAGGACCAACATCCGGACGCCCCATGGCTCCCAGGCTCTCTTCGCGCATGCCGACAGGTTCGGCCCGAGACGAGGGCCTACATCCACTTCGTGGACCCAGCCACTCCGGCAGGGCGCTTCCAGGAAAACATCGTGCTCGAGTCCCCGGAGCACGGAACCCTGGTGCTCGACATCATCGAGGGCGAGGTCGTCGGGGGCGTCGAGTTTCTGAACCGGCTGTAGGCTTCGCGACTCTGAGGTTTACAGCCCTGCTAACCTCAGAGCCGTTTTGATTGGCAACGACCACATGGCACCGCCCAGCCATTTCCGCCCCGTGCTCTGAGAAGCGCCGCGAACGACGACAACGCGAGCGACATCAACGACGTGCGTGCTGTGAAGCAGCGGGTGGGGAGTTGGCAACGGGCCGAGCTGTAAAGCTCAGAGCCACGAGCTGTTAAGCGCGGCCCTCAGAGCTCTGCCCGGCTCTGAGCCCCAGACGCGGCTCTCTGCGACCGCGATCGGCACGTCGCCGGCGACCTCGTGCTCTGAGCATCGCGCTCGCTCGAGCACCACCCGATCACCGCCGACGCGCAAGATCCCGCGGAACAACGGGAAAAAGAAGAGGGCCTCGCCGGTCATCCCGATGAGGCCCTCTGTTTACCTGGCGCCCAAGCTTGTTCGCCTTGGGCAAGAATGGCTCCCCGGGTAGGACTCGAACCTACAACACCGCGGTTAACAGCCGCGTACTCTACCATTGAGCTACCGGGGATCGATGACATCGGGTGGGTTCCCCCGCCCGAGGGAGCGCCGAGTATAAAGGAGGCGACTTCCCTTGCAAGGGATTTTCGATACATCTCCGACCGAGACTTTACTCATTTCGTCGGAGCACCGAGACCGGCTGAAGCCGGCGGTCCGAATCCCCCTCGAGGGCCCCGCCAGGAGCGCTACCCTTCCCCGGCGGCCGCGACTTCTGGCTTCGGACGCAGCGGGCCCTTCATGAGGTCGATGAGCATGCCGATCTCGTCCTTCATCTGATCTCGGCTGACGATGCGATCGACCTGACCGTGCTCGAGGAGGAACTCGGACCGCTGGAAGCCAGGCGGGAGATCCTGCTTGAGGGTGGTCTGGATGACGCGCGGGCCGGCGAAGCCGATGAGGGCTCCGGGCTCGGCGATGACGACATCGGCCATCGGGGCGAACGAGGCGATGACGCCACCGGTGGTCGGGTGCGTCAGGACCGAGATGTACAAGCCACCGGCCGTGTCGAACCGGGCGAGGGCGTTGCAAGTCTTGGCCATCTGCATGAGGCTGAGGGCGCCTTCCTGCATCCGGGCACCGCCCGACGAGATGATGAGCAGGAGCGGCAGCTTCTCGCGCTCGGCGTGCTCGATCGCCAGGGTGACCTTCTCACCGACGATCACACCCATCGAGCCGCCCATGTACGAGAAGTCGAGGATACCGAGGATGATCTTGCGACCACCCAGCTCCCCGCTGCCGATGACCATCGCCTCGTTCATGCCGGTCTTCTCGACCGTCTTCTCGATGCGATCGGTGTAGGGCACCTTGTCGACGAAGTGCAGTCGATCCGTCGCGGTCAGGTCGGCGTGCGTCTCCTCCCAGGTCCCCTCATCGATGAGGAGCTCGATGCGCTCGGCGGAGTTGAGAACGAAGTGGTGGTCGCACTCGGGGCAGACCTTGAACTTCTTCTCCATGTCCCGCTTGAAGATCATCGCCCCGCAGGTGTCGCACTTGAGCCACAACCCCGAAGGCATCTCTTTCTTCTTGCGGAAGCGGTTCCATCCCATTGCCACGGCGCGCTACCTCCTGCGTCCTTCTCAGACGTCTGCGACTCGGCCCGGATCCGGACCGTTCCGTCTCGCCGAAGTGCTCGACTCCGAGCGCCTCGGTCCACTCGTGGTGCTCGCAGCCGGGACCTCGGGCGTTCCTGGCTGCTCCAGCTCTTCGGGATCGGAAAGGCGACTGATCAGCTCGTTCTGCTCGTACCGCTCGACGATCTCGCTCGCGGGACGATTCGTCAAGCGGCAAGCCGCCGCCGCTTTGAGCAGCGGGGGCAGGATGAAGACCGCCACATCGTCCTCGTCCAGCTTCTTGACGATATCATTGATCGCGCGGGCCGCGCGACGCGCGGCCTGCCGAATGTCCTCTCCGCTCGGAGGCGTCATCACCGTCGGATCGTCTCGCCAGGCCCGGTAGGCCCGCCGGTACTTCGACTTGATGTCCGAGAGCAAGAGGCCCTGCCAGATCCCGAGGTTGACCTCTTCGAGATCATCGAGGGAGCGGACCTTCACGCCCAACCGCTCCGACACCGCCTCGGCAGTCTCACGGCTGGTCTGGCCTCGCCCGCTGTACAGGTGTGCCTTTCCGAGACCCTCCAGCTTCTGGGCGATCCGAGACGTCTCCTGCATGCCCTCGAGCGAGAGGGGAATGTCAAGGCTTCCCTGCAGACGCGCCTCCACCTGCCATTGGCTGAGGGCATCGCGGACGAGAATGATTCGAGGCCGGGTGGACGAGGTCATCTCCGGTTCCCAAAAGGGAGCGAGCGGCCCGGGTCGACCCGAAAGGATCGACAGCACCGGCTCGAGAGACTCCGGGCGACCGTATCAGATCGCCCCCGTGAAATCAAAGGGCCAGGGCCTGCAGCCCGGCCTCCGCCAATTGACGCATCTCTCTGATCGCGCTGGGGATATCGCCACTACCGAAGATCGCGGTACCGGCGACGAACGCGTTGAAGCCGCGCTCCGCGGCGAGGGGCAAGGTCTCGGTGGAGATCCCGCCGTCGATCTCGAGATCGCCGGCCCAGCCCTCTCGCTCACGAATCACGTCCGCCTTCTCCAAGACTCTCGGGATGAACTTCTGCCCCCCGAATCCGGGGAACACCGACATCACGAGCACCAGATCGAGATGCTCGAGCGCGGGCAGGATCCGCTCGATCGGTGTGTCGGGGTTGATCGACACACCTGCGCGGACACCCAAGCTGCGCACGAACTTGGCGACATGGACGGCGCTGGTCACCGCCTCTTCGTGGAAGGTCACGATATGGGCCCCGGCGGCCACGTAGTCGGGCGCATGGCGCATCGGGTCCTCGATCATCAAGTGCACATCGAGCGGCTTCGTGGCGACCTGATGGATCGCCTTCACGACCGGCGGTCCGATCGTGAGGTTCGGAACGAAGTGGCCATCCATCACATCGACGTGCAGCCAATCCGCGCCCGCCTCTTCCACGCGCCGCACTTCATCCGCGAGATTCGCGAAGTCGCACGCGAGGAGCGAGGGAGCGATCTTGACCCGTTCGGGTCCGAGCTTGAGCTTCAAAGCGTCTCCTCGGGTTTCAGGCCTCGATCGGCCGCTCCCAAAGCTAGGGGACGACCGCGGCGCGCACAAGAGAGCAAGACGCTCATCGATCGGTCAAGGCCTCGACACCAGGAAGTGTCTTGCCTTCGAGCATCTCGAGCGACGCGCCGCCACCGGTCGACACGTGGCTGACGCGTTCATCGAAGCCCAAGAGCCGGATCGCGGCGGCCGAGTCACCGCCCCCGACGACGGTCGTCGCCGAGCTCTCCGCCATCGCCCGTGCGACGGCCTCGGTACCCTTGCGAAACGACTCCCACTCGAAGACGCCCATCGGTCCGTTCCACACCACCGTCTTCGCACCGGCGATCACTTCTCGGTACCGCTCGATCGACTTCGGACCGATGTCCAGGCCCATCTTGCCTTCGGGGATCTCCTCAACCACCCCCGGAGTCGATGCCGCCGAGAACTCGCTCGCGACGACGTGGTCGCTCGGCAGCTCGAGCGTCACCCCGGCGGCCTTCGCCTTCTCGAGGGTCTCCCTCGCCACGTCGAGCCGATCCTCTTCCACGCGCGACGCCCCCACCGCCTTGCCCTGCGCGGCGAGGAAGGTGTAGGCCATCGCGCCTCCGACGAGGATCCGGTCGACGCTCTCGAGGAGCTTCTCGATCACCGCGATCTTGTCGCTCACCTTGGCACCGCCGAGGATCGCGACGTACGGCCTGTCGGGACTCTCGAGCAGCTTGCCGAAGTACTCGAGCTCTTTCTGCATCAGGAAGCCGGCGGCGGCCTTCAAGGTCCGCGGCGGTCCAACGACCGATGCATGCGCGCGGTGGGCGGCGCCGAAGGCGTCATTGACGTACACGTCGCCGAAGGCCGTCAGCTTTCGGACGAAGTCGTCGTCGCAAGCCGTCTCACCGGCTTCGAAGCGGAGGTTCTCCAGCAGCACGATGTCGCCGGGCTTCGCGTCCTGCACCGCGCGCGCCGCATCCTCGCCGACGACCGTATCCGTCTTCTTCACGGGCCGTCCGATGAGCTCCTGCAGACACGCGGCGACCGGCGTCAGGCGAAGCTCCTCGGCGACCTTCCCCTTGGGGCGTCCCAGGTGCGACATGAGCACCGCGATGCCGCCTCCTTCGACGATGGCCTTGACGGTCGGCAAGGTCTGCCGGACGCGATGGTCGTCGGTGATCCGGCCATCGGAGAGCGGCACGTTGTAGTCGACGCGCGTGAGGACCTTCTTCCCGGCGAGGTCGAGATCTTCGAGGGTCAGCTTGTTCATCGATTCGGCCAAAAAAGGAACACGGGGCCAGCGGCTGAGGTGCCGTGGCCCCGTCTCGACTCAGTCAACGTCCTGCGGCTCACTCACCGAGGCCGTGCGCGAAGGCGATCAGGTCGACGACGCGGTTCGAGTAGCCGAACTCGTTGTCGTACCACGAGACCACCTTCACGAGGTGGTCCGAGACCATGGTCAACGGCTGATCGAAGATGCTCGAGTGCGGGTTGCCGATGATGTCGCACGACACGATCGGATCGGTGCAGTACTCGAGGATGCCCTTCATCGGCCCCTCGGCCGCCGCCTTGAAGGCCGCGTTGATGTCTTCGACGCTGGCGTGCTTGTCGAGGATCGCGACGAGGTCGACGACCGATCCATCGGGCACCGGGACGCGCATCGCCATGCCGTCGAGCTTGCCATTGAGCTCGGGGATGACCTTGCCCACCGCGCGCGCGGCGCCGGTCGTGGTCGGGATGATGTTCTGAGCAGCGGCTCGCGCCCGGCGCAGATCCTTGTGCGGCAGGTCGAGCACATGCTGATCGTTGGTGTAGGCGTGAACCGTCGTCACCAGGCCACGCTGCAGGCCGAAGGACGAGTGGAGCACCTTGGCGAGGGGCGCGAGGCAGTTCGTGGTGCACGAGGCATTCGAGATGATCTTGTCGCTCGACTTCAGGGTGTCCTGGTTGACGCCCATCACGATCGTCGCGTCGATCTCGTCCTTGGCCGGAACGGTCAAGAGCGCCTTCTTCGCGCCCGCCTCGAGGTGCCAGCCCACCTGCTCGCGCTTGGCGAACACGCCGGTGGACTCGACGACGAAGTCGATCCCCAAATCGCCCCACGGCAGGCTCTTGGGGTCCCGCTCGGCCGACACGGTGATCTTGCGATTCCCGATCGTCAGATGCCCCTCTCCAGCGCCGACCGGCTCGGAGTAGCGCCCGTGGACGGAGTCGTACTTGAAGAGGTGCGCGAGAGTCTGCGGGGTCGTCAGATCGTTGATCTGGACGATCTCGAAGTCGTCCCGGGCGAGCATGACGCGGGTCACGACTCGACCGATCCGCCCGAAACCGTTGATGGCTACTCGGATCGCCATGGCACGGATTCCTTTTCGACAGTATTCCTGGGGGGGTCGTCGCCCGCCTATACTCGCGCCCGAGTGCCGCCTCACCGGACTGCCCGCCTGGGGGCTCGCGGTTCGCTCGACGCGCGGTCCTTGGAAACAAAGACCGACGGTTGTATTCACAATGACCTCGCCTGTCAATCACGCGCCAAGCCCCGGCACCGGTGACGACCTGCTTCGCGCGACCATCCGGGACGCGGCGACGCGGGTACCGGCCGGCCAGCGCGTCGGTGTCGCCGTCTCGGGGGGCGCCGACTCGCTCTTCCTCCTCGAGGTGATGCGCGTCCTGGCCCATGAGAGGCGGGACCCAGCGCCTTGCGTCCTGCACGTCGACCACGGTGTCCGCGGCGTGAGCTCGAAGGCCGATGCCCGGTTCGTCGAGTCGCGCTCCCGATCGCTGGGCCTCTCTTGCCGAAGCCGCACGCTGGTCTGGCGAGGACCGGTGTCGGAGGATCGCCTTCGCCGGGCGCGGTATCACGCGCTGAGCGAGCTGGCCGAAGAGGCCGGGATCCGGTGGATCTCGCTCGGCCATCATCAGGACGATCAGCTCGAGACCTTGCTCCTGCGCCTTCTCCGCGGCACCGGATTGACCGGCCTCAGGGGCATCCCTCGCCAAAGGCCGCTCGCCCGCGGCTCGGACGTCACGATCATCCGGCCGCTGCTCGAGGTGACGGGCGTGGCCATCCGCGAGTGGCTGCGAGCGCGGGACATCCCGTTTCGGGAGGACGCTTCGAATCGCGACACTCGATTCTCGAGGAACGCCATTCGTCACGAGCTGATTCCGGCGCTGAGCGGCGCGGGTGTCGCCGGGCTCCGCGGCATGCTGCTCGAGATCGCCGAGAGCGCCGAGCTGCTCGAAGTCGCGCTCCAAGAGACCGCGCGTTCGCGACTGGCCAAGGCGACCTCCATTGGCGACGTCGCGATCTCGCGGGCGGATTTTCTCGGGTGGCCCCTGATCGAGCAGACCGCCTTGCTACGACTCTGGGCCGAGGAGCTGACCGGCGCCGCGCCGCGGCTGGGCTCGGGCGAGGAGATCCGTCACTTCGTCGAGCGCGCCCGCACTCATCAGAGGCGGAGCCTCGGCCGCGGCCTCGAGCTCATCGTGCAGTACGGCGCGCTCCGGCTCCGCCGGGAGCCTTCGCCGCCGGTTGCTTCGCCCACCGCCCTGATTCCCGGCCCCGGCTCTTACGCGACCGAGCTCGGCTCACTCGAGGTGGAGGAGACGGACAGCCGAGTCATCGATCGCGATCCCGATCGTGAGATCGTCGATGTGGGGCGAGTGCCGTTTCCTTGGCGGCTCCGGCTTCGTCGACCCGGCGACCGGTTTCATCCGTTGGGGGCGCCCGGCTCCAAGAAGTTGAAGGACTTCCTCTCGGACGAGAAGGTCCCCGACGAAGGGAGGCGCCGCTGCTTGCTCCTGGAGAATGAAGCGAGCATCATCTGGGTGGTCGGTCACCGTCTGGACCAGCGCGCGCGCTTCGACGCGAGGAGCCAAAGGCTGGTGATGCTGAGGTTCCGTCAGCCTTCGAAGTGAGATATCCCTGCCGGGCAGAGTGGGACATCTGTGCCGGGAACAAACTGCTCACTTCCGACGGGGTCGGTCAGCGGACGCTGGGTCCGCTGACCGGGCTCGTCTCGTCTTCGCTCGAGGATCAGCGCTCCTCGGGGAGCCGCTCACGCAGCGCCCAGATGCGATTGCCGTCGCTCAAGTAGAGGTGATTGTCGTGGGGATTGGTGAGCACCATCACGCCCGGCATCGCGGGCTCGGAGCCGACCACGTCACCCGCGCCGTCAACCTCACCGATCGAGCCGTCCCGCATGAGGATGAGGACATTGCCGTCGTCGGTGCTGCACAGGTAGCGGCGACCCTCGGCGAGGACCCACTTGCCCTGACCGGTCGTCGCGTCAATGGCGTGCAGGCCCAGCTCGTTGGCGGCGTAGACGGTGCCGCCTGCAAAGATCGGCCGGCCGTTGATCTCGCTGTCCTCACGAATGCGGGAGGACTCGAGCGGGCGGCTGCCGCGACGGAAGGGCTTGACGCCCGCGTACGACCAGACGCGCGAGCCGGTCCCCGCATTGTAGGCGTAGACGAAGGAGTCATTGCTCGCGACGTAGGCGTTGGGCCCCCCGTAGCCGAGCTCGGCGGTGATGGCGTCCCCGGTGCGGTCGACCCAGACCGGATCTCTCGGTGCGAGCGCGAAGGCGTCGCGAGCGGATAGCCCGTACACCCGGCCGTCATTCGAGGCGATGACCACCATGTCCGAAGCGGCGGGCGGACAGACCGGAGCGGAGGTCGCGCCACCGCGCACCCTGAAGTCCCAGCCGAAGTTGCCGCCGCGCAGGTCGAAGGCGTAGATGTTGTTCTCGGTGAGCGAGGGGATGTAGAGCGTGCGGCCGTTCGACGCGGGCGCCGTCGCGGGCGCGATCGTATCGAAGGACGCCTTGTAGCGCAGGCTGCCATACTTCAGGTCGGCGACGGCCAATCCGCGTCGCATGACGAACGTGATCGGCTCGGCGAGCGTCATCGACGACGCGGCGCCGCGTCCGCTCGGAACGCCGGTGCGGGCGATCGGCGGGAAGATCGGCTTCTCGTCGAGATAGAGGATCCAGGCCGGATCCCCGACGAATCGCTCGACGGCCGTCGCCTGATCCTGACCACCACTCGAGAGGACGACGAGGTAAGGACCCCGCAGGTAGATGCCGTCGACCTCGCTCTCCTGGCCGACTTCGATCGGCAAGGACCAAACCTGCTGCTTGCCGAACATCTCGGGCGCCTGCCGTCCCCAGTCGAGGGAGGCGCTGTTCGTTCGGGTCGGGTTGCTGGTGCAGCCGCTCGCCCCAAGAAGGGCGAGCGCACACAATCCGAGGGCCCACCGGGGTGCCACCATCGCGATCTCCTCCATGTTCCATTCCATTCGGAATCCCGGGGCATCGCGGCGACGGATGGTCCGCCAGATCGCCACAGCCGGACGGGAGCCCAGGGCAAGGTATCTACCAGGATTCCCCGGACGGCGTCAAGCAAGGATAAGCAGGGACGGGAGTTCTGCCATCCGCTCCTCGTCCTCCGGCCGCTGGGGCGGTGTTGATCGCCTCCAATCGGTCTGATACTCTCGCCTGCTTGGGAGGAATGCCAGCAATGGGCAATCCAGGGCCGGCCGAGGCAGACGGTGAACGGTCCACGTCTCACGAACAGAAACCTGAGCTCAGGCGCTGCATGGAGCCGCAAGAGATCCAGACCCTCGAGGTCAATCTCCGGCAGGTGCGGACGCGCATTCGAGCGGCTTGCCACCGGGCGGGCCGTTCGGAGGACGAGGTCCGTTTGGTCGCGGTCACCAAATACACGACCGCCGAAGTCATCGAAGCGCTGGCGACCCTCGGCGTGACCGATGTCGGCGAAAGCCGCGTGCAGGACACCTGGCAAAAGCAGGAATCCTTGGGCCGGACCCGGGTTCGTTGGCACTTGATCGGTCACCTTCAAAGGAACAAGGCCGCTCGCGCCCTGGAGCTCTACGACCTCATCCACTCCCTCGACTCTCGGCGACTCGCCGAGGAGCTCGAATCGAAGGCCACTGCGCCCGTCGATGCCCTCCTCCAGGTCAATGTCAGCGGTGAGTCGTCGAAGGGCGGCTTTCGTCCCGAGGAGCTGGACGCGCTCCTGGCCGAGGCCTCGAGCTGGAGCCGCCTCCGCATTCGCGGCCTGATGACGATGGCGCCGCACCTCGAGAACCCTTCGACCACTGACAGCGTCCGACCCATCTTCCGAGATCTGCGCGAATTGCGAGACGACGCGAATCGGAGGAGCCGATATCGCGATCAACTCGTACACTTGTCCATGGGAATGACCCAGGACTTCGAGACGGCGATCGAAGAAGGTGCGACCTGGGTTCGTGTCGGCTCGGCGTTGCTCGATGGACTCGAAACCACGCCCCAGAAAACCAACTGACGAGGAAAGTGCACGGTGCCCATCCTTTTGGTGGAGTCCGGACCGGATCGGGGCAAGTCGATCCATGTGTCCGAAGGTGAGGTGTTCATCGTTGGCCGAGCGCCCGCTTCGCATCTCACCCTGTCCGACGACCTGACCGCACCGGCGCACTTCAAGCTGAAGGGCGTGAAAGGCGGCTTCTTCCTGCGCGACTGCAAGTCGGGCAAGGGCACCTTCGTCAACGACGAAGGCGTCGAGCAGTGCCGCCTCGAGTTCGGCGACAAGATCCAGGTCGGCGAGACCCTCATCTCGTTCTTGCAGGACCCCACCTCGGGCCGCGCCCAGGATCCGCTCGTCGGGAAGACGATCGACGGCAAGTACCAGATCACCTCCCACCTCGGTCGCGGCGGCATGGGCATGGTCTACCGCGCCACCCAGCTCGGGCTCGACCGCGAGATCGCGCTCAAGATCCTCTCGCCGCAGCTCGTCAAGGACCAAGCGCTCGTCGACCTGTTCCAGCGCGAGGCCCAGGCCGCCGCCGCGCTCAACCATCCCAACATCACCCAGGTCTATGACGTCGGTCGCTCGGACGATCTCTATTACTACTCGATGGAGTTCTTCCCGGGTGGCAGCCTCGAGGCGCGCCTGGAGCGAGAGGGCAAGCTCGATGTCGACGTCGCCGTCGGCATCATCCTCGACGCCGCTCGCGGGCTCGAGTACGCCGAGCGCAAGGGCATCGTCCATCGCGACATCAAGCCCGACAACCTGATGGTCGACGGCGAAGGCACCGCCAAGATCGCCGACCTCGGTCTCGCGACCCGCGGTGAGCCGACCCAAAAAGGCGCCCGCGTCTTCGGCACCCCCCACTTCATCTCTCCCGAGCAAGCGCTCGGCAAGGACGTCGATCACCGCTCCGACATCTACTCCCTCGGTGCCACCTTCTACAGGCTCCTCACCGGTCACACGCCCTTCCAAGGGAGCGACATCAAGGAGATCCTCCGCAAGCAGGTCAAGGAGCCCGCGCCGCCGCTGCGCATCGAGCATCCTGAGGTTCCCGAGAACATCGAGCGCATCGTCCTCAAGATGATGCAGAAGGACCCCGAGGACCGTTACGCATCCGCCAGCGAGCTCATCGCCGACCTCGAGGCGAGCAGCGTCGTCGGCTCCGGCTCGATGATGAAGGTCGCCGCTTTCGCCGCCGTCCTGCTCATCGCCGGCGGCGCCGCCTTCTTCATGTTCGGGAACAAGGGCGACGACAAGGACCCCGCCGAGTCCAAGACCGCCTCGGCCAAGGACGACCGCAAGAGGCCCGAGCCCCCGGAGCCCGACCCCGAGCTCCAGAAGCAGCTCCGGGAATCGCGCGCCAAGGCCGCTTTCCTCGAGCTCCGCGAAAACGCCACCGCCGACGACTACGACTCGATCTCCGAGCAGTATCCCGAGACCGAGTACGGCAAGCTCGCGATCAGCAAGGCCGCCGAGATCCGTGCCGCGGTCAAGGCCGCCGCCGAGGAAGCGAAGCGCGAGCGCGAGCACCTCGTCGAGCTCATGGGCACGCTCGAGGGCGATCTCACTCCGCTCCTCGAAGCGAACCGGTTCGCCGATGCCCATCACACCCTCGAGACCTTCGTCGGCATCGAGGAGCTCGCCGCCAGCGAGGAGCACGGTGCTCGCATCGACGAGCTGCGAAAGACGATCACCCAGAACGCCACGCAGCACTACCAGGACACGATCGAGCAATCCCGGCGCCTCGAGATCGATCACGACTTCGACGGGGCCCGCGCACTGATGACCGATCTGGTCGAACGGTATCGCGCGAAAGGGGAGCCCGGACATGACGAGCTCCAAGCGATCGTCGCCGAAGGCAAGACCTATCTGAAGGAGCTCGACAAGGCCGAGCGCTCATGGTTTGCCGTGCTCTACGAGAAGGACCACGCGACCTTCATCAAGGCGATCAACCAGGACGAGATCGTCCAGGCCTTCCGGAAGCTCCGGCCCGATACCGCCGCCGACGTCCTGGCCCCGACCATCCAGGCCCTCGAGACCGATGCCTACCGCCAGAGGGTCGAGAGCCTCGTAAACCGCTGGCGCACCGAGAACGCCGCGATGGAGTCCTTCCAGAACGCCGTTCGCTCCGGCAAGCTCCTTCGGCAGGATCTTCAGACCGATCTCGTCGAAGGCGAGATCGAGGGCCTCGCCGGTGAGATGCTCATCGTCCGCCGGCGAAACCGTCCCGAGCAGACATCGCTCACCGAGTTCGACACGATCCACCGCATCGTCTCGCTCTTGGTCGACCGCTGGGAGGTCCCCGCTGCCCAGAAAGTCTCCGTCGCGAGCTTCTTCGCCGACCTGTCCCTGATGCACATGACCCGGAGGGTCGACTCGGCGAACGAGAAGCTCTACGACGCAGCGCTCGCCATCGCCCAGGCGTCGGGGGACGCCGCGACACAGCAGCGCATCACCCGCGAGGTCGAGGCCGCCAAGCTCTACATCCAGTCCTACTTCGCCTTCGAGAACCAAAAGTTCCAGCTCGCCATCGACAACATCAAACAGCTCTCCCGCGACTATCGCTCTTCGGATGTCTTCGCGTTCTTCTCCGACGGAACCAGCCCACTCTACGGTCCGGCCGCCCGCGACGACGACGCCGAAGATGCCGAGGGCCAATCCGAAGAGAACGGCGAGCCCGCCGATGTGGAGACGAACCAGGGTGAGGACGGCGAGCCCGCCGACCAAGACAAGCGCGCGAACGATCCCCCCGGCCCGTCTCCCAAAGGCGAGGACCGCTCCGACAACCGCTCCGGCGAGTCTGGTCGGCGCGGGGGCCAGGAGTCGGGGAACCGCTCACGTCGAAACGGTTGACCTTGAGCACCGCGGCCGACGACCTCGACATTCGCGAGCAGCCCGGCGGCTCGCGATTGGCTGTCCGCGCCCAGCCAGGAGCCGCTCGCAGTGACATCGTCGGCCAGTTCCGCAGCGCTCTCAAGGTCGCGGTCCATGCGCCGCCCGAGAAGGGAGCCGCCAACAAGGAGATCGTCGCCGTCTTGGCCAAGCGCCTCTCGGTGTCTCGCTCCTCGGTGACGATCGTCCAGGGGGAGACTTCCCGAGACAAGCTCGTCGCGATCGACGGGCTCTCCCCTCCCGAGCTCCTCGCGCGGCTCCGCGCTTACTTGGAGAAGCCCCGATGACCGCGAGACGCCTGCGCCTTGCCGTGCTGATCTCCGGCAGCGGCCGCACGCTCGAGAACTTCGTCGCGCTCTCGAGCTCGGGTGACTTGAGCGCCGAGGTCGCCCTCGTCGTCTCGAGCCGCCCGAACGTGGGCGGGCTGGACCGGGCAGAGCGCTTTGGTCTCCCGCACGTGACGATATCCCGGCGAGCGTTCGAAGGAGTCGAGGCCTTCAGCGCAGCGATTACCGAGACGATTCGCTCGCACGAGGTCGACCTCGTCACGCTGGCGGGGTTCTTATCGTTTTATCAAATCCCTCCCGAGCTCGAGGGACGCGTGATGAACATCCATCCGTCACTGCTACCGGCATTCGGAGGTCCCGGCTGCTATGGCGATCGCGTCCATCGTGCCGTGCTCGACTCGGGCGTCAAGGTGACGGGCTGCACGGTCCACTTCGCCAACAACGAGTATGACGCCGGCCCGATCATCGTGCAGAGAGCCGTCCCCGTCCTCGAAGACGATGACCCGAGCACCCTGGCGGCCCGCGTCTTCGAGCAGGAATGCGAAGCGTATCCCGAAGCCATCCGGCTCTACGCGGAGGATCGGCTCCGCATCGAAGGTCACCGCGTCCGCATCCTGAGTTGATGCGCGGGGGTTCACCGGCTCACCAGAGGCTGCGCTTCGCTTCACGACGTCAACGTTCGAGTCCGCCCGCCTCATCAAAGGCGCTGACACTCATAACTTCAAAGTTGAACGGTGAACCGTTCGAAGCCGGCCTGCCGAGTCGAAATCGCTCTGCCCTCATAACTTCAAAGTTGGGCGTTGAACGTTCGACGTTCGAAAGCAGCCCTGCCTCATCAAGAACGCTTCCCCTCAAAGACTTCAAAGTTGAACGGTGAGCGTTGAACCGTTCGAAGCCGGCTCAACAAGTCTAAGTCACCCTCTCCTCATAACTTCAAAGTTGAACGTCGAACGTTGAACCGTTCGAAGCCGGCTCAACAAGTCAAATGCGCTTTCACTTCATAACTTCAAAGTTGAACGTTGAACCCCGCCCGCCAAGTCAAAGGCGCCGACCCTCCAAGACTTCAAAGTTGAAAGTCGGACGTTGAACGTTCGACGTTCAAAAGCAGCCCTGCCTCATCAAGGACGCTTCCCCTCAAAGACTTCAAAGTTGAACGTCGAGCGTTGAACCGTTCGAAGCCGGCTCAACAAGTCGAACTCACCTTCTCCTCATAACTTCAAAGTTGAACGTCGGACGTTGAACGTTCGACGTTCGAAAGCAGCCCTGCCTCATCAAGGACGCCTCCCCTCAAAGACTTCAAAGTTGAACGTCGAGCGTTGAACCCTTCGAAGCCGGCTCAACAAGTCTAAGTCACCTTCTCCTCATAACTTCAAAGTTGAACGTCGGACGTTGAACGTTCGACGTTCGAAAGCAGCCCCACCTCATCAAGAACGCCTTCACTCAAAGACTTCAAAGTTGAACGTCGAACGTTCGACGTTGAACCGTTCGAAGCCGGCTCATCAAGTCGAAGTCACCTTCCCTTCATAACTTCAACGTTGAACGTTGAACGTTGAACGTTCAAAGCCGAACGAGAACCCTCAAACAAGGCTCAACCCCACCAACAGCTCCTTCCCACCCGGGGCTCCTTCCCCTTCACTCGCCACCTCCAACAATCGGTCCAGCTCCCTCAAAAGCGCCTCCTCCTCGACATCGCCCGCCCGATGGACGAGATCATCCAGCAAGAGCTCCACCCCGATCGACTGCGGCCACCGCAGCCTGTCGAGACGCGTCCCGAGCTCTCTCGATCGATCTTGGTCCCCCAAGAGCTGGCATCCGACCAGCCGCTCTTCCAAAGTCGCTCGGAGCGCAGCCCTCGGAGGAGACATCCCGCGTATCCCGGGCGACGAGGGCCGCGGTTCGTGGCACCTTTCCCAGTCTCGGTGGAACGTGGCACCCGGCTTCCCTCCCGATTCACCCTTCGCTACCCACTTCAGAAGATGCGCCGCGATCCACTCCGGATCTCGCCAGACCCGCTTCCTCGCATCCACGAATCGCCACGCCGACGCCCTGCCGGAGCTCGGCCGAAAGCAGAAGAAGCTTCCCCTGCCGGCAGACGGAATCCCGGTGACCGACAGCAGCAGCGGCGGCGGCCTCTGCACGGGCCTCTCCGAGCCGGCGACCTCACGCGCCAGTCGCCACAGTGAGCTCGGTCCAGGCTGCCGACCGAAGCGATCTCCGCCTGTCGCGACTTCGCCAGGAAGCACCGTCAGCTCCGCGCCGAGCGCAAGCCGCGCCAGGGCTCGCTTGCGCTCGAGCGCCGAAAGGACCGGGGAAAGGATATCCCCGTCGCTGGGTCGCAGTGTCCACCCGAAGATCCTCTCGTGCCGGCTTCCCAGACGATCGATCCGACCGATCCGCTGCTCCAGGCGCACCGGGTTCCAGGGTAGGTCCCAGCTCACCACGTGCTTTGCATCCTGCAGATTCGTCCCCTCCGACAGCAGATCCGTCGAGATCAGGATGTCGATGCGCTCGCCTCGCCGCACGTTGGCCGCTTGAGCGAACGGAGCGAATCGGCACAGCACCTCCTCCCGCGTCGTACGCCGCCCCATCACTCGCGCAGTCCGCGGATCTAGCCGAGCCACCACCCGGTCCGGTAGCTTCATCAGCACCTGCTCCAACCAAATCGACGTGTCCCGAAACTCCGTGAACAGGACCACGCGCTCGCCACTCGACCAAGTTTGCATCCGACTCAGAAGCGCACTCAGCTTCGCACTCGTGCTCGGAGCCGCTCGCACCAGATCGATCCATGCCTGAACGAATCGCAGCGGACCCTCCAAGGATTCCGCGTCGCAACCGCGGAGCTCACCGAGCAAGACCTCCAGGAACACCCCCTGCTCAGGACCTTCCCTGCCAGGAAACAGCCTCCGGTGCGCTCGCCGAGTCAGTCGCCTCCCGAGGGAGAGCGCCTCCCCTAACCGGGTGAGATACTTCTTCTGACGCTCCAACGACGCCAAGAAGGCCGCCCGGCTACTCTCGAAGCGCCTCGCCAGGAACAGCGACAACAGCTCCCCTCCCCGAGACTCGAAGCCCGGCAAGAACAGCTCAGGCGACCGCTCGAAGAGCTCGAGATGCTCGCCGAGCCTGCCTCCCCAGGTGTCCTCCAGCGAGTAGTCGATTGCCGATACCGAACGCTCCGGAAAGCTTCGCCTCCCGCGCTCGACCGGCAGCTCTCGCCGGCCACGCCGCAGCACCATCGACCCGAGCCAGGCGGGCTCGGTGCCCGCGGATCCCTCGAGCGCTTCTCTCACATCCGGCACTCCCAGCTCCTCCCGCGCACGGGCCCCGAGGAACAGCTCGATCAAGGCCGCCAGATCCCCCAGCGAGTTGTTGATCGGTGTCGCTGTCAGCAGCAATAGCCGTCGGCCCGCCGCCAGCCTCGCCAGGTGCGGGTACCGCCGCGTCTTCGGGTTCCGGAAGTGATGCGCTTCGTCTACCACCAACAACGATCGATCACTCCAACGATCCGGTTGGAATTCCCGATGCGCCAGAACGCCGTGCCCGTGCACCCGAACGTCGATCTCCCACCGCTCGGCCATACGCCGCCACATCGTCTTCAGCGGCGCCGGAACGAACGCGACCGCTCCCTGCCCTCGCCGCTGCGCCCTCGCCAACACCGAGAGCGCCACCCAGGTCTTTCCCAGCCCCACCGCGTCCGCCAGGATCCCACCCCCGAATCGCGCAAACGCCGCCTCGAGGAACAGGACCGCCTCTCGCTGATACTGGAAGAGTGACGACCAAAGACGGTCCGATTCCGAGCGGCTCTCTCCAATGCCCAGCTCGGCAAGGGAGACGGAAAGCAGCTTGCGTAGCCGGTGATTCATGACGCTCCCCCGTATCGCACCACCACCGCGTCGAGCTCCGCCTGCACGTCCTCGCCGCGCCGCCCCGCTCGCCCCAGACGAGCCAGCTCGCGGCTCAGCTCCGACGGAGGCGACGGCAGACACCCGATCACCCAGGAGAAGAACCGGCGGTAGCCCCCCTTCGCCGGCTCGGCGATCGCATCCGCCATGGCGCGAAGCGGGGAGCTGTTGAGCCAGGCCGACAGGATCAGCGCCTGCCGCTCCGAGCTCGCCTCGAAGAAGTACACCGAGTTCAGGAGAAGGACTGGGCCCGGCGGCAGCACCGCCGCCTGCAGCCGGCGACCCACATCATTCCACACCACTCGCCAGCAAGGCCTCGCCGATCGCGTGCGAAAGAGGCTCCACCAAGGGGTGATGTTGCCGCTTCCTCGGCGCCGAAGCCGGTGGCGGTGAGGCTCGAGCCAACGCTCCGTCAGCGGAGGAAGGCGGTCGAGTGGCGACTCGGATTCCCCGTGCGTCCATACCAGGAATCCCCCTGGCTCACAGCGAAAGGCGCTGATGTCTCGCCCGCGCAGCGCCGGACGCACCCGGCTCGCCTCGAGCAGCCCTCGCCGGCCCGACTTGTCTTCCACCGACAGACGGCCGCTGCTCGCCGTGACGGACGCTGTCAACCAAAAGCACTCGTTCGCCCCCGTCAAGATGCCTCGCCCCAACGCACCCGGCCGCCAGCGCCCGATGGGACGGCTGGAATTGCGCAGGCTGGACAGGGATCGCTGGCGTCGCTCGGGTACGAGACACCAGGGAGATGCCGGGTCGTCCGGCCAGAGTCGGATCTGGTCCAGGCGGCCATGGCAGCGCAACGTCCGGTTTCCCACGTGGCAGCTAGCCAGGACGATCCGGCTTGGATCGGGTTGGGATCGCCGAAACCAGAGCGCCGCCGGATAGGCGTCCGCTCGAAAAATGGCTTCGACACTGCGGCTCCAGTCCTCCAGTCTCCGGACCTGCTGAGAAGAGAGGTATCGCCGCACGCCACCGCCGCTCAAGCTCTGGATCAGCTTTCCCGGAATCAGGAGACCCACCTCGCCGGACTCCCGAGCCATCCGGCCCGCCGCCTCCACGAAGGCCGCCGCCAGGTCCGGTTGCGCTCCGAATCCGCCACTCACTCCACCCATCGAAGCACCTCCCGACCAGGTCGCCGACGCGATGGAATCGTAGCGCTCCGAGAGTCGGCCCCGAACGTCCCGCGGGATTCGCCCGAAGCGAACCCACGGCGGGTTCCCGACGACGACGTCGAAGCCGCCCCTCGCCGCGATCTCACGAAAGTGCACCTCGAACGAGAAGAAGGGCAGCTCCCCGCGCTCGTGGATCCGACGTCGCAAAGTGAGCAACCGAGCACGCTCTCGCCGGAGGCGACGTAGGAACGTCTTGTCGGAGCGAGTCGTCGAGCGGTCCCCGAACAGATCCCGCGTCTCGGCAAAGCGCCGCCTCGCCGACTGTGCGTTCTCGTGCAGCCTCGCCTCGACCAGCTCCAGCGCCCACGCCCGCTCTCGCCTGCGAATCTCCCGTTGGAGGTGGTGCTTCCGCTCACCGCTCGCCGTGGTGTAACGCTTCGAGAGTCGCTCCAAGGGCGGGTCACGACGGGCGACGGCGGCGCCCTCGGGGCCCCAAGGAAGAGGCGGCAGCAGCGCGTCCCCCACCCGCACCCGGTGATCGAGATTCGGCAAAGGGGCGATCGAGTCCCCGGCACTCTCCGCGACGATCGCAAGCCACAGACGGAGCTCGCACAACCGCACTGCTTCAGGGTCCAGATCGATACCGAAGAGATTCTCACGAACGATGTCCCGGCAGATGTCCGAGCCACTGCGATCCGGCTCCAACGGACGCCGAAGCGAAAGCAAACGATGCAAAGCCCCCAAGAGGAATGCTCCCGACCCGCAAGCCGGATCCAAGACCCGGACACCTCGGAGCGCTTCGAGAAGACGCTCCTGTTCGTTCGGAGCCCAGGTGATCGCGCACTCGGGGCGGTCGATCAGCTCCGTCACCTTCGGGAAGCCGGCACTCTCGAAGAAGCCTCGAAGCGACTCGTCGATCACCTCGCCCACGAGGTATCGGGGAGTGTAAAAGGCACCCGCTCCCTTGCGGGCATCCGCCTCCATCAGCTCCTCGAAGACCTTGCCCAACACCTCCGGGTCGATCGCCGTGGTCGGATCGTCCGGACGGTCCTCGCACACCGTGAAGTTGTAACGGTCCAGCAGCGCCTCGAAGACTCCTCGGACGACGACGTCCGGCAGATCGAGAGACGGGTAGCGGCGCTCCAGCCCGTCCTTCTCGAACAGCCCACCATTGAGATACGGAATGCGCCCCAAAGCCTTTGCCGCTCGAACACGCTTGCGCACCGGTGTATTGAGGACACCGAAGAAAAGCGTCTGCAGCGTCGTCTTGAAGACTCGCTCACCAGACAGCCGCGCCTGCTCGATGCGGCGCCGCAGGAAATTAGGGTCTGCGGCTAGCCAGCCTTGTCGTTGCAGAAAGTAGAGAAACACCAATCGAGAGAGCAACAGTAGCGCCAGCGCTCGCCGATGACGCCTCGCCCGCTCCGTGTGACGCGGGATCCCCTCGAGCGCCTCCGCGATACGGTCTCGCTGCGACCGAAACTCCCGATAGAACTCTCGCCCCACTCGCCCGAGATCCAGCGCCATCGCGATCCGGATCGAGAGCTCCGCTGCCGTCTCCCGCGGCTTGGGCGCCAACGTCTTGAGCAGCTCCACGTCCGTACGGCCCGGGTGGTCCCGATCGATCCGCAGAGACCGCACTTCGGATGTGGAGGTACGGCCCGGCGCCGCCGCGATCACATGCAGCTCCGGACGTCCTCGACGCCAAGCCCACACCACCCCGGCCCGCCCGCCCCGGCGCAGCTTCCGAATGACTCGCCGACCGACATCGAGAGCCGAGACGGATCCCCTGACCTCGCAACCGATCAAGCGGAACGCGCCGTGGCGCCCCAACACCGTGAGCTGCGCGGGTAAGGCGGAGTCTCCCAGATCGAGCGCCGCCGGCTCGCCCAGGTAACCCAACCGCCTCGCCAGCCGGACCAGTCCGGTCCGACCTCGCGACCTCGTGATTTCTTGTGCTCCGATCACGCGACCTCTCCGGCCGCACGATCACACTTCTGCCTACCTAGTCGTGGGCAGGGCGCGCAAGGTCACGCGAAAAACTTCAAAAATTGGGAATTGCGGGATACTCAAGGCTTCAGCCCTGCGGGGACGCCGCTGACTTGAAACCACTGGGAGCGCCGCACTCGGACCGCCGGCTTCAGCCGGTCTCCGTGTACTCCATCCAAGCGCCTCGGAATGGACCTGGACCTCAGATCCGAAACTCCTTGGCACGATGCTGCCGTGGCACGATGCTGCCGGGTGAGATCGGACCACGCGGACCAATCGTGCCGGGTGAGATCGGACCCAATGCACCGAGCAGGTCTCACCCCCTGCATGCTCCAGACGCCGCGCGCGGGGGCGCCGCTGATCTGAAACATGCCACCAAACCAGAGCCCTCGCGACCGAAACGGGAAGCGGCCACCGAGCTGGGAGCCGCTTCCTCGACGGTGCCACCGATCGAGCTGAAAGGTTCCGAGCAAGGGGCCGCTCGAACTGCGCTGTCATCGCAGCGGTGTGCCTGGCCCAAGCTCGCTCGCGAGAGTCCTCATCGGTGGACTCGGTCACCGGCTCGCTCCGACTTGGGCACTCCAATGCACCGAGCAGGTCTCACCCCCCGCATGCTCCAGACGCCGCGCGCGGGGGC
>JAVJTD010000470.1:0-4191 GCA_040219065.1 Planctomycetota bacterium
CTAGAGTTTGTAGTAAGTGATATTGCAAAGGACTCGAATCCTGTGCCTCGTCTTCAAATACGGCAAAAAATTGCTGCTGCCAGAGTTGGCGCACGGTGTTATCTTCTAGCACTCGCAATGCTGCTAGAATCATATCATCAATATCAACGAGTGACGCGATCGCGAGACTGTATTGATTATGATGATTAGCGGGTGCTTGGGTGCTTGGGTGCTTGGGTGACTGGGTGACTGGGTGATCAGGTGAAAACCGCACCAAGACACCAAGACACCAAGACACCAAGACACCAAGACACCAAGACACCAAGACACCAAGACACCAAGACACCAAGACTGGCCCAGGGCGTCAGCCCTGGGCCGCCCGGTATCCTCGATCAACCCTCCTTCGCCAACCTCTTCCGAACGCGCATCTTCTCGAACGACGACCTCGCGGTCTCCCGCTCCTTCGACCCCGGCTCGAAGGTCCCGTCGACCCACCCTTCACACTCGGCTACGACCGCTTCGGCACCCTCGCGATCGCCCGCTTTCAACAGGCTGGTCGCCAACGCATCGAACGCCTGTACCCCCTGCGCCGGATGCTGCGAGAACGTCTCGATCGCTCGTCGGAAGAGCGCCCGGCCCGCCTCGAGCCGACCGTCGGATTCGGCAGCCTTCCCCGCCCAGATCATCGCGCGAGCGCCATACACCGTCTGGCCAGGATGCTCCGTCCAGACCTTCTCGTAGCTCGCCTCTGCGGTCGCCCACTGCTTCGCTCGCCGATACAGGTGACCGATCTCGAGCTGCGCGCGAGCGCCGAACGGGCCCTCGCGATCCGAGCTCGCCACCTGCTCGTACAGCCCCGTCGCGATGTCCACGTCACCCGCCAATCGACGCAACTCCGCCTGGCGGAACGTCGCTTCCAAGACGACCTGTGGCTCCGATGCGAAGCGCTCGACGATGACCGCGTACGCTTCCGCACTCCGAAGGTAGATCTCCCGCTTCGCATCCGCGTCCTGCCCCCTCGCCTCTCGCCGAATCGAAGCCGCGTGCTGCAGCGCCGCCTTGGCGTCGGCTGACGGCTTCGCCGGCTCGGGCTCCTGATGACTGACCTCGGCCGCAGCCGATGCGATACCGAGAGTCGAAGCCCCCAAGAGCAGGGCCAACATCCATCGATACATGACGATTCTCCTGACTCGGCCGTCAATGCAATGTGACGGCGTTCCTTTTTTCGAGTCATCCCCACACCCCCGGGTCCCGCTCTCCCACGAGCGACACCCGCGTATCCGTTCACTCCGCATTCGCCCGTCGCCGCTTGCCCTTCGGCGGCGGTCGAAGCACCAGCTTCAGCTTCGACCTCGCCCGATAGAGCCGCTGCTTGATCGCCGTCGACGAGACGCCCACGACCTGGCTGATCTCCTCGTAGGACAGCAGCGTCATGTACCGGAGCTGCAGGATGTCCCGGTCCTGCCTCGGCAGACGACCAATCCCTGCAAGCAGCCAGGCACGCGTCCGATCACGCTGATGGTGCTCCTCGCACTCGCACAACGCATCGATCGGCTCGCGTGGATCGACGAGCGAATCGCGACAGACACTCGACCAGCGCTGCGTCCGACGATGCCACGGCTGCTTCCGGATGAAGTCCATCGCCGTTCGCTTTGCGATTGCACGAAGCCATCGGCCGAATGCCGTCGAGTCCCGAAGACGATGGAGGCCGTCCAGCGCCCGCAAGAACGCTTCCTGCGTCAAGTCCTGCGCCAGATCCGCGTCCCCGACCCGCACCTCGATCATCGACTCGATCCCCGGCCGATACATCTTCATCAGCCGCTCGATCGAGCTCTGCTCGCCTTTCCTCGCTCGCCGGACGAGATCCTGGATCCTCTCGCTCATACCTCGAACGCGATCCCCGACAGCCGCTCGAAGGGCATCACCCCATGGCGGCTCGGACAGACCACGGACTCCTCGCCAAGTCTTGCAGCCCTACTTCTCTCGCGGTGGCTTCCCTAACCAGTCGTGGTCAGGGGCCGACGGGTAACGAAAAAACCGGAGAAAAATCGGAACGCGACCACCCGCAAGTCCTCCCGCGAACCCGAGTGTGTTGATAGAGACCCGCGGTCACCAAGAGGGAGTGAGCCGCGAGCGCAGCGACCGGTCCCAGCCCCCAGGATCAGGCGTGCGTTTGCAGCTCCGCGATCTTGGTCATGATTCGCTCGGTCACCTCGCGAAGCTGGACGCGACGGGCGGCGCGGTCTTGCACTTCGGGGAGATCGTCGAAGTTGAGCGGCTCGCCGAAGACGACCCGCACGGCCTTCGGACGAGGGAGGAGGGAGCCGGCAGGGAGGGCGTTTCGGGTGCCGAAGATCGCGGCGGGGATGACGGGGACACGCGTCTCGAGCACCAGGGAGGCGATGCCCGGATGTCCGCGACGGAGCTCGCCGCTGCGGCTGATACCGCCTTCGGGGAAGATGCCGACGACCTGGCCGCGACTGAGGAGCTTTCGCGCCGCGACGAGGCTCTGACGGTTCATCGAGCCCTGACGAACCGGGATGACGCGGCAGAAGCGGAAGAACCATCCCACGGCGGGTTGGCGGTAGATCCGCTCGGTCATGAGGTAGAAGATGCGCCTACGAAAGGCGGCTTGCAGGGCGGGTGGATCGAGGAATGAGATGTGGTTCGCCGCGATGATGTAGGGCTGACCGTCCTCGAGCCGAGGACGGCTGCGGGCGACGTAACGAAAGCAGACGTACATCACCGCCGTGCCGAAGACTCGGACGAAGAAGAACAGGAGCCGGTTGAGCGGTCCGACCTTCTCGAAGTGCTCCAACGAAAAAGGCGAAGCCCCGATCTCGATGTCGGGGCTCGCCATTTCAGATGCACTGGGGCTGTTGGTCATCGGTCCCGGAAGCGCTTTGCCTTGTCGGCCCACTCGGTCGACCCGTACTCACGGATCACCTTGTCGTAGTTCTCGTTGGCACGACGCTTCCAAGGCGTGTTCGGCGTCCGCATGAGCTGGAAGCCGCGACCGGCGTGGAAGAGAGCGCGCGGCATCGCATCAGTCGCGTCGGGATACATCAGGACCGTTCTCAGAGCGGCCAGGGTGGCTTCCTTGAAGTCGGCCTCGTCGGCGCCTTCCTTCTCGATGTGGCACTGCGACAGTCCGGCCCAAGCGCCGGCGCGCACCGAGTCGGTGGCTTGTTCATCGGCGAGGATGCGGTCGAAGTAGTCGATCGCTTCGGAGTATTTCTTCTCGTCGACGTAGGTGTACCCGACCTGCAGCCTCGCCTTGGCAGCGATGGTCGGCGCCTTACGCTCGAAGTCGCGCGCCATCAGCTCGAAGTCGTTCCGACCCTTGCCTTCCAGCACCGCAATCTGGAACTTGGCGTCGTACTCCCAGCTCGGGTCGAAGCCCTTCGATTGCGTCTCGCGCTCGAGCGTCTGATAGGCACTCTTCGCATCGGCCTTCTTGCCGCTTGCGGCATAGCTCCGCGCCTTGCCGGCCAGGGCCTGCGGGTAGAACTTGGTGTCCTTGATCTTCTGGAGCAGGTCGTCGTAGGCCGAGATCGCCTTGTCGAACTGGCCCATCGCGAAATAGGACTCGGCGATCTGGAAGAGCGCGTACTGGTAGTAGGGGGAACGCTCGCTGACGTCCTGGAACGCCTTGATGGCGTCCTGGTAGGCGCCGGCCTTCCTGGCGTCCCTGCCCGCCACGTAGTCCTTGTCGGTTCGGGAGTACTCGACTCGCTGGACCTCTGCCATCGGGATTTCGATGTCGTTGGGAATCGGCCGCTTCCGGTAGACGACGGCCTTGTAGGTCTCCTTCTGAATGTCCGCGCCGTCGATCGGGTTCTTGCCCTTGAGGTAGATCGTGTCAGCGTGGACCGATCCCAGTCCGAAGCCGGTGAGTGCTGCGACGGCCAGTACCGACGCACGAATCCTGCTGCACCCCATGTCGTTTTTCTCCTTGCCGGTGTTCCGGCTCGAGGGTCTCCGAGCCGTCCGGTTTCTCTGCAAATGTCCGTAGAACGCTACATTAAAGCCGCGACCCCGGAAGGGTGTCAAGGAAGGCCACGGACGCCACACGGACCCGTCAAAGTCGTGTGGACGTTCGCGGAAGGGCTTGGCGCCTCGGTGACGGGGGCTCACTTGAGGCCAGGGCCAGCTTCGTCGGGCAAGCTGGATCGCGGGAAAGCCGCTTGGGAGCGGTTTTTTGGTCAGGGA
>JAVJTD010000471.1:0-30193 GCA_040219065.1 Planctomycetota bacterium
GGCCATGACGATGCGGCCGGCGCTTTGGCCCCTCGTCTTCTCGGCCTCCATGTAGGGCTCGAGGTAGGCGACGGCCTTCTTCATCGCGCGGGCGCTCTTGACGACTTGGGGGAGGAACATCTTTCCTGCTCCGAAGAGGTCGCCGACGACCTTCATGCCGTCCATGAGTGGGCCTTCGATCACCTGCAGCGGACGGTCCAGCCTCTGCCTTGCCTCCTCGGTGTCGGCCTCGATGAAGTCGACGATGCCGTGGATCAGCGCGTGCTCCAGCCGCTTCTCGACCGGCGCCTCTCGCCAGGAGAGATCGATCTCGCGCTTCTTGCCCTGACCCTTCACCTGGCCTGCGAAGTCGATCAGCCGCTCGGTCGCATCGGGCCGGCGGCAGAAGAGGACGTCCTCGACGTGCTCGAGGAGGTCCTTGGGGATGTCCTCGTAGACCTCGAGCTGGCCGGCATTGACGATGCCCATGTCCATACCGGAGCGGATGGCGTGATAGAGGAACGCCGAGTGCATCGCCTCACAAACGACGTTGTTGCCGCGGACGGAGAAGGACAGATTCGAGACACCGCCGGAGATGTGCACGCCGGGGCAGGTCTCGCGGATGATCCGCGTCGCTTCGATGAAGTTCATCGCATAGCGGTCGTGCTCCTCGATGCCGGTGGCGATGGCGAGGATGTTCGGGTCGAAGATGATGTCCTCGGGCGGGAAGTCGGCCTGCTCGGTGAGGAGCCGGTAGGCCCTTTGGCAGATCTCGACCTTGCGCTCGGTCGTGTCGGCCTGCCCGGTCTCGTCGAAAGCCATGACCACGACGCCGGCGCCGAAGCGGCGGATGACCCGCGCCTTCTCGAGGAAGTCGGCTTCGCCTTCCTTCATGGAGATCGAGTTCACGATGCCCTTGCCCTGCAAGCAGCGCAGGCCCGCCTCGATGACCGTCCACTTCGAGCTGTCGACCATGATCGGGATGCGGGCGATCTCGGGCTCGGTGGCGATCAGGTTCAAGAACGTGGTCATGCACGCCTCGGAGTCGAGCATGCCTTCATCCATGTTGACGTCGAGGATGTTGGCGCCGCCGCGCACCTGCTCGAGCGCGACATCGAGCGCCTTCTCGAAGTCGTTCGCCTCGATCATCTTTCGGAAGCGCGCCGAGCCCGTGACGTTGGTCCGCTCGCCGATCATCTGGAAGTTCGACTCGGGGCGGATCTCGAGCGTCTCGAGACCGGTGAAGTAGGTGACGGGCGTCTCGGCCCGCACGGGCAGCCTGCGTGGCGGCAGGTCGCGGACCTGCTCGCGGATAGAGCGGATGTGCTCGGGCGTCGTGCCGCAGCAGCCACCAACGAGGTTCACCCAGCCTTCGCGCGCGAACTCGGACATCAGCTCACCGGTCGTCTCCGGCCGCTCGTCGTACTCGCCGAAGGCATTCGGGAGGCCCGCGTTCGGATAACAGGAGACGAAGGTCGCGCTGAGCCTCGCCAGCTCGGCGACGTAGGGCCGCATCTCGGATGCACCGAGGGAGCAGTTGAGGCCGATGGCCAGAGGGCGAGTGTGTCGCACCGAGTTGAGGAACGCGTCCAAGGTCTGGCCCGAGAGCGTGCGACCGCTCGCATCGGTGATCGCCACCGAGATGACGATCGGCACGCGCCGCGCCTGCACGTCGAAGACTTCGTCGATGGCGACGAGTGCCGCCTTGGCGTTGAGCGTGTCGAAGATCGTCTCGACGACCAGGAGGTCGACGCCGCCTTCGAGCAGCCCGCGCGTCTGCTCGGCGTACGACTCCTTCAGCTCTTGGAAGGTCAGGCTCCGGAAGGCCGGCTCGTGGACGCGCGGCGAGAGCGAGAGGGTCTTGCTCGTCGGGCCGAGCGCGCCGGCGACGTATCGGGGCTGCTCGGGTGTCTTTCGGCTCCACTCGTCGGCGGCCTGACGCGCGATGCGCGCGGCGGCGACGTTGAGCTCTTTGGCATGCGCTTCGAGACCGTACTCGGCCTGCGAGACCGAGGTGGCGCTGAAGGTGTTCGTCTCGATGATGTCGCAGCCGACCTCGAGGAAGCGGTGGTGCACGTCGGAGACGATGTCGGGCCGCGTGAGGTTCAAAGCTTCATTGTTGCCGTGCAGGCTCTTGCCGTGATCCCGGAAGCGCTTCCCGTGGAAGTCCGACTCCTCGAGGCTCGCCGCTTGGAGCATCGTGCCCATCGCGCCGTCGAAGAAGAGGATGCGCTGGAGGAGCGCCGCACGCAGCTCGGCCTCGATGTCACATGGCGAGGATGGGCCCGGATCGAAGGGCTCCCCTGGGTGAACACGAGACGAAGGGCCGGAAGGCATCTGGGAGGTCATCGGGCTTTCGTTCCTGTAGCGACGAGAGTCAGGAAATGCGGCGGATGGGGGTCGCGGGCCGCGCGTTGAACGTGAACGGACTCGAAGCCGGCCTCCTGGAGCAGGCTCGAGAGAGCGGACTCCGAGAAGCCGAGGTGGCGATGCTGGAGCTTCTCGCGTACCCAGTCCTCGGTGTGGGTGTGGAGGTCGATGACGAGCAGGCGCCCGCCGGGCACGAGAATACGGGCGGCCTCGGCAAGGCAGACGCTCGGCTCGACGGCGTGATGGAGCGCCTGGCTCAGGATCGCGACGTCGACGATCCCGTCTTCGAGTGGAAGCGCCTCGATCTCTCCCTCGACGGTCTCGATGTTGGACAGGCCCTTCGTCTTGGCGCGCTGCCGCAGGAGGTCGAGCATCTTGGGAGAGATGTCGACGGCCGTCACGCTCTCGGCGACTTCGGCGACCATCATCGTCAAGAGGCCGTCCCCGATACCGAGGTCGGCGTACCGGACGCGCGGGGCGAGCCGGAGGAGTGCTCGGCAAAGGCCTTCCCAGGTGCGGCCCGGCAAGACCTGATCACCGAAGGTCGCGGCCACGCGGTCGAAGAACGAGCGAGACTCGTTCGTGTGTTGGCGGTGCTGCAGATCCTCGAGCGAGGCGACGTCGCTGGCGAACTCGGTCGAGCCGGAGTTCTCTTCGAGCACCTGGCTCAACAAATCGGACGCTGAGCCGTTCTGCACCACCGTGTAATACACGCGGCGGCCCGCTCGCCGATCCCGCACCAGCCCCACCTCCTTGAGCAGGGTCAGATGCGTCGAGATCCGGCTCTGCCCCATGTTGAGGATCTCCATGAGATCGGTGCCGGTGAGCTCCTCCCTCCCGAGGAGGTTGAGGATGCGAAGGCGAGTCTCGTCGGCGAGGGCCTTGAGCAGTCTCGAGGTGCTGGCCAGTTCCATCATGCCATCAATATTACTTGATGGATCCGAGTGGGCCAGCCCTTTCTTCGACGAATCCGAATTTGATGATTATATCGTAAGTTTTTTTAAAGCAGCAATTTGTGGGCGAGTGTCATCGGGTGGGCTCGGAACCGTGTCCGAGCCCACCGACGAAGATCGGTCAGGGAATCAGGGCAGGATACACTCGGCGGGCAGCGTCGTCGCCGAGAGCTGACCGGACGGATCGAGGATCAAGCCGGCCGCGAACAGTCGGAGGCCCGACAGCAGGGGCGGGACCGGGACGACGGTCGTTCGGGCGTGGCCGGTCGCATCGATGGTGGCACTGAAGAGTGCGGCGTAGGCCAACCCTTGCTGGGTCCAGATGTCCGGCGTCAGCATGAGGACCCGGCTAGTGCCCGGGATCGGCGTCGGATCGATGCCGGTCCCCGAGAACAGGACGAGCAGGCGGTTGCCTTCTTCCCCTTCGCCATGGAGCAGGCTCCAGGCCACCGACGTCCCGGAGTCGGGCGACTCCATCGCGACCGACGCCCGGTCACGGAGGAACACGTCGCGCATCCCGTTCGTGTCGCCGGTGACGATGTCGGAGGCGTCGGCGGAGAAGGCGACGTAGCGGGCCGTGTCCGAGACCGAAGGATGCGAGCTGTAGCCGTTGGTCGGGCCGCCGGAGAAGTCCACGCTGGCGAGCTCGAGCGTGCGCGCGGCGATGTCGTAGATGAAGATGTCGTCGGCGCCATTGGGATCGTTCGGCACGATGTTGCTCGCGCAACTGTAGAAGGCGACGTGCGTGCCCGGACCGTTCACGTAGGGGAGGAAGCTCTGGGAGTTCGGCTCGGTCAGGGCCGGGTTGTCGTTGATGCGCGTGGTCTCGCCGGTCTGCCGATCGTGCAGGAAGATGTCGTAGAAGCCGTTGAGGTCGTTGGGCACCAAGTTCGACGCCAGGCTCTCGAAGACGACGTAGCGACCATCGCCCGAGACGCTGGCCCTTCGAGAGTGGTCATTGGCCTCGGTGCCATCGGAGGCGATGCTGACGCGCTCGGTCGTGAGGTCGAAGCGATCGAACAGGAAGATGTCTCGCGCGGCGTTGGTGTCGTTCGGCACGAGGTTCGTCGCGGTGCTGTCGTAGACGATGTAGCGACCGTCCTGGGAGATGGCCGGGTTGTCGCTGTCGCCGCCGATCGCCTGCTGTCCGCCGGTGCGCACGTTGACGCGCGTCGTCGAGTTGGCGGCGACCAAGTGCAAGAAGATGTCCTTGGCCCGGTTGCGGTCGCCCGCGACGAGATTGGTCGCATAGCTCGCGAAGACGATGGCGCTGCCGTTGCCGGAGATGTCGGGTCGGTGGGACGGGCCATTCGCCTCGACGCCGCCGGTCCCTTCGCTGACGCGACGCACCTCGCCGGTCTGCCGGTCGACCCGGAAAACGTCGAACGCCTCGTTCTGGTCACTCGCGACCAGGCTGCCGGCGAGGGAGTCGAAGGCGACGAATCGCCCGGTGGCCGAGAGGGCGACGTCCAGGCAGGGAGCGTCTCCCTCGACGCCGCCCGCTCCGAGGTTGACTCGCGAGGTGATGCCGGTGGCCAGCTCGTGGACGAAGATGTCCGAGGTGCCGTTGCCGTCACCGGCGACGAGGTTGCTCGCCGCGCTCACGAAGGCGACGGTCGTTCCATCTGCCGACATCTCGGCCGGCGCGCTGGCCGCATTCGCCTGAGTGCCGTCGGAGGCGACGCTGACTCGTGTGGTGGTCTGGGACTGGGCGGCGGCGGCCAGGATCAATAGGGCCGGTGCCAGCCGCCGAAGCAGGCTCCAAGAAGAAAGATCGGACATGGCGGGACTCTCCTTCACGTCATCGAGCCCGCCGAGTGTCGGGGCCATCGGTCATGGGTTGACGCGACGGAGGCTTTCCGACTCGAGGGCTCAGGATGAGGCTTTCGTTTCCCGCGGCTGCCGACAGCGTAAGGATCGGCATCCCTTCGCGCCAATGAAAAGGCCCTGCGCCCGGATCCTGACGGAGCCGGTGCAGGGCCAGATCTTCGCGACGTGGCGAGCCTCAGCTCGCGGCAGGGGCGTGGCCTTCCACGTAGTGCAGGTGCAGATCGCGCTGCGGGTAGGGGATCGAGATCCCCTCCTGATCCAGGCGCTCTTTGATCTGCTCGTGGAGATCCCAGTAGACGGCCCAGTAGTCGGACGTCGCGCACCAGGGGCGGACGACGAAGTCGACCGAGGACTCACCCAGATTGTGCAGGCGCACGACGGGGGCGGGGTCCTTGAGGATCTTGGGATGCTTCTCGAGGATGTCGACGATCACCGACTTCACCTGTTGGAGGTCGTCCTGATATCCGACGCCGATCGTCAGGTCGACGCGGCGGGTGCTGTTGGCGGTGATGTTGGTGATGACGCCGCCCCAGATCGACTTGTTGGGGACGATCTCGCATTGGTTGTCGCCCGTGACGACCGTCGTCGACACGAGGTTCATCGCCTTGACCGTACCGAGCACGCCGGCGGCCTTGATGACATCACCAATGTCGTAAGGGCGATAGAGCAGGATCATGATGCCCGAGGCGAAGTTCGCCAGCGTGTCCTGCAGCGCGAAGCCGATCACGAATCCGACGACTCCGATGGCGGCGAGCAAGGGACCGACATCGATGCCGATCGTGCCGAGGGCGATCACCAAGCCGAACAGGAAGACCAGCTTCGTCGCCGTATTGACGAAGAAGCTGCGCAGGAGGTCGGAGACCTTGAGCCGGCTGGTCCGCAGCATGCGTCCGACGATCTTGCCCGCGATCTTGGACAAGATGCTGAAGGCGATCAGGATGACGATGAACTGGACGATCGTCACCAGGATGCCCGGTCCCTCTTCGACGACCCAGGTCTTGCCCTTCTGGTACCACTGGTCGACGATGCCGACCACCGCGTCCGTGTCGAGGCTCCCGACGCGACCCTGCTCGAGCAAATACGCCTTGTACGGCCGCATCGTGCTCGACTCGATCTCATCCTTCGCGCCCATTGCGGTGACCAAGGCCTCGAGCTCGTCCAATGACGTCTCGAGCTAGGCCTCGGCCTTGGCGACGGCCGCTTCGGCGGTCTCGACGTTGGCCCGCGCTTCCTTCAAGGGCTCGAGCTCGTCGGGGGTCTTCTCGGCCTCCGACAGCTTGCCCTTGGCGGCCTTCAGCTCTTCTTTCTTCTCGACGATCTTCGCGTTGGCGGCCTCGGCCTTCTCTTTGGCCGCCTCAGCCTGGCTGGTGAGCGCGTCGGCGCTCAGATTGGAATAGTCTTTCTCCTGAACCCCCAGGGCCGGCGCAACGAAGCACGAGGTCCAAAGGATGGCTGTGATCAGCCATGGCGAGGTCTTCATGGGAACTCCTTCACTTCTTGTCGTGTCTGCTCCCAATGGAGCAAATTCGAGCCGCTGACCCGGAGAGGCGTACGGGTCCCGGTCGGAATGCCAGATGAGAGGGTTTCGCGAACGGGGGATGAAAGGATGCGGGGCCAGAGCTCGAGCGATCTTCTTGGCTAGTGGGGGGCAGAATAAAGACGTCTTCCGAGCGGCGCCAGCCCCGGCTCGGAGGGCGGCTCGGATTTCGCCAACGATCACCATAGCGGCTTGTCAGGTCGAGGGCACTTCGTGCGCAACTCGAAGAGCGCGACTATCGAAGGGCTTGACGTCGGCCCTCTAAGATGTCCTGGCGAAGGTTGTGCCATGTGAGTAGAGTCCCGTCGTTCCCTCACTTCAGCGAGCCATACGGAATGCACCGTCCGCCGAGACCTCCCATCCATCACGCCAAGTTGCTCTGCTTCGCCGTGCTTCTCGTCGCATCGGCATGCCACACCGCACCCGAGAGTGCTCGCACCGCACTGACGAACCGGGTCTGGGTCCGCGTGCATGCGTCGGGAGGATCGATGCTCGAGACCGGAGCCTCCGTGGATCTCGAGGTTGACCGAGACGAGGCACCTGACGGCACCCCGCTACGGTTCTCCGTCTGGTCGATTCCTGTCGAGCAACGAAGCCGCCTCGAGCCTTTGGGGACCGAGGCGAGGCTGATCGCGTCCTTCCAGCACGACCGATCGTTGCTCCCGGCGCCTCACCTCACGGAATCGGTGCGGGTGGCCACCGGCGAGGTCGCTCGCGAGACCCTCGAAGAGATACGGGGCGGCGACTGGACCCGAGCCGAGCTGATTGGCACCTGGGAGGACATCGTCCCGGCCGGATCCACGCTCGAGCTCGCGATCGAGCCACCCGGTCGGAGGAGCGAGCCCGCCGGTGCCTCGCCAAGCATCGGCATCGCCGTCTCGATGCCTCCCGTTCACGGTGACGACCAGCCGCTCCTCGTCGGAGTGAGCTGCGAGCGGTATCAGAGTCTTCCGAGCTTCGAGGCTCGCCAATCGGCGATCGACGAGCGCGCGCCGAGTGACACCGTCGGACAGCGTGAAGTCGTCGTCCTTCAAGGGGGGCTCCAGCCGGGTGGCACGCCCGCGGTGGCGTTGTTCCCCAAGTCGCTCGTCTTCGGCACCCCAACGGCTCTCCTGTTCGCCGTCGAGCCGCTCCTCCCGCCGAGCACCGATGACGAGCTCGCCAGCTTCGCGAGTCAGCTCGCATTCGCTCGCCAGCGCCTGAGTACCGAGACGGACCTGCCACTTCCCCCCTTCGACGAGAACACCCTCGCCGGATGGCGATCGACCCGCGAGGCCTTGTCCTGGCCGGACCGTTGGCGCGAGACGCTGGTCTACATCGCGGCGAACACCGGCGCCTCCCTGGCGCGGGATCTTTGTCTTCTCGCGCCCGATGCGCTGCTCGAGCCGCTCGCCGAGGGACTTCGCAAACTGCCGGCCGAGCAGCTCGGTGGGTCGATGGGGCGGCTGGGCTGGCACCTCGAACAGCTCGCGATGCAGGCGCTCATCGAAGTCGCGGAAACGGATGCCTGGGAGCCGCAGTACGACGCGATCCTCGTCAGACGGCTGGGCGCGGCCGGGCGGGACATCAGCGCGATCGGTGAGCTGATGGCGAACGCGAAGGGGCTGGAGACCTTCCAACGCGATGTCATCGACGAGAACTGGTTGCGTCTGGAGAGCAGCTCCCCGGCTGATCGCATGCGGGCCTACGACTGGCTGAAGCGGCTGGGCCAAGCTCCGGCGGACTACGATCCGCTATCGGATCGCGCGGCGCGGCGGGCGGCTCTTCGCGCCGCGATGACGGCTGTCAATGCAGAGGCGGACGAGGGCAAATGAGCGACGAGCGGTCCCAGCACACGATCGATTCGGGATCCTCGGACTCCGAAGAGACCATCGAGGTCGTCGAGATCGAGCCCGAGACCGGGAAGAAGAAGGATCGTGCCGCGGCGCGACCCGGCTTGTTCTTTCGCGGCGTCCTGCGCGTTCATGGCTTCTTCGCTCGCCACAAGTGGATCCGTCGCCTGACGCTGGCGATCCTCTTCCTGGCCGTCGCCATTCGGATCGCGCTGCCGTTCATCCTGCCGCCGGTCATCGATCTGGTCGCCTCGGGCTATGGCCTGGAGGTCGACTACTCGCGGATGGATCTCTCGATCCTCGCGGGCGACGTCGAGCTGTGGAACTTGGTGGTTCGCCCCGAGGCCGGCGGTGAGCCCTACGTCGACATGGAGTACTGCCGAGCCGACGTCGCGATGCTCGAGCTCTTCACGGGCGACATCGTCTTGCGCCGGGTCGAGGTCGACGGTCTCGAAGTGCTGCTCGAGCGCGATGAGCGGGGACGATGGAAGATTCTCGATCATCTGCCCGAGCCCTCGGAGGAGCCTCCGCCCGAGCCCGAGGAGCCGAGCACCGATCCGATTCGACTGAATCCTCCAGTCCGCGTCGACGCGGCGCGCTTTCAAGATGTGCGCATCACGATCCGCGATCAGGCCGTCGCACCGCCGATCGACGTGCGCGTCGATGTCAACGTCGCCCTGTCCCATCTTGGAGACCCCGAGCGGTTGGGCCGTCTGTCGGTCCTCGCGGCGTCGCCCGAGATGCTCGATTCCTTGCAGGTCGAAGGGACCATCCGGACGAGCGAGAAGCGTCTGGAAGCCGTCTTCGACTCGCGGCTGCGCAGCCTGCGATTCGAAGCGATCGAAGGTATCCTCAGACCGCTCGGCATCCGGCCGACGGGCGAGCCCCTTTTCGCGCGAGGGGGTCTGTTGATCTCGGCCGATGTCACGGGCAAAGACGGACGTCAGCTCGACGTGAGCGTCGAGACGCGTCCCTTGCGCGCCCGGGCCGGTGATGAGGTCTTTGCTTCGCTCGACCAGGTCGAGCTCATCGCGGGACTCTCGGAAGAGCGGATGCACCTGCGGAAGCTGCTCATCAACGGCGGCCTCGTGCGCGCCGCAAGGACGCCTGCTGGCAGTCTTCGCATCGCGGGCTTCGAGTTGTCGGCCGTCGCCGTGAAGGAGGACATCGAGAAGCTCGAAGAGGTCGCGATCGAGCAGGCGGAAGAGGAGCTGATCCAGGCCTCCGAGGCGGCGACCGGCGAAGAGCTGGCGACCTTCGAGCTGCCTTGGGACGTTCGAGTCGACGAGCTCGTCATCACCGACCTGACGGCCGAGCTTCGAGATCCGAAGCTCGACGCTCCCCTGCGCGCGACGCTGAAGCGGCTCGCCGTCGAGCCCTTCCTGCTCGAGGCGCCGCGGCCGACGTCGACGATTCGGCTGGCGGCCGAGCTGGGCGCTCCCGGTGTGTTCGAAGCTGCCGAGGCGAGCGTGTCGGCCGAGCTCTTCGAATCGGATCCGCACATTCTCGCGACGATCAACGCGATCGGAATCCATCCGAGCGCCCTCCAGCCCTATCTCGAAGAAGCCGGGATCGAGTCTCTCTGGCAGTCCGGCGAGATCGTGGCGGAGATCGAGACGCGGCAGCATCCCGAGAACGGCACGTTCGAGCTCGCCGCGCGCAACGTCGTCGTGCGGGACGGTGACGAGCTGCTCGGGCTGTCCGAGGCGAGCGTGACCGGGTTGAAGGTGACCGACCAGAAGCTCGAGATCGCCGAGATCGCGGCGAGGGGGGCTCGCGCCAAGGCGCGCCGGGACACCGAGGGTGCCTTGATCGCGGTCGGGTTCCGCTTGCCGCCGCCGGAGCGCTCCTCCGAGACAGAGGTCGTGCCCGCACCGGAGCCGCCCGTGAGCGATCATCCCGAGTGGCTCTACGACACGCGTGCGTTGTCTAGCTTGGCGGAGTCTCTGGCGTTCCGGCTCGACGAGCGAATCGAGATCGGTCGGATCTCGGTGACCGAGAACCAATTCGAGTGGCGAGACGATGCGCTCAAGGTGCCGGTACTCGTCCAGGTGACCGAGAGCGGCTTCGAGCTGGGGCCCATCACGTTGGGCGGCACGGATCAACCGGTCACTCGCTCGGGATGGAAGGCCTGGCTGGAGGCCGTTCCCGTCCTCGAGCGCCTGGACGTTCAGGGGGAGATCGGGACGGGCCCGGCGACCATCGATCTGGGCGCCGAGGTCGCGGCCACGGGCATCGATCTGTCGGTGCTCGATCCGTACCTGATCGGGCTCGGCCTCGAGGGGCATCTCGAGGAAGGTCAAGCCTCGGCGCGATTCGCGGCGGGCTGGGAGCTGCTGGACGACGGGACCGCCGCGCTGCACGCCTCGGTCACTCAGGCCGAGCTGCGGGGCAAGGATCATGAATGGCTCGGGCTCGAGGAAGCCGCTTTGAAGGGCATCCACGTCGGCCGGGAGGCCTTCGAGATCGGCGAGCTGATCGTCCGGCAGCCTCGCCTGCGTGCCGAGCGGCTGGAGGACGGTGCGTTCCTGGCTCTCGGCCTGCGGGTGCCGGCGCCGTCGCCCGACGTCCCCACGATCGAGAAGATCGAGGCGACCGATGAAGAGGACGCCGCTGAAGCGGCTGCACGGCCGGGTGGCATCCGCCCGGCGCCCGAGCACTCGCCATCGCCGGAGGAGCAGCCGACGCCGCCTCGCGACGTCTCGGATCCGAGCGCGTCGCGCCCCGCCTATCCCGTTCGGCTCGAGCGGGCGTTGGTCGAAGGGGCGCGGATCGTCTTCGCCGATGCTCTGTCCGAGACACCCGAAGACCTCGAGCTCGAGGCGGGCTTCGATCTGAAGTCGCTCGAGCTGGGAGCCGGCTCCCAGGCCGCGACGGTCCTCGCGACTGGTCGCATAGGCGGCGTCGTTGGAGAGTGGACGGTCGAAGGGAGCCTCCAACCCTCACCCGAGCGCGTCGAGCTGAACCTGGTGGCGTCCGCCTCGGGTCTCACCTCGGATCGACTCAACGCGCTTCTTCCGAGCGAGGTCGAGGCCATCTTCGAGGAAGGCCGAGCCGGCGCGGAGGTCTCGCTGCTCGCGGAGAAGCATCCCGACGGTGGAATGCGTATCGACACGAGCCTGCGCGAGGTCTTGCTCGAGAACGGCGGAGAAGCCGTCTTGCAGATCGAAGGGATGCGCGCGAGCCTCGATCGACTCGACCTGGAGCAGCGAATCGCCATCGACGAGCTCTCGGTCACGGGTGTCACCACCCGGGTGCGAAGGACTCGCGGCGGCGGAATCGAGGCTCTGGGCTTCCGAGTCACCCCGGCGAGCGGCGAGGAGCCTCCGCCTTCCCCCGAGCGCGAGCTGGTGAATCGACCCGCACCTTCGCCGCGCGCCCTGCGTGATCGGATGATCGGTGACCTGCCGCTCGTCACGCTCGACCGGCTGGAGCTCGAGCTCCGACGGTTGACGATCGAGGACGAGACGCAGCCCGAGGGCGTTCCGATCGAGGTCGAGCAGGTACGCCTCTCGAACGCGGGGCCCGTGCGTTGTCTCGGCGAGGATCCCGAGGGGTGTCCGCCGATCGACTTGCGATTGGATGGGCGAGTCCGACCACTTCTCGAGGAGTTCGAGGTCCTCACGCAGCTCTCGCCCTTCGCCGACGAGCCGCACCTGACGATGGACGTGCAGGGCCACGGCTTGAATGGCGCCGCGATCACGCGCTGCTTCCCCGAGCTGGCCGATCGTCTCGACGGCAGCGGCTTGGTGGACGGCCGGTTCCATGCCCGGTTCGAGGCGCTGCTCGAGGTATTCCGGGACGGGGCGATGATCGACTGGGCTCGCGGATTCTCCGGAGAGCTCATCGTCAGCGATGCCGCCTTCCGGGATGGCGAGGATGGCGAGATCCTCGCCGGCGTCGACAGCGTGCGCGTCGAGCTGGAGAAGGTCCTGCCCGACACCGGGCAGGTGAACATCCGCTCGGTCGAGATCAACACGCCGCGGGGATTCGTGGTCCGTGAAAAGGACGGGATCCGGGCGCTCGACGTATTCGTGAAGCTGCCGCCCCCGAGTGAGGGAGAGACGGAAAGGGCGCCGGAGACGGAGGAGGAGGCGGCCGAGCAGGAGACGCCCGGCGAGAGCCCTCCCGGTGATCCTGCGAATCCCTCCGCCGAAGAGGAGCCGGTTCCGCCAGGGAAGGCGGCCGAGGTGCGCATCGGCGGGTTGTACGTCACGGGCATCGAATTCACGCTCGAGGATCGCTCGGGGCCATCGCCGATGATCCTGCCTCTGGTCGGGCTGGACGTCGAGGTGCTGGGGCTGACGAGTCGGCTGGTCGAGCAGAAGAAGCCGGTGCGCTTCAGCATCTTCACCCAGGGCGGAACGGTCGAGATGCCGGGTAGCGCCGGTCCGCGCCCGGTGTTCGGCGACGTCGAGATCCAGGGAACGCTGGCCCTCTCGCCGCAGCCCTCGGGCTGGACGAAGGTCGGGATCAGCGGGCTCGAGCTCTTGAACTTCAAGGGGCCAGCGGCCGCGTCCGGTGTCGAGCTGGGCGGGGGTGTCTTCGACGGGCGCATCGATCTCCGATTCGAGCCGAGCGGTGTCCTCGACGTCGATTCGAGCTTCATCTTCACCGACCTCGATCTGTCCGAGGATGCGGGAGGGCCGATCCAGCAGATCTTGCAGCTTCCGGCGCCGCTGAACGTCGTACTGTTCGTCCTGGAGAACGAGGACGGCGAGCTCCGCGTACCATTGTCATTCGACGTGAGCTCGGACGGCCTCACGCTGACGCAGATCACCCAGGTCGCCCTGACGACGCTGAGCCAGCTCATCCTCGATGCCCTCGCGAACTCGCCGTTCCGAGTGCTGGGCACCGTTCAAGGGACGATGCAAGGCATCGCGCCGTTCGGTGGCGGTGCCGAAGAGCCCAAGCCTCTCGAGACCGAGATTCTCGAGTTCCAGCCCGGAACGATCGAGCTGACGGCGCGCGCGCGTCAGAAGCTGCGCGAGATGCGGCGACGGCTGGATCTCGATCCCGAGCTGCAGATCACGCTGCGTCATGAGCTGGGCAAAGAGGACCTCGTCCAGGCCGGGCGCCGAGCCAACCCGGATCCGGCCGAGACGAAGGAGCTGATCCGACATCGCCGCGAGCGCATCGTTCAGATCGAGCAGGCGCGCGATCGGCTGGCCCGCGAGCTCGAGGCCGCTTTGGCAATGGGCGCGCGCGGTGCCGCCATCTCGTTGCGGCAGCGGCTCGACGATGTCGAGGCCGAGCGCGGCCGAGCCGAGATCGCACTCGACGAGCTCCTCGCCCTTCTCCGCCGCGGCGCCGATCGCCTCAAAGAGAGACGATTGAGAGAAGCCGCCCTCGTCATCGCCTCCGAGCGCCTGACCACCTCCCGAAAGGGCCTCCTCGAAGCGGGTGACGACATCGATCCCGAGCGAGTCCGAACTGGAAGACCCTCTTTCAACGCCGAGCCCGAGCAAGACCGAGGACGCGTCCTCCTCGAATTGAGCCGAGTGAGGCGGTAGGTGTCGAGTTGGAGCCCATGGCATCCGGCCGCACCGGATCCCGGCGACGGCCGAAGGAGTGCCCAAGTCGAAGCGAGTCAGAGCCTCGGCAAGTCGGTGAGGTCGTGCACGAGCGAGCTTGGGCCGGTGTAGGGCGTGGCGGTGCTTCGGGCGCAGTGCCTCGACGTCGCACTGGCGCGTGCGCCCGAGCTCGGCGCTTTCCCTCCCACGGAGCCGCCGAGAAGGCGCATGACTGGATCATTCGAGCGACGCTCCCAGATCACGCGCGATGGCTTGGCAGATGGCGTCTCGGTGGGTGAATAGGTAGAAGTGGCCGCCCTCGAAGACGCGGGTCTCGATCGGACCCTTTGAGTAGTGCTGCCATTCGGCGACGGCTTCGGGTGGGGCGCTCGGATCCTTCGTGCCTGAGAAGAGCGTCATCGGGAGATCGAGCGCTTCGCCGTCTCGGTGCTCATGACGCTCGGACCATCTCAGATCGCGCCGGAGCCGGTCCAAGAGCAGCTCGCGGAATCCGGCATCTGCCAGGATCTGGGGTGGTGTCCCGCCATAGGAGCGCACCAGGCTGAGCAGCTCGTCATCGGTCATCTGTGAGTGGGGCAGCCCCCGGGCGCTCGCCAGGTGGGGGGGCCTTCGGGCCGACAGGCCGATCCAGGTGGGTGGCGGCAGCTTCTCGGCGACGAGCCGGCGAGTGAGCTCGAAGGCGAAGAGGGCGCCGAGGCTGTGGCCGAAGAAGCCGAAGGGCACGTCCAGCCGGGTTCGCATCGCTTCGAGATAGATGGCGAGGACGTCCTCCAAGGTCTCGGGCTCGGAGCCGGCGTCGACGATGGGCACTTCGAGGAACGCGATCTCCCAGTTCGAGGGGAAGAAGCGGTGCCAGCTCGGGAAGCTGGTGCTGGAGCCGCCCGCGTGAGGGAACCAGAACAGGCGGCGAGCGACGGGCTGGTCGGGAGCCCTCGATCGCAGTGCTCTTCGTGCCAATTCGAGGGGACCTGTGCTCGCGTGATGGCTCAAGCCTGCGGCCTTTCGCCTCCCGAGGGAATCGGCAAGGACTCCTCGGCGTCCTCCTCTCGAGCGGGCTCGGTGCGACCCTGCCAGTAGCGAATGACCTCTCGCACTCCGGCCGAGAAAGGAGTCGAGGGCGCCCAGTCGAGGAGCTCCTTTGCGCGTGCGAGATCGGGTCGCCTCCGCAGCACCTCATCGGGAATCTCGGGACCGTCGGTGAGGCGGACCTCACGGCCGGTGATGTCGAGCACGGCGGCGGCGATGCGCTCGGCGGTCTCCCGAACGGGCATCGTCTCGAAGCCGCCGATGTTGATCGGGACGGGATGCTGCCTTTCGAGAGCACGCTCGATCGCGACCAGGGCATCCCGCACATCGAGCAGGGTCCGCGTCTGAGTACCCGGCCGGTTGACGGTGATCTCGCCGCTCTGCAGGGCATCGACGACCATCGACGGCACGAGACGACCGTTGGCCGTCATCCTGGGACCGTAGGTATTGAACAGGCGCACGACCGCGGCGGCGCACGGCTCGTCGTGCTCGCGGGCCCAGCCGGTGATGAGGGACTCGGTGGCACGCTTGCCTTCGTCGTACCCCGAGCGAGGCCCGGTGCAGCTCACGTGGCCGCGGTAGCCCTCGGGCTGTGGGTGGACCTGGGCATCGCCGTAGACCTCCGAGGACGAGGCAAACAGCAGACGCGCTTTTCGATTGCGATCTCGCCGGTATCGCAGCAAGGCCTCCATCGGTCGCAACGACGTCCAGAGCGCAGCCACGGGCCTGCGCATGAACTCGCCGGTCGCGACCACGCCGGCCAGGTGATAGAGATCGTCGAAGTCCCCAGGAACGGACCAGCCCGGCTCCGAGACATCGGCCCGAAGGACCTCGAGGTGAGGATGGCCGTCGAGAGCTTCGAGGTTGTCCGAGTAGCAGTACTCGAAGCTGTCGATCACGGTGACGTGATCTCCGGCGGCGATGCGCCGCTCGACGAGGTGACTGCCGATGAAGCCGGCGCCTCCCAGGACGAGACACCGGCGCGTGGGTCGTTCGGGCATGGTGAAGGTTTCTTCAGATGAAGGCAAGTCAGCGGGAGGGTACCAGTCCGAGGCGGCGGAGCGTTCGTTTGAGCAAGGCGCGCAGGCCCGGAGGCGGCGGAGTGGGCACCTCGGGCGCTGGCTCGACGGACGCCGGAGCTTCGAAGCCGACGCGCTTGTTACCGCCCAGGTAACGTGTCGCCTGATGTCCTTGATCGGAGTACTGCAAGGTGCTGCCGGCGACCCTCGGCAGTGCGCGGTGAGAGATGATTGCACGGAGCGTTCGAGTGCGTTGCCAGGAAGCATTCTCCCCGGCCCCCCGCGCGAAGACGCACCACCAGAGCCCCACGTTGGTGGGAAGCGCGCGCCAATCCGCCTCATCGATGGGGAGATGGACGACTCCGTCGCGCACGTCGGGCGACTCGAAGCGAAGGCGCTTTACCTCATCGGCTTCGCCGCCGATCGACAGGGCGAGCAGGTACTCGGCGACGGGCTTCTCGGGAGCCTGGACCTGGAAGACGGGCGGCGCTTCGGTGCGCAGCACGTGATCGGGCCCGACGATCTCCAGTGAGGCATCCACCGGCCGCTCGTTGGAGAGCTCGTGGCCGATGAGATGGGCGAGGGGGAGGTCGCTCTCGGGTGGATAGTGATCTCGAAAGCGGCACTTCTCGCAGAGGGTGGGGACGTCACCCGACAGCATGCCTCGGCGTAGGTCGCGCGCCTCGGGACCGTTCCAGATCTCTTCGAAGGATTGATCGGTCAATCGACCCAAGCGCAAATCGCCGTCGAGCGCATAGCAGCACGGATAGACGTCGCCATCGGCGTCGACGCGAATGCGATTGTGGGATTGCTTGCAATAGCCCGGGTGGCGATGCTTGAAGCGCCAGACCCAATGATCGTTCCACCGCTTTCGCTCGAGCGGCTCGATCTTCTCCCTCCGAAAGTCCCACTCGCGGTATCCGGCGACGCTCCAGATCAGCCGCAGCCCCCTTCGCTTCGCCGTCTCCACGGATCGCTCCTGGAGCCAGGCGAGGTACTCCGAGGAGAAGTGCAGCAGGGGATCCGAGGCGTCTCGGTGGCCGTTGAAGTCGACGTATTGGATCACGTTGAGCGCCGGGATCCCGATGTCGGCCATGTACTCGAGGGTCTGCGGCAGCAGTGCCGCGTTCTCCGTCATCAGGACGAAGTTCACCATGCACTCGATCTCGTGCTCCTGGCAGAGCTGCGCCGCGCGCTCGAGATTCTTGAAGACCTTCTTCGGATTGCTGCGCAGGCGAATACGCTCATAGATCGAAGGGAGATGGCTATCGATCGAGAAGAAGAGCGTCTGGGTGATGCCGACGAGCTCCTCGAAGCGCCGCTCGTCGAGAAGCTGGGCGTTGGTGACGATGTCGAGGAGGATGCCGTTCTCGCGGGCGATGCGTTGGGTCTCGTCCCAGGTGATCGCGAGTGGCTCGCTGCCGCCGAAGGGATTGATGATCGACAGCGAGGGGGCGATCTCGCGGGCGAGCTTCTCGAGAACCGGCTCCGACATGCGCTTGAGCGGCGGGTTCTCGCCGTCGTAGCACATGATGCAGGACATGTTGCAGTAGTTGGTGAACTGCACGTCGGCCATGTAGGGTCGCGAGCGGAACTCGAGGCGCTGCGTGCCGAGGTCCTCGTCCAGCAAAGCCCGCTGCGCCTTCTCGATCCTCTCTCGCTCGGCCGGATCGATCAGGCCCGTCCCGACGACGGGAAACCGCGACGTGGGCTCGGGCGGCGTGTTCGACATGGGGAAGGCTCCAGGAGGGGGAGGACCAGGGCTCCGGATCGTCGATCGATCGGAAGGTCGCCCGCTCGATTGGAAGAGACCGTGTCGGTCCGAGCCGAGTCTACCCTGCGGGCGAGGCTTGTCAACGTAGCCAAAAGCCGCGCTCATTCAATCGCTTGCGACAGATCGGGGGGCGTGGTACATCGTTGGACCGAAAGCCGACTCCAATCTCCCTGGCAATCCATCTCGCAACATGCCCGTCCCGCGACACGACTGGCTCGAGCGCCCGCTCCATTGGCTGGCGTCTTCGAATATCCAATCGCTCCATCCCCCGCACCGGGGGGGCGTCCGTGCCTGGATCGACGAGCGATCCGGCGAGCCTGCCTACTGGTATCCCGAAATCACGGGCTACTTCGTCACGCTCTGCGTCAAGCTGGTGCGCAGCGGACGCGAAGAGCCCTGGGCGAGCCGTGCGCGCCTCGCGGCAGAGTGGCTGGAGTGCTCCGCGCTCGATGAGAGTGGAGCGGTCTTGGGCCGGATCTACGACGACGAGCGGGACGCACGAGCGGACTCGCGATCGCGGCTCCACGGCCGCACATATCTCTTCAACTGCGGGACGGTCGGCCTGGGCTTCCTGGCACTTCACGAGCTGACGGCCGAGAGGCGTTGGCTCGACGCGGCCGGGCGCGTGGCGCGCGCTTGTCTCGAGATGTTCGCGGCGGGCGGCCGATTCGCCGCCGGCTATGACCTTCGCCGGCGCATCCCTCTCTTCGGAGACAAGTGGTCCGAGCACTTCGGTGCCTTCCAGCTCAAAGCGTCGATGTTCCTCGGCGAGCTCGGTCGCCAGTCGGGTGATCGAGAGCTGCTGCGATTCGCCGAGCACGCCCTCGAGTCGACGCTCGCGCTTCAGGAAGAGGATGGGCGCTTTCCGACCGACGCCTCGGGGCTGCACACGCATCTGCACCCGCACTTCTACGCGACCGAGGGGCTGCTCTGGCTCGCGCGGCGGCAGGGGCGGCACGACCTGATCCGCCGCTGCCGAATGGCCGTCGATTGGGCGCTGAGGCGCTGCCTGGATCGGGCGGACCCGATCCAGGAATGGTCGGCCAACGGGACGCCGCCGCTCCATGGCGTCCGGAGCGACACGTTGCTCCAGGCGCTGCGCGCGCGGGAGATGCTCCTCTGGATCGATCCTCGAGAGGAGCCTGCCGAGACGAGAGCGGCCTGGGCGCGCGTGGAGGCGATCTGTGACGGTCTGCGGCTTCCGTCCGGTGCGATGGCCTACGGCCGCGACGAGCATGGCGACAAGCAAGCGCACGCCAACTCATGGTGCACCTTCTTCGCGATCGACCTCGGTCTGACGCGCGAGTCCCGGGCGACGGCGCAGCGCTGTCCGACCAGTGAGTTCTTGATCATTTGAAGGCGAGCGCTCCCATGAAGATCCTCCTGATCACCCACGAGTACACGCGGTCGGGAGGGCCCATCAGCCTCTTTCGGATGACCGGCGCGTTGAAGGAGCTCCGGCCGGACTGGCACATCGAGGTCCTCGGTCTCGAGCCCGGTCCGCTCCGCGCCGAGTATCGGGACGAGCTTCTTATCCCCGCCCACGAGATCGTCCTCGAGCGGGATCGGTCTTACCATTACCAGCCGCTCCTCGAGAAGGTCCAGGCGATCGCGCCCGACGTCGTCCTGCTCAACGGGATCACTTTGTACCAGGAGGCGATCTTCCTGCGCTGGATGGGGATTCGCTCGCTCTGGTGGGTTCACGACGGGATCCACGTGCCGACGCGCGACGGCTACCCGTTCACGCTGCCCGAGCTGGAGGTCCTGACGCGGCTCGCCCTCGAGTACGCCGATCGTTACGTCTTCAGCGCGCGCGACACCATGGAGCAGTACGAGGCCTTTTGCCCCTCCCTGAATGGCAAGAGCACCGTCATTCCCTACGGCTTCGACGGAGCCCATCTCCGGCGCCGTTACCTGGAGCTCAAGCCACATCGCCCCGTGCTCCGCCGCGAGCTGGGCTTCGGCGAGGACGACTTCGTCTTCCTCTGCGTCGGCGCGATCCAGAAGCGCAAGAACCAGCTCGGCCTGACTCGCGCCTTCGTCCGATTCGCGAAAGAGCTGTCTGCTGGCGAGGCGAGCCGATGCCGATTGGCATTCCTCGGCGGTCGCAACACCACCGACCCCGAGGCGCCCGGCTACGAGCTCGCCATCCGTCAGGCGATCCCGGACGCGCTCACAGGGCAAGTGCACTTCCTCGGGATGCAGCCGTCCTCCGTGCCCTACTTCGTCGCGTCCGACGCGCACGCCTTGGTCTCGACGAACGAGTGCTCCCCTTTAGCGAACGTCGAGTCGATGCTCTGCGAGGTGCCGTGCATCTCTTCGGCCGTCCACGGGATTCCCGAGACGGTGCAGCCCGGCCTGACAGGCTTCCTCGTCGACCCGGCACAACAGGAGAGCATCGCGAGGACCCTGAGGGAGGTCCACGACCTGGGGCGCTCGGGCGCGCTCGAGCTGGCGAAGCTCAAAGAGGGCGCCTTGAAGTTCGCCCTGGACGAGCGGAGCGTCGAGTCGATGGCGAGGCGTTTCGCCGGTGTCTTCGAGGACATGGTCCGGTCGATCCCGAGTGAAGCGGGAGCGCTCACTTTGAACCCGGCAGTCCAGGTATATCTGCAGGAGCAGATGGCTCTGCGCTGGAGGCTGGCCCGCAACGACGCCGCTTTCGACACGATGATGGTCCGGCACCACGCCCGGCGGTTCTTGCCTGACCCACCGTCCATCCGGCGATTGCTCAAGAAGGTGGTCCGCCGCGTGATCCGGCGGCGATGATCTCGCTCGGGCGCGAGCTCGCCCGCTGGGTTGGCTGGCGCGCAAGGTCTCGGCTCGGGCTTCGCCAGTCCACTCCCGGGCTAGCGGCCCGGCGTTCGGAATCTGAAAGCTGCTTGTCGCTGGGCTCTCCGGCAGGAATGATGTCTGGCGGGACCTCGGTCGGCGAGGTCCGCGCCACGCATTCGACCCAGGGGGCTTGGGGTAACGATGTTCGAGACGGACTCGCCGAATGATGCGCCCAGGATTCGGCAGCTCTCGATAATGCTCGAGAATCGCATCGGTGCGCTGCAGCGCGTGCTCGGTCATCTCGAACGCGAGGTGGTGCAGATTCGGGCGATCACGATCCTCGAGGCCGCCGATCACGCGGTGGTGAGGGTGGTGGTCGATCATCCCGACATCGCTGTCTCAGCGCTCCGGATCCACGGGTTCGATCCGATCGAGACCGACCTGCTCGGTGTGGCGATTCAGGTCGATCAGAAGTTCGCGATTCGGCGCGTGCTGTCGGCGCTGCTCTCGGCAGAGGTCAATGTCAGCTACCTCTATCCCCTGAGCTACCCGGTGAAGAACAAGTCGATCCTGGCGATCCATGTCGAGAACATGGATCACGCGGCTTGGGTGCTCTGCCAGAGCGGCTTTCGGCTGATCGGGCAGGAAGACCTGTCCGAAGAGGGCTTCTGAAGCACGCCTCGGGTGGGATCCTCGGTCCTTCGTGCCGAGAATCCAGAGCCCGCGCGACCGAATCGGGAAGCGGCTGCTGAACTGAGCGACGCTTTCTCGACTCCGGTGGCAATCGAGTGGAGAAGTGCCGAGCGCCGGGGCCGCTCGGAGTGCGCTATCTCGTCGCAACGGTGTGCCCCGGCCCAAGCTCGCTCGCGAGAGCCCCAAGAGACAGACCGGGTCACCGGCTCGCTCGGAGCCCCTGGGCGCGGCTGACTCGTGACCGAGCTTCTGGTCCGGCGCTTCCAGGCCCAAAGAGCACATCAGGCCGGCTCACCGCGAGGCGAGCCGGCCTGAGCTGTTGGGGTCGGCGAGGGGACTTGAACCCCCGACCCCCAGAACCACAATCTGGTGCTCTAACCAACTGAGCTACGCCGACCACATTCGCTGCCCGGGAGACCCGAGCGGCTTCATCGAGGGCGCATTTTAGCGAGCGCGTTTCGGGATGCAAGAGGGGGATCTGTCAGCGCGGGTCGGAGGCGGCGCTGGCGAGGCGCGAGAAGGCGCGCGGGATCGTCTCGGCGCGGCGGAGTCGCCGCCGCCGTCTGGGACAGGAGCAGGACGGCGAAAAAAAACTGCTTGCCTGCGTTACGACTCGGCTTCGTTTCTCCTCCTGTCGGTGGCGACGATCGCTTCGCTAGAGCACGGCGAGGTCGAGCGCGCCGAACTCGGGGGGAGTACCGGTCCACGACGAATCCTCTCAACCTCACTCCTAGCAAGTCACATACGGGTTTTAGGCATCACTCCCCCTCATCCTCCTCCACCTATCCGGTACTCCCACAACCCGATCCCTCGAGAGCCGGTCGATCCACAGGGTCGGGCGGTCTTTTTTTTGTCTTTGTCCCATTAGAGCAGCCGCTATCATGGTCGCCGGGAAAAGGTCTTCCGACTCTGACATTGACACGATTCCCTCGGGGACAGAGCGCCTCTCTCCGTCGCGACCTACCTCGTGTGACGGCACACTCACTAGGCTTTGTTCATTCCTTCATCTCATCCTCTCTACTCCTCCAGACGAGGCCGTCCCCGGTGCCCGGGGGGGCCCGGAAATCGGGTCCCCCAGTAACTCTCGCTGCAAGCCCCATCGGGCAGCGACCTGCCGGTCACCCCGGTTTGACCGCCCCCCGAGAGCAGGGTACCCTTACGCATCCAAGAGATGTGGTCACCCCCAGCTCAACTCGCGCCTCGCATGCGCCTCTAGAGAGATTCCGGTCCGATTCGCTCGTGCCCTTCGTGATCGGGTCGAGCGCTCGCGGATCACTGGCGCGCCGCGGTGGATGAGTTGCCGTCCCAGAACCGGATCGAGTTGATGCGAGAGAAATCTCCGAGTCTTCAACTCGGGTTCTGCCCGGCCCTCCTCGTGGTGATCCTGCTCGCGGGATCCCTCCTGGGTCAGACCAATCGGCAGTCCTTTCACAACGGCGTCGACTACTTCTTCAAGAGCAGCGTCCTCCCGCCGACGAACGTCAGTACCCTCGCCAGGAGCTTCGGCTCGGCAACGAGCATCGGGAATGCCTCGGGCGGTACCGAGGTCTCGGTGCATCCGATCGGGATCCAGCAGGACGGCTTCGAGGCATGGACGGCGCAGGCGACCCTGACGCCATCCCTCACCCTGCCGATCGGATTCTCGATGCTCGAGTTCCGCCGCGGCGGAACCTTCCAAGGTGGGACCGGCACCCTCGTCGCGAGCACGTCTTGGATGACATCGTTGCCCTGCGGGGCACCTTGGACCTGGATCGTCACCTTCGCCTGGGGCACGACCTTTACCCAGACGGCGACCACGGCCGGGGCCAAGCAGAACTTCGTCTTCCGGCTCCGCGGCGAGACGAATCAGGCGCTCTCGAACCAGAACTACTTCCTCGGATCGGGCGACGAGCGCAATTTGAACAGCGGCGGCCTGTCGTTCTTCGAGGATACCTCGGCGAACGTCGCCTTCCAGGTCGCGGGCAACCAGGAGTGGAGCCACGGCTATTTCCAGGTCGACGCGCTGAGCGAGGTGAACCGCGATCCTTCGGGGGTCGGTGGCCCGCGCGGCTTCGACAGTGCGACGGTCGGCACCGGGGGCACGCATCTGCGCTCGTCCAGCACGGTGATCAACCCCGGCAATCCCGCCGACCGGGTGTCATTCTTCGTGCAGGCTTGTCAGCAGAACACCGGCACCTCGAACTCGACGATCTTGCTCCTCTCGGCCCGCAACCTGGGAGGAGGGCTCCAGGCCGACGCGACCGGCTCGATGGTCTTGCCCGCAGACGGTCGCAAGACGAATCTCGTGACCGATCCGGTCCTGACCACGCTCGGGCTGAACTTGTCCGCAGCCCTGTCCACGGGCGGCGGTCTGGGAGGGCTGACCGGTGACATCGGCCTCTCGGGTGTCGCGCAGACCTTGGCGTTGGATCTGTCCGCCGTCAGCGTCCCGACTCCGCTGCAGCCTCTCGCGGTCAATACCCAGCTCATCGGAGTGCAGCTCCCGAGCTTCAGCGTCATCTCCAACGCCGATCGCTTCGACATCGACTGATCGCTCGGACGCGTTATCCTGGGGCCGATGACCCGGCACGACTCCAGGAGACAGTTTCCCTTGATCCGATCGACCCTCGTCCTCGCCGCCCTCGTCCTCGCCGCCTGCGGAAGCGACGAAAAGCCTTCGGCGCCGCGCAAGACTCGCTTCGTGTCCGTGGCGTCGGAGGTCGGCCTCGACTTCCAGCACACGCGCGGCGCGACCTCCAGGAGGCACATCTTCGAGACGATGGGGGGAGGGGCCGCACTGAGAGATTTCGATGGCGATGGCCGGCTGGACGTCTTCGTCGTCGATGGCGCCGACTCCGGTCTGGGCAATCGGCTGTTCCTTCAGGATGACGGCCGCTTCGTCGACCGCACCGAGGGCTCGGGTCTCGAGCGCCACGCGATCGGCATGGGGTGCATCACGGCCGACTACGACGGGGACGGAGACGTCGACCTCTACGTGCTCGAGTACGGTCCGAACCGGCTGTACCGGAACGAGGGGGGTGGGCACTTCGTCGACGTGACCGAAGAAGCCGGCGTCGTGGATGAGCATTGGAGCGTCAGCGCCTGCTTCGTCGACATCGACGAGGACGGCTGGCTGGATCTCTACGTCGCGAACTACCTCGACTACCACGTCGAGACGGCGCGCCCGTGCTTCGTCGAAGGCCGGCTGATCCCGATCCATTGCCCACCCAGGGAGTACCCGGGCCAACCCGACTCGCTGTTCCGTAACCGCGGAGACGGCACGTTCGAGGACGTCTCCGAGTCGTCGGGCATCCGGGTCACGCCGCCGGGCAAGGGCATGGGCGTCGTCGCTTTCGACTACGACTCGGATGGTCACCAGGATCTCTATGTCGCCAACGACTCCGTCGCCAACTTCCTGTTCCGCGGCGACGGGCGGGGCGGCTACGAGGAGGTCGCACGAAGCATGGGTACGGCGCTGAGCGGTGAGGGTAACGCGGAAGCGGGCATGGGGATCGCCGTTGGGGACTACGATGTCGACGGCGACTTCGACCTGTTCGTGACCAACTTCATGAACGAGACGAACACGCTCTACCAGAACGTCTCGGGCGAGCAGTTCCTCGATCACACGTCCGCGACCGGAGTGGGCAGTGTGAGCCGGCCGTTCGTGGGGTTCGGCACGTTCTTCTTCGACTACGACAACGACGGCTGGCTCGATCTCTTCATCGCGAACGGCCACGTCGACGACAACATCCGCCAGTACTGGCCGGGCATCACCTACGCCGAGCCGGACCTGCTCCTCCGCGGGTCGAAGGAGGGCCGGTTTCGAAACCTGTCGCCCGAGAGCGGCGACTACTTCCACGAGAAGTGGGTGGGGCGCGGCGCCAGTCAGGGAGACATCGATCGCGACGGCGATCTCGATGTCTTGATCGTCAACAGCGGCGGCCCGCTCGTCCTGCTCCGCAACGAAGGAGGCTCGGACAGGAGCTGGCTGCGCGTCGAGCTCCGGGGAGCCGCACCGAACACCGAAGCGATCGGCGCTATCGTGGCCGTGACCTCAGGGGACGTCACCCAGCGGCGAGTCGTGTGTGCGGGAGGCAGCTACGCGAGCGACAGCGAGCGCATCGCGCACTTCGGTTTGGGAGAGGCGAAGTCCGTGGCAAAGCTCGAGGTCACTTGGCCGTCGGGGCGGAAGACCGTGCGCACTGACGTGCCGGCGCGGCAGGCGCTCGTGCTCGACGAGCCGGCCGAGGAATGATGGGCGCTCAATCGCCCGGCGGCTTCCGCATGCGCTTCGTCTTGGACCGCTGACGCTTGCCTTCGAGTCGTCGCTCCTTCGACGCCCGCGTCGGCTTGGTCTTCTTGCGAGGCTTCGGCTTCTCGAGCGCCTTCGCGATGAGCTCGCTCGCCCGATCCCGAGCATCCTGTCGATTGCGCTCGCGGCTGCGATGGGTGTCGGAGGCGACCACCAGCTCTCGGTCCTGGACCAGTCGGCTGGCGAGCTTTCTCAGCACCTGCGCTCGCTGCGAGTCAGTGAATCCCTCGCACAGCGTGAGGTCGATCCGGAGCTCGACCTTCGTCTCCACCTTGTTCACGTTCTGCCCGCCCGGTCCGCCAGAGCGCGAGAAGCTGTAGCTCAGGTCGGCTTCAGGAATGACGACATCGGCGCGCACCACGAGGTCTTTGGTGTCCGGCGAATCCACTGCTTCGGTTTCCTCTTCGGTGGGGCAATCGGGAGGTCCGCTCGTGGCGCCAGGCTAACACGATCTCGCTCGGTGGGTCGCCGTGTCTTCAAGGGCACCCTCGATCGTCGGTCCTGTCGCCGCAATCCGGGCTGGGGCGACGGCGGATCTCGCGATAACCTGGAGGCGGCCTGCCAAGCACCCATGGAGATCCCGACCGATGCGACACAGCGTGGCCGCACTTGGGGTGGTGTGCCTCTCGTCCTTCAGCTTCCGCATTTCGTCCGCCTCGCAGGAGCCCTCCCTTCCGAAGCCGATCAGCGGCGTGGTCCGCTCCGCACATCCACGAGGTCCGGGCGAGCTGCCGTTCGTGCTCGAGTCCGGCGGTGAGCGCTTCCGGCTGACGGTGAACGGCCGCGATGACGGGTCCGCGGTTCGACAGGGGCTGTCTTTGCTCCGCGGACAATTGATCGCGCTTCGCGCCGAGCCTCGAGAGGACGGGCGCGTCTGGTCCTTCGATGGCGTCGCCGACATCACGCCCTTGCTTCCGGTCGATCTGTCCGGCGCGCTGCGGGCCGAGGCCGAAGGGCTCGTTCTGGAAGGGAGACACGAGACGTTCACGATCGATTCCGGCAACGAAGATCAGCTCCGCCCCTTCGTCGGTCGGAAGGTCGACATGCGTTGTCGGGTCGAAGGGGAGCGGGTCACGGCCGTCTTCGGTGTCCGCGAGCACGTGGGTTCTCGCTTCGTCTTCCCGTGCGAGACTTACCTGAAGGGGCGGCGAGAGGGCGGCGGCTTCGGAGCCCTCGTCTCGCGGAGGGCGTCGCCCGTGTTCGCGGGCAGCCATCACCTCGGCGAGGACATCTGGCTGCCGTGGCGCACGCCGGTCCGGAGCATCGCTGCCGGCCGAGTGGTGTACTCGGACTTCAGCCCGAGCTGGAGAGATGACCGAGGTCAGATGCACTGGAACCTGGGCAACGTCGTCGTGATCGAGCACGAGCTGGAAGAGCCGATCGCCGGTCTGGACACGGTCTGCTCGGTCTCGATCCACCTCGCCGCCGACCGAAGGGTCCGCCTGGGAGACCGAGTCCATCGCGGCCAGCTCATCGGGTTCCTCGGAGAGGATCGCAGCGAGGAGAACGGCCGCTACCCAGCTCATCTCCACTTCGGTATCCACCAGGGTCCCTGGGTGCAGATCTCACCGGCGTGGAGTCGATCGGTTCGGAAGGACGCCGAGACGAGCGGCCTGCCGGTGGAGCAGCAGGGGACGGTGACTTGGAAGACGGGCCGAGTCGAGTCGATCGAGATGCTGAACAGAAGGGCCGCGATCGTCCGGTTCGAGGGGAGCCGCGACTTCAGCGTGCTGTCGCTGCTCACCGGCAGCACTTCACCCGAGTATCGTCCAGACGACATCATGGGGTGGTGTCACGGCTATGGGGACGCCGATGCGGTCAACGAGTGGCTCGAGCCGTCTGCGTGGTTGGAGGCGCATCGGACGACGCTCGATGCGCGGTGACCCGATGGCAGAGCAACACCGCCTTGACCTTCCTCGCGTGGACAGCGCTGGCGATCGACGAGTATCATCCTGCAATGGAAGGCCGCGGCGCGCGACCTTCGACCGTTCCAGCCCTTCTGACTGACGATTCCAGCATGCCGGCCGTCGACATCAAGTGCGGTACCTTCCAATCGGTGCGCGAGCAGATCCCCGAGTCGGCGCTCACGACGGAAGCGCTGCGCCGCGCCTACCTCTGGGCGCACGCCGACGGTCACACCACCTGGGACGGGCTCGAGGCCGAGCTGCCCAAGCGCATCGCGTCGATCCGCGAGTGCCTGACCAACTCGATGCTGCGAGTGGCCGACGCGAGGCGCTCGCAGATCGACGACACGCTCAACGTGCTCTTCGAGCTGGAAGACGACCGTCGGATCGAGTCGGTGCTCATCCCGCATTGGGGCAACGCGACGCTGTGTGTCTCCTCGCAGGCCGGCTGCGCGCTGGCGTGCCGGTTCTGTGAGACGGCGTCCCTCGGGCTGCTTCGCAACCTCGAGGTGTGGGAGATCGTCGACCAGCTCTATCGCGTGCGGGCCTTGGCGGGCCGGCGGGTCACCGATGTCGTGTTCATGGGGATGGGCGAGCCGCTTCACAACTACGAGCGCGTCCTGACCGCGGCCGACATCTTCCACGAGCGGCGCGCCGCGGGGGTCTCGGCCAGGCGCATCACGATCTCGACCGCCGGAATGGTGCCTCAGATCCATCGCTTCATCGATGAGAAGCGCCCTTACCGCCTCGCCTTTTCCATCACCTCGGCGATCCCTGAGAAGCGCCGTGAGCTGATGCCGATCACCGAGCGCTACCCGTTGAATGAGCTGGCGGATGCCATTCGCCGCTATGCCGCTTCGCTCGGGGCGAGGCGCTGGGTCACCATTCAGTACGTCGCGATCGAGAATCGGAATCTCGGTGACGAGGACGTCCGAGCACTCGGCGAGCTGCTCGGGGACGTGCCTTACATCATCGATGTCGTGCCGTTCAATCCGATCGCCTCGGCTCCCGAGCTCTCGCCGCCCACCGCGGACAGCATGAGGGAGCTCACTCGCCGACTGCGTTCCTTGGAGCGACCGATCAAGGTGCGACACAGCGGCGGCAAGGACATGGGGTCGGGCTGCGGACAGCTCGCGGCGAGCTGGGGAGGCTCCCGGCCCGAAGTCGATTCCGGATCGATGCACGGGCAGGGGAAAACGAAGCTTTGAAATCGGTAGGGTCCGCATCTCCGCTTTGTCCTGCGCAAGCTGCAGGGATCTTCAGTGGAGCCGGCAACCGACCGAAGAGCATCGGGAGGTGTCGGGACCACCGCCCGGATCGAGGCGAGAGGTCCAAAGGCGAGCCGACCCGGAGCTCCATGTCATGAACCGCTTCTTCCTTCTCCTCACCGCTTTCTTCCCCTGGACGATGCGGCGCGTGACGACAGGCCCTCACAACCGAGCTCGCCACTGGTGCTCCACCTGCTACGAGGGCGTCTGCACCGACGCCGCCGGCGGCCACTGCGCCGATTGCCGACGCTGCGCCCGCGCCCACCACGATTGACTCCAGGCCTCGCCCATCTTCGCCCGCCTCGACGCTCGTGAACGATCTGCACGCGCCTGGTGATCGATCCTCGAGCGTCTCCCGACCGCGAGATTCCTGTCGCCGTCGGCTGGCTCTGCGGTTCAACTGTCCTTACGGTGTTCCGAGGACAGAAGAGACCGTGGACCCGAGAGGATCGGCATGAGTAGGCGATTGTTGCGGCGGACGATTTGGATCGGCGCCTTGGCGCTTGTCGTCTTCACCAGCTCGGTGGGGGCCGACTCACTCGACGAGATCCGGCAGGACTTCCTCTCGGAGCGACGTCCCAGGCGCGGGCGCAGCGATGTCACCTCGAGTCGCTTCCTCGAGACGCGCTCCGCGCGTCTCGAGCAGTTGGGCGAATACGACGCGAGGCTCGAGAGGCTGTCTTGGGAGTCGCTCGATCGCGAGCAGCGGATCGACTTCGTCCTCCTCAGCAAGTTGATCCTCCAGGAGCGCCACCAGCTCGACCAGGGACTCGACGATCGGAACCAGCTCGCCACGTACGTCGGTGGGTCGCTCGAGACAGTCTCCTCGGAAGCCGATGGGGCGGCCTTCGACCTCTGGCTGACTCGCTTCGAAGAGGCGCCTCTGCCTTCCCGAGCGACGTTGTCTCTCGAGCGCGTCGGGTCCGCGAATCGCTGGCTCTCTCGAGAGCGTGCCCGGCTAGTGGAATGGTGTCAGGGCGAAGGCCGGCGCGACGATCCCGAATGGCAAGCGCGCGCGAAGCGTCTCGAAGCGGCCATCCAGCGGCGCGAGGAGCAGCTCGAGGCGTTGGGCGAATCGCTCGGCGAGTCGGCGCGTTGGGGGCAGCCCGTCGGCGCCGCCGAGATGGAGTTTCGACTCCGGCACCAGCACCTCGTCGAGCGCTCGCTCTCCGAGCTGGTGGTGCTGGGACGGAGCCAGCTTCGTAGGATCCAAGGCCAGATGGAGCAGCTTGCTCGGGAGCTAGCCCGGATATCTCACCAAAAAGAAGACACGACCGCCCTTCTTACTCGTATGTAGCTTTGAAGCAAACAACTTACGAGTAAACACGAAGGGCGGTCGTCGATGACAGAGTGTACTCCTGAGCGGATGGTTGTTGAAGGGCCTGGTCGACGCGAGACGGTGGTGAGCTTC
>JAVJTD010000473.1:0-17738 GCA_040219065.1 Planctomycetota bacterium
CCGCGGAGTTTCGGATGTGAGGTCTGGGACCTCTCCGAGGCGCTTTGAGAGAGGGCACCGAGACCGGCTGAAGCCGGCGCTCCGAACCTGGCGCTCTGAAGCCGGCGCTCCGAACGTAGGCCGTCGACCTCCAGAGCCTCCACGACTTGACACCCCCGGTCAGTCACCTCGGGCACTGCTCCTTGCGCGGCATGATCCGTCCATGAATCGCGCCGCTCCTCCGCAGACCCGCCCGAACCACCTTCCCTCTCGCCGCCGCCTCCACGGTCCCAATCGGCATTCGCCGATCCCCTCAAGTTCCCGAGATGGCGACTCGATAGCGGACCTCGAAGCCTAGCAATTCCTAGCCAACAACTCGTGCCCTCTGGGGTCTTGCTTGCCACCCCGAGTGCCAGGAGCCCGACTCGACGGGAGGTCTCCGCAATGAAGCTTCTTCTCGCTCTGTGCGCATGTGCGCTGCTCGCGCTGCCGTTGGCAGCTCAACCGATCACGCCGATCCAGGTCATCAATGACACGGATCTGGAGAGGGATCGGGAGGTCGTGTCCTTCGGGATTCCCTTCGCCGAGGGCACCCTGCGCTTGCAGGACCTGCCCTACCTCTACGTCACGGATCCGAGCGGCCGCGAGGTGGCGTCTCAGTACCGTGCCCTTGCGCGCTGGACGCCGGGAAACTCGCTGCGATGGGTCCTGGTGACCTTCCCGGCGACGGTCGCCGAGAATTCGTCCGCGCAGTACTATCTGAGGCGCTCGGATACCCGGCGCGAGTACTCGGGTCGCACGGCAGGCCACGACATGTCGATGGTACGCAATCTGTTCCGGCCTGGCCTGTTCGAAGGCGTCGTGACCGATCACTTCGGTACCCAGTACTACACCGTCAACCCGAAGATCAGCCTCGTCGAGGCCGGTCCGCTCAAGACCATCGTCCGCGTCGACTCCCGTCATCGCGCACACCCGGGCGAAGGTATCAAGCGTGACTTCCTCTGGTCGACGGCGTACGTGACCTTCCTGCACGACGGCATCGAGCCACAACGATTCGTGAAGATCGACTGGTACCTCAAGAACAGCTACACGCTGCGGCCGATCGGCAATACGCGATTCAAGAGCTTCTTCGTGCACGTGAAGCACAATGGTCGCAACCCCTACGCGATGCTCGGCAGCCCGCTCGAGGCCCATGACGACCTGCCGGCCAGCGATGGACGCTACGGTGCCTTGGAGCAACCGTTGCTCTTCGGCTGGGGAGGTGACGCAAATCGGAACATCGGCTTCTACATCAAGAAGGCCTGGCAGACGTTTCCCAAGTCCATCGGTGTCGACGGCGGTTGGACTCGCGCCTGGCTCTTCCCCGAAGGCGACTACACGCTCGGCGACGGTGCCCATGTCGGCGCGAGCATGACGCTCACCTGGAACCAGCCTGCCGAGCAGGCCTACGAGGTCGCGGCGACGCACGACCGGCCGCTGCTCTACAAGCTGAATACCGACTACCTCCGCGGGACGCGTGCCTGGGGCGACTTCGGCTCGATCACGAGCGTGCCCGCCGGCACTTGGCTCGACGACATGGCCTACAGCTCGTACAACTACGGCTGGCAGGAGTTCGGCGAGACCTTCCACTCGACGCATACGACCGGTAGCCCGCGCAATCGCTACAGCTACCTGCTGCCCTACATGCAGACGGGTGAGCGTCGCCATTACGATTGGGTCGAGGACCAGCTCTACGTCTCGATGAACCTGCGCCCGTATCACTGGAATACCTACGAGAAGTCGTTCGACTTCGACGAATTCCGTCAGGACTCCTTGTGGGACGGCCAATGGAGCTGGCGCTGGCCAGGGGCCGGCTATCAAGCGCGTCAGAACATTCCCGCGTCCTATGCGCCATGGCGCTCCGAATGGGGCGGACCGTGGAATGGCTGGGACTTCGAGCACATGACGATCGACGATCTTCGGGACTACTACTTCGTCACCGGTCATCCCAAGGCCCTCGAGGCGATGCAGGAGGTCGGTCAAGGGCTGCGCAGCTACAAGATGTCCTGGGACCGCGGCTACAAGGTCCACTCGGCCCGCGTGCTGGGTTGGTGCCTGCGGACCTTCCTCGATCTCTATCGCATCACGGCCAACGAAGAGTATTGGAACGCCGCGACGAACATGGTGCAGCTCGTGCTCGAGCGGGACGGTCAGCGCTACCACCTGATCAACGGGTTCGAAGAGGGCTGGGAGCCGTTCGTGCTCCAAGGCAAGGTCCACCGGGGTCAGTCGAACTACGACCACTTCAAGCCCTGGATGTCCGCGGTCGGTGGGATCGGATTGATCCACTACTACGAGCTCCTGACCAGCCGCGCGGATGCGGGCAAGTCGGACCCGGTCGATCCTTCCCAGGTGCTGACCTACATCCGCGACACTGCCGAGCTGATCATCGACATGGGCTGGCGAGAGAACCAGGGCTTCATCTACGAGCTCGACATCTATGACGTGAGCCAGAACGACGAGCTGCCCGCGAGCGCGTCCGGTACGGCCGAGTGGAACGTCGAGTTCCTGGCCCTGGCCTCGAGGCTCCTCGGCGATGCCTCGCTCTTCGAGCCGGGCCGCTGGGTGATGAACGTCCAAATGAGCCGCGACGATCTCCGGGGAGATCCCTGGTATCAGGCGGCGCTGGAGATAGCGGGTCAGTCGGGCGGCAACTGAGCCGAGCGCGATAGCAGAATCGGCGGAGGTGGCCCCGCGCGGCCGCCTCCGCTCTCGAAACTCAACGCCTCACTCGAAGAAGGGTCGGCGCCCCGAGAGGGACGCCGACCCTTCTGGTATACGAGGGATCGGATGCTCGGCGTCAGTAGCCGGCCACGCGCAGTGAGACCTGGTACCAAGGATTGGACCGGAGATCCCTCTTGCCGCGCTGGTAATCGAGGATCCACTTGGCCGGGCCGAAGTAGCTGGCCTTGCCGGTCAAGTAGGCCACCAGCATCAAGAACTCGACGTTCCATTCCGGAGTCCCCGACGTTCCGCCGGAGTAACCGTCGCGGTTGTCGTCGTAGATGCTCATCTCGTAGATGAATCCTTGATTCGGAATGAAGCCGTAATTCACGATCAGGTCGGCGGTGTCGACGACGAAGCGGAAGACGCGCTTGATGGGGATCGGGACCGACAGCCCCGCGCGATGTCTCCGATAGGACGCGTCGAGATAGCGGATCAACCCGACCCCTCCGATCGCCGACATCCAGGGCTTGAAGTGGTCGTAGTTCGACTGGCCGCTTTGGATCTTGGTATCGTAGAAGAAGGGCTCCCAGCCATTCGGCCAGCCGTTCTCGATCTTGTAGCGCCAGCCGTCCCGCAGCAGAGCCGTGTCGACCATGTGCGTGGCGGCGTTCCAATAATCCTCGTCGCCGGTGAGGTAATACGCGTCGACCAGGGCGCGCAGGCACCACCCGAGCACCCGACCGGAGTGGACGTGCTGATCGCGATCCCAAGTCATCTCGTAGCTGCGGAAGCCTTGGGCGACTTCCTCGAGTGACTCGAGCGCCTTGGGATGACCGGTGACGAGATAATAATCTCGCAGGTCGTCGACGGTCATGTGCTCGAAGTCCCAGCCGTTCCAGGCATTGCCGCTGTCCGCGCGCCAGGGAGCCAGCTCGGGCGGCAGGTTCTGACGAGCCTGATATCCGGCACCGGGACGACGCCACTCCCAATAGCCGTCCCAAAGGCGGTCATCCTGGAAGTCGTCTCGGTCGAACTCCTTCTCGAGAGTGGTCCAATGGTAGGGCCGTTGGTTCATCGAGATGAGGAGCTGGTCCTCGACCCACTGCCAATGCTCACGGTGACCCGTCTGCATGTAGGGCAGCAGATAGCTGTAGTGGTTGCGCGGACTGCCGGCCGCATGTGTCGAATGATGGTACTCGCCGTACTCGTTCCAGCCGTAGCGCTTGAGCTTGTACTCGAGGCTGGGAACGCGCTGCCCGGGCTGGACGTCCGCCACGACTCCGAAGTCGCCCCAGGCATTGGTCGCCTGCAAGTAGGGCTGGTCGATCCGGTAGAGGAGCGGCATGTCGAAGGCCAAGGCCCAGTTCGGCGTGTCGATGGCGGGCAGGTCGAGCGCCGCCCCGAGCTTGACGCCGATGTGCTGGCCGTCACCGATCACGTAGTCGCCGTCGGGGAGCACCCAAGCCCGGGTCCATTGGGAGTCGACCTCGATCGCTTTGGGATACGTCTCCCAGGCGCGGCTGATGGTGAGGGCCGAGCTGGAGTTGGCATCACCGCCGCGACCCCAGAGGATCGGTTGGTCCAGCTCGCCGTAATAGCCCTTCGAAGCCGGCACGTTCGAGGTCGACCAGGCCGGATCCCCGAAGATCGCGTTGGGCGACTGCGAGTGATGCCTCAATTGGACGTAGAAGTTCTTGAACTTCACATGTCCGAGCGGCCGAAGCGTATACGAGTTCTTCAGGTACCACTCGATTTTGTAATGAGGCTTGGGCTCGACGCCGTCGTGGTAGAGCGTGATGTACGCCGTCGACCAGAGGAAGTCTCTGGGGAAGCTCGGGTTCCGGTGATAGGCATCGACGCGGATCAGGTTCTTGAGTGGACCGGCCTCTTCGACCGTGAGCTTCGGCTCGGTCGGAATGAAGCGATTGCCGAAGTGGTCGGTGACGATGCCTTGTACCGACCGAGTGGCAAACAGGTGCCTCAAGAGTGCCAGATCGTTCTCGATGTTACGACCCGAGTAGCTGTGAGGATTGTCGTCGAGGAATATCCGGTAGCGTGCCTCCGAGAAGGCGGCGACGCTCGCCGGAAAGGTGACGAGCACCCACTTGATGGCGGGAAACGGGGTCCAGCGCGCGAGCACTCGCGTCTGGGACGGAACGAGCTGCCCGGTCGCATCGAGGACCACCAGGCGATCGAGGTCGGCGTCGAACAGCTTCCCTTCGGCGAAGGGGATCCCGTACGAGACCACCTCGCGAGATCTCGCGAGATGGGTGTCATTCAGGACCGTCAGGCCCGTGATGAGCTCGGGAGACGCGTGAACGGTCGCTGCTAGAGTGAGCAGCAGGGCGAGGAGTGAGGCCAGTCGTTTCATCGGGACGATCTCTTCCTGATGAGCACGGCCACTGTTGTCGGGAGTCCGGATCCGCGGCATTCGTTCCGGACGGTCTCCCGGCCGATCGGCGATCATCTGTCACCGGTCGACGAGCAGCCTCGAGCGATTGAGTCGGGTTGGTACGCGGTTACACGCCAGCAAACGGAGCCTGGCCGGTGTCGTGCCGATGAAGATCACTCGGGGTGCGGGGGAGACCGAGATCGTCGTCGCCAGAGACCTCGCCAGGTCGATCCGATCTTGGTTGGGTGTGCGGGAGTTTTCGTTCAGTGTTCTTGCCCTCCCACGGGGAAGGGGGACGCATGTTAGGCAGGCCGCCGGCCGAGATCAAGCTCCATCCGGGCGATCCGGGGCGACAGCCTTCGGCGATTTTTCGGGCGATTTGGGTTCGGCGGAATCCGGGGGTATAGTTCTCGCGAGTCGAGACAGGCTCTCCCAAGGCCTGTCAGCATGGGAAAAGGGTCAGTCACACCCCTCGAGACAATCCGTCGATCTGCCGACGCGGCGGCCGCCTGTGCGGTCGGGCCCGCGGAGCGTGCGTCCGGACCGCGCCTCCGCGACGGCTCTCACGTCGCCGAGCCGAGCGAAGACCCACCTTCGGGGGAAGGCGGGTCCGCGATCGCCGTCTGCCTGCGCGTTGCTTCAAAGGTCGGATGGCATCCCAGGGACGAGGCTCGAGGGCCCGAGGCCGCAAGGCCGGATAGGGAAGCCAAATGATGGAGCCAGTACGTCTATGATGCGCCGCGTTGCCTGGATCTTCGCTGCGTTGCTCGGCGGGGCGCTCGGCGCCCGAGCACAGACCATAGACATCACCGACATCACCGTCCTCAACGACACACCGCGCGATCGCCTGGGCGAGGTCGTCTCGTTCGGAGTGCCATTCGCCAAGGGAGAGCTGCTCGAGGAAGCGTTCCCCTTCCTGTTCGTCACCGACGCCCAGGGCCAAGAAGTGCCCTCGCAGTACCGAATCCTCGCCCGCTGGACACCGGACCCGTCGCTCCGCTGGGTGCTCGTGACCTTTCCGGCGAGCGTGCTCGCCGATTCGAGTGCGACCTACCACCTCAAGGGCGGCTACCAGCTCCGCCAGTACTCGGGTCGGAATGTCTTCGTCGATCTGATGGTCGTTCGAGACCTGTTCCGGCAGGATCTCCTGCGCGGGATCGTGAAGGACGGATTCGGCGTCGAGTACCTCGCCCAATCGCCCCAGCTCTCCGTCGTCGAGACGGGGCCGCTCAAGACGATCGTGCGTGCCGACCTCTACCATCGCGCCGCACCCGGGAGCGGCATCGGACGCGACTTCCTCTGGTCGACCGCCTACTTCACGTTTCGCCAAGGCTTCGGTGAACTGCAGCCACCCGTCCAGCTCGACTGGGTGCTGAAGAACTCCTACACCGAACGCCCGCTCGGGGACGTGAAGCTCGGAGGCTTCTCGGTCGCGATCCGCCACTTTGGTAGTCCGGCGAGCCAAGGTCACTTTCCCGAAGGCGCCGGCGTCTCGGCGGGCCATGCGCCGCGGCTGGACTACCTCGACGCGTCGCCGAGGCCGCATCTCTTCGGCTGGGGCGGTGACGCGAGCGCGAACGCGACGCTCGGTATTCAGAACGCCTGGAAGACCTATCCCAAAGCCGCCTCGGTCGATGCTCTTTGGACGCGGGCAGAGCTCTTGCCGGACGGCGAGTACGTGCTCGACGACGGCGCGCACCTGGGCGCAAAGCTGATGCTGGCGTTTAATACGACGCCGGCCCAATCGGCTCGTCTGCTCGAGGACTTTCACGAGCCGCTCCTGTATCGCCTCGATCGGACCTATTTGGTCCGGACCAAGGCCTGGGGCGACTTTGGTCCCGTGGCCAATGTGCCCGCCGGATCGGACGTGCCCGTATTGGGCGGCGCGACCCGGCTGGGCTGGAACGAGCTCGGTGAGCTCTTCCACTCGACGCACGCGACGGGCAGCCCGAGAAACCGGTACAGCTATCTATTGCCGTATCTGCAAACAGGCCTGCGACACCACTTCGAGTGGGTCGAGGACTTCCTGCACGTCTCGAAGAACCTGCGTCCTTATCATTGGAACACTCTCGAAAAGCGCTTCGACGCCGACGACTATCCGGGCGACCGCCTCTTCGACGGAGACTGGGATTGGAGACGTCCGGGTGAAGGCTATCAGGCGCGGCAATCCATGCCGGCCCATTACGCCGCCTATCAAGCCGATCACGGTGGACCTTGGAACGGCTGGGATCAAGAGCACCTGAGCGTCGATGACCTGCGGGACTGGTACCTCGTGACCGGTGATCCGAAAGCGCTCGAGTCGATCGAAGAGATCGCCCAAGGTCTGAGGACGTACGAGATGTGCCGCGACTCCGAGGGGCGGGTGCATTCGGCCCGCGTGCTCGGTTGGGGTCTGCGAACGTTGCTGGAGGCCTATCGCCTGACCGGTGACGAGGACTATTGGCAGTCCGCCACGAGCATGGTGCAGTCGGTCCTGTCCAAGAACACCCAGCGCTTCACCTTGAACGAGGCCGGCTACTTCGCGGGCTGGGAGCCCCTGATCTACAAGGGCCAGCTCCGCTCCGGCCTGACGAACTACGACCACTTCAAGCCGTGGATGTCGGCCGTCGGTGGCGTTGGGTTGATGCTCTACCTCGATCAGCTCGGGCATCGCCTCGAGCGCGGGATCCCGCCCGAGGTCGATCCGGCCCATCTGACGGGGCTGATCCGCGACACGGCCGTCCTCATCAACGACATCGGATTCCGTCGCAATCAGGGCTTCATCTACGAGGTCGACCTCTACGACGACGCGAAGCGTTACTCGGGAGGCATCTCGGGAACCGCTGAATGGAACGTCGAGTTCCTCGCGTTGGCCGCCTACCTGACGAGCGACTTCAGCCTGTTCCAGAGAGGGCATCTCCTGATGCAGATCCAGATGATGCAAAAGGATCTGCGCGGCAATCCGTGGTACCAGGTCGCCTTGAGCGTGGCCGGCCTGGACCACTGAGCCCCGGGGACCGGCCTCCATCAAAGAGTCCGGTCCCCAACTCGAAACATCGTGAGAGTCGCCGGCGGTCTTTCTCCCCGCAAGCCGCCGGCGACGTTCTTTCGTTTGGCGGCGCGGGCTCACCCGCCGACGGGCACCGAGGTGCGGCAGTAACATGAGCCGGGCAAGACGACGTCCGCGCGCTGCCACGCCTTTTGGAATCGGGCCTCGACCTCGGTGGCCTCTTCGATCTGGCCGGTCCGCCTCAGGCATTCGGCGAGGCCGTGGAGGGACCACCCGTTCTCGGGGTTCTTGCGCAGGTCCTCGCGGTAGACCGGGATCGCGTCCTCGTAGCGCTCGGCCTGGACCAAGAGCGCGCCCAGCGAGTGCCGGGCCGGCTGCATCCAGCCCCAGGGCTCGTCGTAGCGGAGAAGATCGTCCAGCCGCACGGCTTCTTCGATCCGCTCGAACGCTTCGTCGAGGTCGCCCTTGCGGAACAGGAGCTCGCCGTGGAGCATCGCGCGCGCGATGGCGAGCACGCTCTTCGCCGAGTTGTTGCCGATCCGGGCGGAGCCGGGAACGTCCTCGAGAGCGGCTTCGAATGCCGCGAGCTCGGCTTCCGCCTTCAGGACATCTCCGGGAACCGCGTAGGCCACGCCGCGTGCGTAGTGCCAGAATGCGGTCGTCACCGGCAGCGTGCTCTTGGGCTGGGGCTCGAGGAGGAGGTCGTCCCAGCGGCCGAATCGAACGAGCACGTGAAGCGGCGCCGCCATGAAGCCGTCTAGGAAGTCGGGGAAGGCTTCGACCGTTTCGATCGGAATGGAGGCGACCAGGTCGCGGGCCGCCTCGAGGGCGATGCCGCTGCGGCCCTCGAACATCGCCGACCACGCCAGGAAGTGGTAGTTGTGCGCGCGGTACAGCGCGTAGAAGCCGTCCTCCTTCGTGCGGGCCATGTAGCGATTGTCCGCGGCGACCGCCTTTTGATTGGCGAGGACGGCGTCCTGGTAGCGGCCGACTCTTTGATAGATGTGAGCCGGCATGTGAACGAGATGGCCCGCGTCTGGCACCAGGTCGCGCAGGCGATCGGCCGCGGCGAGCGCCTTCTCGGGCATCGGTGACGCCTCCATCGTGTGGATGTAGTAATGGTTCGCGCCCGGATGGTTGGGCTGCACTTCGAGGACGCTTTCGAGGAGGGCAATGATCTCGTCGGTGCCCGGCTGCATCAATCCCTCGGGAGTCCACAGGTCCCACGGGCGCAAGTCCATCAGGGCCTCGGCGTAGAGCGTCGTGACGTCGGTGTCGCCTGGGAACTGCCCGTGGACCTTGCGCATGGCATCGGCATACGCGCGGTCGAGCGGCGCGCGATCCTCGGGCAAGGTCGCCTCATAGCGCTCGGCGACGGCCTCGATGAGCGCGCGCTCGATGGGGGAGACGCGCTCTCGAAGCGCCAAAGCCTTCTCGATCGCCTCGAAGGCGCGCTGATTGGCGGCGGCCTCCATCTCGGCGTTGTTGATGTTCGGGCCCGAGGCGAGGGACTGGCCCCAGTAGGCCATGGCGCAATCCGGATCCCAGCGGAGGGCCTCTTCGAACGAGCGAATGGCCTCTTCATGATTGAAGCCGTAGATCAGGTTCAACCCCTGGTCGAACCAGCGCTGGGCCTCGAGGGAGTCGGTCGTGATGGACCGTCGAAAGGTGCCGAGGTCGTCGAAGACGACCGCGGTGGACTCGGGGCTCTTGAGAGTGGGGCGGGGCCCCTGGCAGCCGAGGGATATCAGCAAGGCCGCGAACGCGACAACGGCGAGAGCTCTCATCGTCGGGGCTCCTGGACGGGAACGGTTTGAAGCGGCGGACACATCGGGCCGCATCAGAGAGAAGAACACGGATCGGCGATCCAGGCCGCAAGGGTTCCGTTGGCGGCACTGGACGGCTCGAGGCCGGCAACGAGACGATCGACGTAACCTCCCTCGAGGAGAACGAGCTACGGCGAATCCCGCCCGATGAGGAGCTCTGTGATTCGGATGATCATTCTTCGGCCTTCCTCCGCTCTTTGTTCGTCCATGTCTCTACGACCGACCATCACGTCGAGAATCCCTCCGCGCTCGAGAGGTGCGATGTCGAAGGAGCGACACCGGTCTTTGACAGTGCGTCTTCCTTTGCCCGGCGAGGTTGAGCGGGATCCCGCTGCTGCCGCGATCGAGCTGCTCGAGCTTTAGGGAGCGCCGCGCTCCCGAGCTCACGAGGACGGTCCCGACCCGGATCGTGGCGTCGACCGCCAGCCTGTAGACCTCGAGCTTTTCGTGGTCGAACCGCGGGGACGGTTCGTTCATGATACCCCTCCTGTTTTGTGGTAATGGACCCGGCGCCTCCTCTTTCCAGGACGCATCTCGAGCGTCCGGGTCACGGATTCTTCGAGCGGGAGCGACGCATGCGCTGGTTGGGGATCGACATCTCCACCACGGCGACCAAGGCCCTCGTGATCGACGAGGCCGGAGCCGTCATCGGCTGTGCGGCTTCGACGTATGACTTCGATACCCCACAGCCGCTCTGGTCGGAGCAGCATCCCGACCTCTGGTGGACGGGTACCTGCGCGAGCATCCGCCGTGTCCTCGAGGAGACGAAGACACCAAAGGAGGCCATCGTCGGCATCGGTCTCACCGGCCAGATGCACGGGCTGGTGCTGCTCGACGACCAAGGGGCTCCGCTCCGGAAAGCGATCCTCTGGAACGACCAGCGGACCGGTGCGCAGTGTGACGCGATTCGAGAGCGGATCGGCCGCGAGCGCCTGATTCGAATCACTGGCAATGACGCGCTGACGGGCTTCACCGCGCCCAAGATCCTCTGGGTCCGCGAGCACGAGCCCGAAGTCTACCGGCGAGCGCGTCACGTGCTGTTGCCCAAAGATGCGGTGCGCTTTCGTTTGACCGGAGAGGCGGCCACCGACAAGGCGGGCGCCGCCGGCACCTTGCTCTTCGATCTGAGAGAGCGTGACTGGTCGCGTGAGGTTCTGGACGCGCTGGAGCTGGATCCGACCAGGTTCCCCAAGACTCACGAGGGTCCCGTCGTCACCGGGACGATCACCGGCGAGGCGGCGGATGCCACCGGTCTTCGAGAGGGCACGCCCGTCGTCGCTGGCGGCGGCGACCAGGCCGCCCAAGCCGTGGGAGTCGGTGTCGTCGAGACCGGACTCGCCGCGTTGACCCTCGGTACTTCCGGCGTCGTCTTCGCGCCGACCGGGGCGCCCGCCATCGAGCCCGAGGGCCGCCTGCACGCCTTCTGTCATGCGGTGCCGGGGCAGTGGCACTTGATGGGCGTCATGCTCTCGGCGGCCGGCAGCCTTCGCTGGTTGCGCGACACGATCGCACCGGGCGTGGGCTTCGAGCAGCTCGACGCGGAAGCGGCCGCGGTCCCGGTCGGCTCCGAGGGGTTGTTGTTCCTGCCGTACCTCACCGGCGAGCGAACGCCGCATCCCGACCCCAATGCGAAGGGTGCCTTCGTCGGCTTGACGGTCCGGCACAGCCGCGGCCACCTGGTGCGCTCGGTTCTCAAAGGCGTCGCCTACGGTCTGCGCGACGGCTTCGAGCTGCTCCGCTCCGCCGGGTTGACGACCTTTGACGAAGTGCGCCTTTCGGGCGGTGGCGCGAAGAGCCCACTCTGGCGTCAGATCCTCGCCGATGTCTTCGGCGTCCCGCTCCACGTGGTCGACTTGGCCGAAGGGGCCGCCCGCGGTGCCGCGCTCCTCGCCGCGACCGGAACGGGTGGCTTCGAGAGTGTCGGCGATGCGTGCCGCGCGGCGATCCGGATACGCGGCACGACCGAGCCGAGCTCAGAGGCAGCCGCCGTCCATGCAGAGTCGTACGCGCAATACCGCAAGCTCTATCCCGCACTGAAGCCCGACTTCTTCGTGTCCTGATTCGAAAGGAAGCTCCGATGTCCGATCGCTACGACCCGACTCCCGGCGACCGCTTCACCTTCGGCCTTTGGACGATCGGGAACCCGGGGAGCGACGCGTTCGGCCCGCGCGTGCGTGATACCGTTCCACCGCACGAGCTCGTGCATCGGCTCGCCGAGGTCGGCGCCTGGGGCGTCAACTTCCACGACAACGACCTGGTGCCGATCGACGCGACGCCGGCCGAGCGCGATCGGATCGTCTCGGACTTCCAGAAGGCGCTTTCGGCGACGGGCCTGAGGGTGCCGATGGCGACGACGAATCTGTTCAGCGATCCAGCGTTTCGAGACGGCGCCTTCACGAGCCACGACCCTGAGGTGCGGGCTTATGCGCTTCACAAGACGATGCACGCGATGGATCTCGGCGTCAGCTTGGGCGCCACGACGTATGTCTTCTGGGGCGGCCGAGAGGGCTGCGAGGTCGATGCCGGCAAGGATCCGCTCGAAGCGCTGAAGTGGATGCGCGAGGCGATGAACTTCCTCACGCATTACGCGAAGGACCAAGGCTACGACCTTCGCTTCGCGCTCGAGGCCAAGCCCAATGAGCCGCGGGCCGACATCTATCTGCCGACGACGGGCGCGATGCTGGCCTTCATCGAGACGCTCGATCACTCTGAGATGGTCGGCGTCAATCCCGAGGTCGCCCACGAGCACATGGCGTCCCTGAACTTCACGCACGCGGTCGCGCAAGCCTGGGATGCAGGCAAGCTCTTTCACATCGACCTGAACGATCAGACCGGGCCCCGCTACGATCAGGACCTGCGCTTTGGGTCTTCGAATCCCAAAGCCGCATTCCATCTGGTTCGCTTCCTCGAGAGCGTCGGCTACGAAGGGCCACGGCACTTCGACGCGCACGCCTACCGCACGGCCGACGCCGAGGACGTCCAGGCCTTCGCGCGAGGCTGCATGCGCACCTACAAGGTGCTGAAGGAGAGGGCGCGCCAGTTCGAAGAAGACACCGAGATCCAATCGCTGCTCGAGGAGATCCGAAGCGGCGAGCCGATCGCTGAGCTGGCGCCACCCTATTCGGGCGAGAAGGCCAATGCACTGAAGAGTCGCACCTTCGACCGCATCGAGCTCGGTCAAAGGTCCAAGCCCTACGAGCGCCTCGACCAGCTCGTCACCGAGCTGCTGCTGGGCGCACGGTAGAGTGCGCGAGGGCGTCGCCTGCGGCTGAAGAATGACTGGCCTTTGAGGTCACCAGAGGTGAGCCGAGCCAATGCCCTCGAGAATGAGCTCACCCCTCCGGCCGAATCTGGATTCGTCCGTCGCGGACGACCCAGCGGACTTGGCGTATGGCTGTGATGTCTTCGAGCGGGTTGCCTTCGACCACCAGAAGGTCTGCCTTCATTCCTTCACGGAGGGCTCCCAGCTCGCTCTCGAGGCCGAGGGCCTCGGCGGCTGTCGTGGTCGCGGCCGCCAACGCGGTCGTGTTGTCGGTGGCTCGTGCCAGCAGCACGATCTCGTCGTGCAGTGACGGGCCAGCTTGGATCGGGGGCAATCCCGAATCCGTGCCCGCGCCGAGACGCACGCCGGCGCGATGCAGCGCGCGGACGCCTTCGAGCTTACCCGCGATAGCTTCGCCAGGAGCGCCTGCCATTGCGCCTTCGACCGCGACGATCGTCGGCGTGACGACGACATCGGCGGCGGCCGCCAAAGCGGCGAGGTCGCCAAAGATCGGCTCGGACGGACCGTGCTCGATACCGCTGCTGCCGGCCAAGACCATCTCGAAGAATCGACGCGGCCCGGTGACGTGGGCGGTCGATCGCAGGCCGCGCTCGGAGGCCAGGCGTATGGCGCTCGCCGCGAGCTCACGGCCCAGCGAAGGGTAGATCTTGATGCCCCAGGCCTTCGCTTCCGACAGTCGAGCGACCTGAGCGGCCGCGGCCTCCCGTGTCCTGGCGATGGCCGACAGATTGCCGAAGACTGCCGGCTCGCCTTCGAGCAGCTCACCGCAGGACAGGATGCGCGGCGCGGCACCGTTCTGCTCGGCGAGCCATTGGAACACCTGGCGAGTTGCGAGCTCGCCGCCGACATCGCGCACCGTGGTCACTCCGGCTAGGGCGAGGGCTGGCAGATCGGTGGGAGCAGCCAAGTGGACGTGGAGATCGATCAGCCCTGGAAGCAGCGTGTGATTCCCCAGGTCGATCACCGGCAAGTCCGCGATCTCCGAGCGGCGACCGACGCGCTCGATCCGGCCGCCGCTCATCACGAGCACACCGTTCTCGATCATCGAGTGACCCGTCCAGATGCGAGCTGCCGAGAGCGCCCAGCGATTCTCGTCACTAGCGGATGGCCTCGGTCGCTCTGGTACGAAGCGACGGACGTCACCGGTCTCGACATTGACGGTGACGATCGCATCGTCTCGAACCGCGACCACGGTGCTTGGCTTCGTCGCCCATCGGGCGCCTTGGACCGGACCCTCGAGCACAATTCGCTCTTCGGCAGTGATCGGAGCTCCGTGCTGCGGGGACTCGGCGACGGTGAGCCTGTCGTGGTCGATCAGCAAGACGTGCTCGCCGCCAGGAGAGAGCCGGGCCGATCGGACCGGTCTGGGCAACAGCAGCCGAAGATCTTGCACGGGAGCCGCCGGCGGTCGCGCGACCGTGGCGAGAGAGCCGTAGCCGGGCTGGGGCGAATGGAACGCTGCCTCGGCTCCACCTGGGGCGACTGTGGGAGCGGGATACCATGTGCGCTCGGACCCGGCGAGGCGGATGGCACCGATGCCTTCGAGGGGCACCTCGACGACCGAGTATCGTTGGTCCGCGTCGCGCCGAGCGGCGATGAGGCCTTCGCCGCCCGGGAGCCAGCGAGGCGCCGACAGCTCGCCGTGGCCGGGAGTCAGTCGCCGGGACGGCCCGCCGGCCGCGAGCACCAGACGCAGATGCCCCTCGGACACGTAAGCGATCTGCTGGCCATCGGGACTGAAGCTGGGATGGCGATCGAAGAAGTCGCCAGCCGTCAGTCGCCGCGACTCACCTTTATCGATGTCATGGATCCACAAGTCACCGCCAGCCGAGTACACGAGGCGGTCGCCGTCAGGTGAGACGTCGGGATCGAGGATCGGCGCCGAGTCGATCTGGGGAAGGTGCGCGCTGCCCTTTGGGCGGACGGCCGAAGGCTGCTCCATTCGAACCTGCGCGAGGAACTCGACAGGATGCACATCGGCGCCGTCGAGCTCCCACAGCTTGCCGCCCTCGTAGAAGATCCAACCGTGCTCGGTCGGTGCCGGACGCCACCGCGCGAATCGATCGAGATCCAATCGCTCGAGGCGATGCGTTCCTGATGTGCTTCGCAGCTTCGCCTCGCGAGCACGAGCGACGTGCTCGAAGTAGAGGAGCTCGCCGGCTGGTGTCGGCACGCCGCCGGTCCGGTGAGCTCCTTCCTCGAAGACGCGCCGCGCCGAGCCGCCCCGCGCCGGCAGCTCGAATACGTCCGCGGTCTCGCGATCCTCCAAGGTGAACACGATCCAGAGCCCATCCGGGCGATACGCGGGCTGCGTCTCGTCGCCGGGGAGGAAGGTGAGCCTTTGCGGCGGACCGCCGCTGGAAGGGAGGCGCCAGACGTCGGAGGTGCCTGCGCGGTCCGAAGTGAAGACGACCCAGGCGCCGTCGGGAGAGACGGCGGGCCAGCCGTCGTCGGCGGGATCGGAGGTGAGCTGCCGCGGAGTGGCTCCCAGTTCGTCGAGGAGCCACAGGTCCTCATTGCCGGACCGGTCGGATTGGAAGACCAGGCGACCGTCAGGGAAGAAGGCGGGCCGGCTGTCGTAGGCGGGTCCTTCGGTCAGGGCGACAGCCGTCCCACCTTCGCGAGGCACTCGCCAGAGATCTCCCAGCAGTGAGAAGACGACGAAGCGCCCGTTCGGCGAAAGAGCCGGGTCGGTCCCGCTCACCTCGGAGGTGATCAGCTCGAACGGGGCGAGCGGGGCACTCTGGCAAGCCATCATTGCGAGGCAGAGGGCTGATGATGCGATGAAGCAATGAGGTTTGCGGAGTCGGGCCGATAGCTTCTGCGCTGAGCAGGAGTGAGATCCGATGGGCAACGGGAGCTCCTCGAGAGCTCGGAGCTTGATCCTCGAGCGACGAGCATCGGTCCAGGCAGGCTCCGAATCGGTGGCGAAGGACGACCGGGTCGGCGGCTGCCATTCTGCCAGAGGTTCGGGTAAGGTCGAGGCCGAGCGCCGAGACGAGGCGGCTCCGGCGTCGGAGCCCCTCGATCGGCAGCGCTCCGGGCGGACTCGAGTCAGCAGTGCGGGAGGCAGCGATGCGGCGCGTCGTGATCATCATGGCGGGCGGTGCGGGCGAGCGGTTTTGGCCGGCCAGTCGGCGATCGCGACCGAAGCAGCTCTTGCGACTGACCGACCCGAAGCGGACCCTCATCGCCGAAGCGGTCGAGCGGATCTCGCCGTTGATTCCGCCCGCCGACGTCTACATCGCGACCAATCGCGCCCTCCAGCAGCCGATTCGCCTAGCCCTGCCGAATGTCCCGCCCGAGAACGTCCTCGCCGAGCCCGCTCGCAGAAACACCGCGGGCTGCCTGACGTTCGCGGCGTCCTGCCTCGCCGCGCGCTTCGACGATCCGGCTTCGGTCTCCGCGGCCGTGCTCACAGCCGACCATGCGATCGGCGACGAGGTGAGGTTTCGAGAGCTCGTCGACCTTGCGCTCGAGCGCGCCGAGGAGTCTCCCGAGCTCGTCACGATCGGTATCGCGCCGACTCGCCCCGAGACTGGCTACGGGTATATCGAAGTGGCGGGTGACGAAGCGCCCTCGGCCGGACGCGCCGGACGGGTCGCGGCGTTTCATGAGAAGCCCGACCGGGAGACCGCCGAGCGCTTCGTGGCGAGCGGTCACCTCTGGAACAGCGGCATGTTCTTCTTCCGGCTGAACACCTTCTTGGCGGCGCTCGAGGAGCATCTGCCGTTTCATGCCGAAGGATGCCGGGCCCTCCAGGAGATCTGGCGACGCTCGCCGGACGAGAGCAGGGGCGACGAGCTTCTGACGACGTTCGAAGCCTTGCCGAGCGTGTCGATCGACGTCGGCGTGTTCGAGAAGGCGCGAAACGTCTCGGTGGTTCCGGCCGATTTCCCTTGGGACGACGTCGGCGCCTGGGACGCGCTGGCGCGGGTGAGGCCCAGAGACACCGCAGGGAATGTCATCGACGGCGAGCCCATCGTGCTCGATTCCGAAGGCTGCATCGTGTATGACGACGCAAAGGGCGCTCGGCTCATCGCTGTGCTCGGCTGCGACGACCTCGTCGTCGTCTCGACCGACGATGCCATTCTGGTGTGCCCCAAGAGCCGAGCACAGGACGTGCGCCGCATCGTTTCAGCGCTGAAGGAACGGGGCCGAGAGGACCTGCTGTAGAGGCCAGAATCCCGCGCCGAACCAGAGCCCGCGCGACCGAGACGGAGAGCGTCCAACGAATTGTCGGCCGCTCACTCGACGGTGCCGCCGCCCGAGCGGAAAGGGTCTGAGCAAGGTGCGACGCTCGAAGTGGGCCATCTGTGCCGGGAACAGGATGCCAACCAGAGCCCGCGCGACCGAGACGGAGAGCGTCCAACGACTTGTTGGCCGCTCACTCGACGGTGCCGCCGCCCGAGGGGAAAGGGTCCGAGCAAGGGGCGACGCTCGAAGTGGGCCATCTGTGCCGGGAACAGGATGCCAACCAGAGCCCGCGCGACCGAGACGGAGAGCGTCCAACGACTTGTTGGCCGCTCACTCGACGGTACCGCCGCTCGAGGGGAAAGGGTC